>CANBYM010000201.1 GCA_947373605.1 Comamonadaceae bacterium
CGCTCATTACTTAAAAAGATCGCGGAATTTATTCATCCCGGTCCTGATTCCACTGATGAATTAATTCAGACGCTTGTGGAAGCGCAAGAGAATCACTTGATTGGAGTGGACTCACGATTGATGCTTGAAGGGGTCATTCGAATGGCCGATATGACAGCGGGCGATGCAATGGTGCCTGCTACGCGCATGGATTTACTTGATATTGCGCTTGATATCGACACGCAGCTTAATCAAGTAATTGACACGGCACACTCACGCTTCCCTGTATTTGAAGGTGCTCGTGAAAACATCATTGGCATCCTGATGGCCAAGGATTTGCTTAAACTTCAGCGTGCGCCCGAGTTGAATATTCGAGCACTTTTACGGCCCGCGGTGTTCGTGCCGGAGTCCAAGGGACTCAATGACCTATTGCGAGACTTCAAGGGAAACCGCAATCACCTTGCCATTGTCATCGACGAATTTGGTAGGGTTGCTGGCCTCATCACGATTGAGGACGTCCTTGAACAAATCGTCGGGGAAATTGAAGATGAATTCGACATTGCCGAAGACGAGGGTGACATTTTTGGCTTGGCGGATCGAACATATCGTGTCAGCGGAGATACGCCGATAGAGCGAGTAAACGATGCATTCTCAGTTGTCTTGGCGGGTCACGATCCGGACGACCATTTTGAAACCATCGGTGGTCTGATTGCGCACGAGATGGGCCATGTGCCTAAACGGGGGGAACGTTTTAGTTTGGCAGGTTTGGATTTTGTGGTCTTGCACACAAAAGCCGGCGCAGTAAAGTGGTTCAAGGTATTCCCAACTGCCCGTGGACAGGAATGAATTTGGCAGTCCCGTGGCGCAAGGGGCTACAGGTAAGTGGACTTGTTGGCTGCGCAGTCCTGGGTGCGGCCAGTACCGCTTGGCCACTGACCGAATTTATCCAAATAGGCGCACCCGTTTGGTGGGTGCAAATGGCGTCCACATGTATTTTTTTCTGGTTGCTCACCAGGCATTTTGAATTCCTTCCCAAGTTTCTAACCGGGGCCTTGTACGCAACAGTGTGGTTGGCTTGCACGTTTGGATGGCTGTATACCGCCATGCATACCTACGGTGGATTAGAAGGTTGGGCTGCAGTATTGGCATTGCTTGGGCTTGCCGCCGCCCTAAGTACCTACTACGGCGCAGCAACATATCTGCAAGCAAAGTATGCGAATAAAAGTCCCGCAACGCAGGCGTTGGTATTTTCAGCACTATGGACAGCTGCAGAAATGGCGCGTGGAACGTGGCTAACGGGTTTTGGATGGGGCGCGCCAGGATATGCACACACCGACGGGCCACTTTCCACCTACATCCCTTACAGTGGTTCTTATGGAGTGGGTGCAATTGCAGTGTGGATTGCCGCGACATTCGCAATGCCATTCAGGATGCCACGTTGGCAGCTGGGTCTTGCTGTTGTAGTCTTGATCGCTGGTGTCTGCCTTGGACCAGCGGAGTGGACAAAATCTAACGGGCCGCTCACGGTCACGCTGTTGCAAGGAAATATCGCGCAAAGCGAAAAGTTTGAAGAAAGTACAGGCGTTCCAGCCGCACTTCAGTGGTACGCAGATGGCATGATTCACAGTGTGTCCCAACTCACGGTGGCGCCGGAAACAGCCATCCCCCTGCTGCCACAGGAATTGCCCGCAGGGTATTTTGCAACGATTCAAAAACGATTTTCCGGTCCGGATGTTGCCCTCGTGTCAGGTCTTCCGTTGGGAAATTTCCAAACCGGATATACCAATTCAGTTGCGGGCTTGAGCGGTGGCGTTGAATATCGATACGACAAACACCATCTGGTTCCATTCGGCGAATTCATTCCGCCAATGTTTCGCTGGTTCACGCGCATGATGAATATTCCGCTGGGAGATTTCAATCGCGGAGCGCTGGGTCAGCCCTCGTTTGTATTCGCCAATCAGCGACTAGCTCCCAATATTTGCTACGAAGATTTGTTCGGTGAAGAGTTGGGAGTGCGTTTTTCCGACACCAACACCGCGCCAACCATCTTTGTCAATGTGAGTAACTTGGGGTGGTTTGGCGGGGGCCTTGTGATTGACCAACACCTCCAAATATCTCGCATGCGGGCATTGGAATTTGAACGCCCCTTTGTGAGCGCAACCAATACAGGCGCCACGAACATCATTGACCACAAAGGTCAGGTAGTTGCCGCTTTGCCGCGATCAACACAAGGGGTGCTGACGGGTACCGTAGAGGGACGAACAGGCATTACTCCCTTTGCATGGTGGATCTCACGATTCGGGTTATGGCCCTACTGGATTGTTATCGGAGGAATCCTGTTTGCCGGCTCGCGTTCAAAATCAAAACAACGATAAGGCACTTGACGTGCAGACAGCCCGTAAAATCTAGGGTTTCCACGAAGTCCAGAAGGATCAATCGATCCCACAACGAATGCTTACATTCCAGCAAATCATCCTGCGCTTACAAGAATACTGGGCTCAACAGGGGTGCGCACTTTTGCAGCCGTACGATATGGAAGTAGGTGCGGGTACCTCGCACACCGCAACCTTTTTGCGCGCAATCGGCCCCGAGCCCTGGAGGGCCGCTTATGTGCAACCCAGCCGCCGCCCGAAAGACGGCCGCTATGGCGAGAACCCGAACCGCCTGCAACATTACTACCAATACCAGGTTGTCTTGAAGCCTGCCCCGGCAAACATTCTGGAGTTGTACCTCGGTTCACTTGAAGCGTTGGGCTTTGACCTCAAGGCCAATGACATCCGCTTCGTAGAAGACGATTGGGAAAACCCGACACTGGGCGCATGGGGCCTGGGTTGGGAGGTGTGGCTCAACGGAATGGAAGTCACCCAATTCACCTACTTTCAGCAAGTCGGTGGCATCGATTGCAAACCCGCGACGGGCGAAATTACTTATGGACTTGAGCGCCTTGCCATGTACCTGCAAGGGGTAGACAACGTATACAACCTCGTCTGGACTGAGGGCCTCAGCTATGGTGACGTCTACAAGCAAAACGAAGTTGAACAATCGACCTACAACTTTGAACATAGCGATGCGGATTTTCTATTCACCGCATTCAATGCCCACGAGAAACAAGCTAAGCATCTCATCGAGTCGCAATTGGCTTTGCCCGCTTATGAGCAAGTGCTCAAGGCGGCCCACAGTTTCAACCTGCTCGATGCGCGCGGCGCAATAAGCGTGACGGAGCGTGCCGCTTACATCGGCCGCATCCGTAACCTCGCGCGTGCGGTGGCGCAATGCTATTTTGAAAGCCGTGAACGTCTTGGATTTCCCATGGCCCCCCGCGCCTGGATTGAACAAATGCCTAAAAAGGCCGCCTGAACGCGCGGGCCAGGAAAATCAAAACCATGAAAAATTTGCTGGTTGAATTGTTTGTCGAAGAATTGCCGCCCAAGGCACTTAAAAAGTTGGGCGAGGCCTTTGCATCGGTACTTGCGCAATCACTCAAATCGCAGGGATTGGCTGAGGCTTCATCACCTGTCATTGAGTTCGCTTCTCCACGTCGCCTGGCAGTGCATATCACCGGCGCATTGCCGCAAGCCGCTGACAAATCCGTATTGGCCAAACTGATGCCCGTTACAGTAGGTCTGGATGCCAACGGTGCAGCAACGCCCGCCTTGCTCAAGAAGCTCACTGCATTGGGCGCTGATGCATCGGTTGTGCCCGGCCTCAAGCGCGCTGTGGATGGCAAAGCCGAAGCCCTGTTTTATGAAAGTACCGTAAAAGGCGCAACACTTGCCGAGGGGCTGCAAGTAGCCATCGACGAAGCCATCGCCAAGCTTCCCATCCCCAAGGTCATGACCTACCAGTTGCAAAGCGACTGTGAATTGCCGGGGTGGACCAGTGTAAGTTTCGTGCGCCCCGCACATGGACTGGTTGCTTTGTATGGAAACGATGTGGTGCCGGTAAAGGCGCTGGGCCTCAAGTCGGGGCGTACAACGCAGGGCCATCGTTTTGAGGCCGCTGTGTCACCCGTCGTGCTCCAAAATGCGGACAGTTATGCTGCAAGCTTGCATGTGGATGGCGCAGTCATTGCCAGCTTTGCGGAACGCCGTGCCGAAATCGTGCGCCAGCTACAGGCAGCTTCTTTGCGCGTGGGTAACGGAGCAACTGCTATTGAGGACGACGCACTGCTGGATGAAGTCACCGCACTTGTCGAGCGTCCTAACGTGTTGGTCTGTAACTTTGAAGCTGAATTTCTGGAAGTGCCGCAGGAGTGCCTGATTCTCACCATGAAGGCCAACCAGAAATACTTCCCTCTGCTCGATGCGCAAGGCAAGTTGACACATCAGTTTCTGGTGGTGAGTAATATTTCGCCAGCGGATGCCAGTGCTGTCATTGGCGGTAACGAGCGCGTCGTGCGTCCCCGTCTGGCCGATGCCAAATTCTTCTTTGACCAGGACCGCAAAAAGACACTGGAGTCTCGCGTTGAAAGCCTCGCCAAAGTCGTTTATCACAACAAGCTTGGAACCCAAGGCGAACGCACACTGCGGGTCAGCCACATCGCACAAGCTATCCATGCTTTGCTGGAGCACGCCGCTATTTCGGGTAACACACAGGCCGTGCCCGCGATTGACCATGTGCACACCGCAGCGCGCCTTGCCAAGACCGATCTGGTGACCGACATGGTGGGCGAATTCCCCGAGCTGCAGGGCATCATGGGCGGCTACTATGCGCGCCATGACGGGTGGAGCGAGGAGGTCGCGCTTGCGATTGAGGACCATTACAAACCGCGCTTTGCAGGCGACGACTTGCCCCGCAATACGACCGGCCTTGTGGTGGCACTGGCCGACAAACTCGAAACATTAGTAGGTATGTTCGGTATCGGCAACCTGCCCACGGGTGATAAAGATCCCTTTGCCCTGCGCCGCCATGCGCTGGGAGTCACGCGCATGCTGGTCGAAAAAGATTTGCCGCTGGATCTGACAACCCTGGTTCAGTCTGCTACGCCCGCC
Source organism: Comamonadaceae bacterium (assembly GCA_947373605.1). Classification (GTDB taxonomy): domain Bacteria; phylum Pseudomonadota; class Gammaproteobacteria; order Burkholderiales; family Burkholderiaceae_C; genus Allorhodoferax. The sequence continues at coordinate 4,971 of CANBYM010000201.1, forward strand.
TTTGGCGACAAGATTCAAGACGCATCCCTTGCACTGGTGGACTTTATTTACGACCGGTTGGCTGGCGCACTGCGTGAGCAAGGCTACAGCGCGCAGGAAGTTGACGCCGTATTGGCATTGCGTCCGCAGCGCTTGGGCGATATTCCTAAACGCCTGCTCGCAGTGCGCGCCTTTGCTGCGCTACCGGAGAGTCCTGCGCTGGCCGCTGCAAACAAGCGCATTGGCAACATCCTCAAAAAGACCGACGACGTGGACGCCCATGTGAGCGAAGTTCTCTTGCAAGAGGATGCTGAAAAAGCCTTGTACGCCGCCATGCAATGCGAATTGCCCAAAGCACAAACCCAGTGGCAGGCCGGTGATTACACCGGCTCGCTGCAAAGCCTTGCTGCGCTGCGTGCGCCGGTGGACGCCTTCTTTGAAGATGTCATGGTCAATGCCGAGCAGGTTGACCTGCGCCTTAACCGTTTGGGGCTGCTCAAAAGCCTGCATATCGCCATGAACCGCGTGGCGGATCTCTCCAAGTTAGCGTCGTAACCCGCCAGTACATCACCACTATGAAGCTCTGTATTCTCGATCGCGACGGCACCATCAACGAAGACAGCGCGGAGTACGTCAAGTCGCCCAATGAGTGGAAGCCACTGCCTGGCGCCTTGGAGGCTATTGCCAAACTCAACCATGCCGGCTGGCATGTAGTGGTGGTAACCAATCAGTCAGGGCTGGGTCGTGGCTTGTTTGATGTGGCATCACTCAACGCCATGCACGCCAAAATGCACGCCATGCTGGCGGCGGTAGGCGGCCGGGTTGACGCCATTTTTTATTGCCCGCATGCCCCTGAAGATCTGTGCAACTGCCGCAAGCCTGCGTCCGGCCTGTACGAGCAAATCGCCGAACGCTATGGCATTGACCTTAAGGGCATGCCGACGGTGGGAGACTCAGTACGGGACCTCGTCGCGGGCGCAGCCGTCGGTTGTGTACCGCACCTCGTGTTGACCGGCAAATCCGAAGGGTTCAAAGACCGCCAGTTGCCCGACGGATTTCCACGCAACACCATCGTGCATGATGATCTGATGGCTTTTGCCGATCATCTTGTCGCTACTGTCTGAGCACACACCCTATGCCATTCCTGCGCTCCTGTTTGCACATGCTTTGGATGCTCGTCACGGTAATCCCCTGGGGCATCATCATGCTCGTGGCCTCCATCCGTGTGCGCGGCAAACCGCTGTGGTGGATGGCGGTGCGCTGGCTCAGTTGGGCTGTGGGTGGGGCGCGCGCAATTTTGGGCATTCAAACCCGTGTAACCGGTTTCGAGAATCTGCCCACCGGCGACACCGCACCGGCTATCCTGCTGGTAAAGCACCAGTCAACGCTGGAAACTTTTTTGATGCCTACGCTCATGCCGCATCCGCTGGCCTATGTGTTCAAAAAGGAACTGCTCTATGTACCGTTTTTCGGCTGGGCGATGGGTCGGCTGGACATGATTCATATCGACCGTAGCCAGCGTGCCAGCGCATTCAATAAAGTGGTAGCGCAAGGCAAAACACTGCTGGCGCAGGGCATCTGGATCATCATGTTTCCCGAGGGCACGCGTATTCCCCGCGGCCAGCAAGGTGTCTATAAAACCGGCGGCACCCGCCTGGCGGTAGAGACCGGCGCACCGGTCATCCCGGTGGCAGTGACATCGGCCAAGTGCTGGCCTCGCAAAGCATTCATCAAACGTGCCGGCATTGTGGATGTGTCCATTGGCAAGCCCATCCCCAGCATCGGGCGCCAGCCTGAAGAGCTGATGCGTGAAGTGCAGGAATGGATCGAGTCGGAAATGCGCCGTCTCGACCCTGAGGCTTATCGCACTTAGGTTCCCG
>CANBYM010000202.1 GCA_947373605.1 Comamonadaceae bacterium
GATGCGTTAAATGCCGTCGCCGGGTACTTGCTTGAGTAGACGCGCCACCATTCGGAAGGGGCAAGAAGCACCGTACCTACTTTTGCTGGATCGAAAGAACTCTTTGGAGCCACTAGGCGGGTTCCTGCTCGGCATGGGTAGCGTCCTTAGCAGCACGAATCACAAGTTCTGGCTTCAACGCAACTAATTCTCGTGGCCTCTTCCCGTTTAAGAGGGACGAGGTACTCTCAAACCACGATGCAATCCTCAGTGCAGAAGAGCCGGCAAATTCTCCCAAAATGTTCTTTATGGCCGGTAATGGCTTAAAGTCATCTGAGAACGCGTACTTGGGGTACATATCGCGGCTCGCGCGGCGCAAAGCAAACACTTGCCCGTTCTCTTTCCACCGATGTGCAGCGGCGGCCGGATTGGATGTTCCGTGTCCCCCGCGAGTTCCAATCTCCTCAGCAGTTAACCACTCTGTTCCGGCGTAAACACTCTCCAGCGCTTTTGCTTGCAAGGCAGCTAACCGCTTATCCAGACTCCTCATTGGCACGTCTTTGACCAAAAGCTCTACGTATTCCGCCATGCGCTCTTTGCGGCGGAACTCCAGACGTTCTATGAACATCGCGGCCATGTCTGGCATAGCCAGGCGCAAGGCCTCCATATCCTTCGGGGATGGATCTTTGCGTGAGGTAATCAGCAATTCAAAGCTTTGGACGTTCATGGCGTCTCCTTAAATGAAACGAATGAAAGAATTATTCTCTTCATTTTCTTCAATGTCAACGCCCCACCAGATTAAGCACCTGCGCCAGCCTGGCGCCCGCCTCCATCAGCCTATCCTCCATCACCCGCGCATTCCTCGCCACCTAAAAGCTGGGCGTGGCCAAGGTTTGGGAATCAGCCTCTAGGTCTGACGCTCCCGCAGCTACACGGAATATGTCCGCATTTTTTACATACGTCGGATGAGTCGTCGTCACGCAGCATTTCAGTTGCAACAGCCAGGTATTTTCCTAGGATAGCAACCAAGCTTGCCGCCTCAGCAGCGGAAACCGGTGGGAACGGTGATCTGTATGAAGTACTGTTCCTGCGCTCGTGGGCTCGGATAATGGAGGCTTGCTCAATAGTGCTCATCTTCAGGTCGGCAGCCACCTTTTGGATTACAAGATTCCGACCAGATTCCTTTGTGCGAACTTGGTAGCACTCCAAGAATGCATTTACCAACTGGAAATAGCCTTCATAAGCAGCGGTAAAAACTTGCAGCGACAGTTTTTGGTCTATCTGTTTTGCACTGTCCAAATAGTTTTTTGCATTGAGCAAATACCGCTCAACAGCACCTGGCGTCGGCGCGACGCTCTCCAGCGCCCTGGTTTTGATAAGGTTTTCGTACTCAATTGGACGCTGCATTTCAGATAATCTCCATTCTTTTCCCTTTTGCAATCTGCGCAACCACAGGGTCGGTTTCCACAAGCTCCGTCCACTCTTGCGCGCTATACAAGCTCATGTTGACCGGGCGCATAAGCGTCTTTTCTACATTGGCAATCGCCTCTGATATTTCCATCATAGGTGCGTCACCAACGACAATCAAATCGACATCGCTGCGGCTTGTGTCCGTGTTTTTCGCGATGGAGCCGAACACAAATGCCTCGACGATCTGGTGCCTGAATGGCATCAACGCATCAGTCAGCGGCTCTTTCAAGCTGAATGTTTTTGACGCGATGCTGCGCAACTCCTCGTATAGGAAGTACTCTTTGTTGGCCTTGATGCACCGCTGGCGGCCGCGTCTTTCACCCTCGACTAAAACGCCAACGTCCAAGAAATTCTCGATGTGCCGCTGGTTATTTCCACGCCCGCCAGGTGCATTCGCAAGCAAATCGCTCAACGTGAAGTCACGCTCTGGATCTGCATAGACCTGCGATAAGACCTTTTGCATGCCTTTGGAAAACAGGAAATCAACAGCGCTCATAATCCTTAAAATGGGTAGTTTTGTACCTATTTTAAGGATTTAATGGCTTTGGCGCAAGAGCGTTCCTCGACTCGCCCGGTCAAGCACTTACGCCAACCGGGCTCCCGCATCTACAAAGGCTATCTCAGCCCTGCGGGAGGCCGGCGAAGATGTCAACGATATTGACGCGGCACCGATTCCCATCCTTCCAGCTTGGATGCTGTGTTTTGATCGAGTCGTTTCACAGTGCTTGTGTTTATGGGTGTGTCGGCGAGTTCTACAAATGAAGAGTCACTAAGGTTGGAAGGGAATACCGCTAAACATTTCCCGCCGCCTTTACTTGATGGGTAGAGGATTGCTTCATATCCAGCTGAGCGGATGAGATCTGCCAACGTGTGACTGGGTGCTGGCAACCCAAACTGGGTCGGCAGAGTTCGCCAGTTTTGTTTCACCGCAGCATTGAACAATTGCGGCCCAGTCGTAATCATGAAAACATCGTTGTTACCAAATTTCAGCTTTTTGGTCAGCGCGACTGCTTCAGACGGCATCTTAATTTTTCGCAGAATTCTGGCAACAGAATTGAGCGTCGTGAACGTGCTCATATCAAAAACACGCTCAAGTCTTCCATTTACGAAGACTGTAGAGTGACTTGTTGCAGTCTCGAGACTGAGTTCTTCGGGAGTTAAGCCGTCAACAAGCTCATCCTTTGATAGTTGGAATTTCTCCCTAAAGGCAGTTTCGAAATTCTGTGCCAGATATAGCGCTGGCCATGGGCGCAATGTGTTGGCATCAAGCTCATATCCAGCATTGAATCTTCCGCCTAATGCTTGAAGACTCCCAGCGCATGAAAGAGGCTCAAGGCTGTATTGGTAGGTGACCACTCGGACCCATCTGTCCAGTGGAACAGCAATGGGGCCAACGCCCTTGATTGCCTCAATTAGCTGGTGACTGAGTTTGCGGCGTTGAGGCTCGACGCCAAAATGAAGAACATCCCAGAGCTCGTTCAAACTCTCTGACGCCCGCTCCCATTTTTCTAAATCTTGTGAGCTAAATCGGTCGAGCTCCAGAATGCCAGGAACCGGACCACTCGATTTTGGACCCCCACTGGGAATATGTTTGACTCGTTTCGGCAATTCGAGTGCTTTGAGAATTAGGCAGCTTGTGCAACAGGCTTAGCTGAGCGCTCGGCCATTGCGTTAATGATGAACTTGCGCAGACGCTCATAGCGTCCCAAACGAATCATGTCACGAGGGGATATGTCTCCAAGCGAGGGATTGCGCGCCTTAAACCAGGCCGCAGTCTTGTTTGCATCACCATTAAACATGCCTGCAACCATATTGATGGTGTTGGCAACTTCCTCCAGGCGCTCACGCATTTGCTGAGGCATGGCGTCGTCGTACCTTACGGAGGTCGCTGAAACTGCCGCCAAACGCGAAACATCGTCGTTTTTCAGGCCAAGTATTTCTGGGACTTTCCGGGGTTCAAATGCCATCCCCTGTCCAAACTTCATGTAGTCGTTGGGAACAGCGTCAAACAGTCCGATTGTGTTAGCCATGGTTACTCCAACTTGAACAGAATTCAGCCCTATATTGTCACACAAAGCAGATATCGACGGATTCATTACAATTTTCAACCAATATTTGACCAGAATTTTTGCGTTTGCACCGATCCCTCAACACGAGGGGTGACAGCCGCTATCCATCAAGGGGTTAGGTCGTTTGGCGGTGCGTCCAGGTCCTAGAGTCCAGAACTTTATCCGAGTGATTTGTTGAGCACCTGCGCCAACCTAGTGCCCGCCTCTACCAGCCTATCCTCCATCACCGGCGCGTACTTGGCCACATAGTCCATGGTCACCAGCCGCTCGGGGTAGAAGCCGGGCTTGGCCGCGATCTGGCAGAAATCCTGTCCCGCGAGAATGAATACGGTAAAATGCCGTACCTTTCTAAACAAGCAACATCATGACTACGACCGCTCGATTTGACCTGAAGCTCGATACCGACGACAAGGATTTGCTGTCGCGGGCCGCCAGTCTGATGGGCACGACCATGGCCGGCTTTGTTCGCAGTGCAGCTAAGGAAAAGGCGCACACCTTACTGGAACAGCAAACAAGGGTGACGTTGTCCAGGCAGGACTTCACCGAGTTTCAGAATGCGATTGCCGGCGCGTTCACGCCGAATGAGGCACTTCAGAATGCCCTCAAACGCACCGCCAAAGTCAAGCGTGCTTGAGGAACAGCATTTCGATCCCAAGATCCACGACCGCTCAAGTTTTCATTGCGGCGAGCCTCAGCTCGATGGGTACATCCGCAAGTACGCAGCACAGCAAAGTCAGCGTGGTCTGGCATCGGTTTTTGTCCTCGTGGATGACGCAGATCCCGGAAAGATTCTGGGCTTCTACACACTCAGCGCGGCTCAGGTGGATGTGGGGCAGCTGAGTCCGATAGAGCAGAAGAAGTTACCGAAGTACCCTGTGCCTTGCTTCAGATTGGGTCGTCTCGCTCGAGATTTGAGCAGTCGTGGAACTGGAGTGGGTGAACTGCTCCTTGCACTGGCCGTTGACCGGTGCCGCAAAGCCAGAGATTCAGTTGGCGCCTACGCCCTGCTGGTGGATGCAAAGAACCCAGCAGCAAAGTCGTTTTACGAGCGCTTTGGCTTTATGCCTTGCAGGGACTCACCCATGGTCCTGTACATGCCGATTCGTTAACGTCCCAACCGATTAAGCACCAGCGCCAGCCTGGCTCCTGCCTTTAACAGCCGGCCTTCTCAATACGAGTCTGTTATCGGAAAACATTAATCGCATCTACAAAAATTCTTGATTTCTGCATTAAACGCATATACAATTAATATTATGAGTGGCAAGTTGGTCTGGGACGAAGTCAAGCGTCAAAGTAATTTGCGCAAGCACGGCTTGGACTTTGCAGATGCAGCTGAAGCTGAAGTGCTGGATTCGCTATACCGGCTTGACATTGCCGCCGAACGCGGCGGCGAAATGCGAATGCAATCCATTTCCTATGCACTGGGCTTTTTGGCGGTTCTGACGGTGGTTCATACCGAGCGCGACGGTGCAACGCGCGTCATCAGTTTTCGCCACGCAAGTAACGAAGAACGTGAGGTGTACGATGCCTGGCTCCAAGACGAATGAACTCTCCCGCTCCCAAGTACTGGCTGCGGTGCGCGCCCTACCGCAGGGTGATGGGTATGTGTGGGACGGTGCGAGTGAGGATGACCGCCCACTCACTGGCGAAGAGCTGAAGGCGGGTTTGGCTGTAGCGCTAAAAAAGCGAGGCCGTCCAATCGGCAGTGGCACAAAAGAACAAGTAGCAATTCGATTAGACCGGGATGTGCTGACTGCGTTCCGTGGTACAGGCCCTGGCTGGCAGACGCGTATGAATGAAGCTCTGCGTGACTGGCTGCGCACGCATTCGCCAGTCTGACCTTACTGCCCCACCCGACTCAGCACCTGCGCCAGCCTGACTCCCGCCTCCATCACCGGCGTGTACCTCGCCGAATAGTCCGTGGTCACTAGCCGCTCAGGGAAGAGGTCGTCTGTGCCCACTAGATAGTCTTTCTATGCCGAGTTTGCACTGAAGTGCCTGCGCTTTCTTTTCCCTACAACCAGCACGGCTGCGCGGGGCATCCCTTAACTCCGCACTGGCGCCAAGTTAGCTCCAAGTAGGCGGTCTCTCCGCGACACCCTGCCCGCCAGTCGCGCAAGCGCTTAGTGGCATGCAGGCTGCTGCTGCGCTCCCTGCGTGCTCGCACTGTGCGAAAAAGCCTGATTCAGCAATTCCGCCCCCCACTTAGAGTGCGGGGGACGGGAATTCTGAATGAAGGCAGCGGCTTTTTAGCCCATTGCATGTCCTATCGAATACCAGGGGTCACAGGGGCCTTGCCCCCGCGGCCACACACGGCCTACCCCTGCGCAGCGCTTCGCTGCACCCGCGCGGGTCCGGGAACCTAGCGCCTTAAGGCGCGATACATCATTGGGTATCGCTCATATTTGAAGATTGGGAATGTCAAGTTTGGGCTGGAAGCAGTCATTGCGGCTGGGCAAAACCACGCAGAAGATCGCCTTTTTTGGATACGCCGATGTCCTCAGGTCAGTCTAGGCTCGCCAGCGGCGTATCTTCTGCATGCAAAATCTTTTTTCAGGTCGGATCAGAGTGAAGTATCCGAGCGTTTCGTGCGGTGACGCAAGCAAGTGTCACCCTTGGTTTGTCGGAGAAAACCGTCTTGGAGCGTCGGTTCTCAGATGTGCGCATTTCAAGTGCAGTAAACCAGATTGCCTCACATCAACAAATCACTGGCCGTAATATTCAGTGCTTTCGCCAAGGCGATCAGAACTAGAGCCGTGGGATTTGCCTGCCCGCACTCTATGCGAGACAGGTAAGTGCGGTAAATCCCGGCGTGATCTGCAAGATCATCTTGCGAGATTCCAGCATCGTGCCGTGCCGAACGCACGATCTCACCAATGCGTATTAGTTCTGGATGCGATTTCTTTGGCATTTGCCAGTCTGACAGAAATGGGCGCTGTCTAGAACACACCCAACCGGACAGAATGATGTATTTCTATTTGTCGCCGCGGGCTTGAAGATGTGCGGTTCCGTTCTCATTCCAAAAAAGTACAACCCATTGCTTAATTTGGTCTGGTCGAAAGGCATGTGGCCGCTCCCTTTTATACGTGTGCAAATGGCACTTCAGAACCAGTTCAAAAAAATTTCTTCTGCCGAGATCATGTTTATGTTCGGTACCGAACGAACAGTCGAGAGGGCGAAGGTCATAGTCCTCAAGATAAGAAAAGGTGAGTCTGATGATCAAAAAGAATGTGACTGTTGAAGACGCGGCGGGTGCCTCGGGAGTCTTG
>CANBYM010000203.1 GCA_947373605.1 Comamonadaceae bacterium
GACGACCGGTCAGATCGTTGCATTGACGACGGGCCAGATATCGAGTCTGACAACGGATCAAATTGGTGCCTTGACGACGACACAGGCAGTGGCTATCGAGACAGCAGACATTGCGGCCTTGAAGACCAGTCAGATTGGTTCGTTGAGCACATCCAACGTAGCAGTGCTGACAACCGGCCAGATCCAGGCGATCACAACGGGTGATGTGGCGACGCTGAGCACAGCACAGATCGTTGCGCTGCGCACCGACCAGATTGTTGCGCTGACCACTGCACAAGTGACATCGCTGACCACGACCCAAGTGGCAACGCTGAGCACAGCGCAAACGGTTGCGATTGAGACGGTAGACATTGCCGCCTTGAAGACCGGCCAGGTTGTGGCCATCACTACGGCGGACGTAGCGGTACTGACGACCGGTCAGATCGTTGCATTGACGACGGGCCAGATATCGAGTCTGACAACGGATCAAATTGGTGCCTTGACGACGACACAGGCAGTGGCTATCGAGACAGCAGACATTGCGGCCTTGAAGACCAGCCAGATTGGTTCGTTGAGCACATCTAACGTGGCAGTGCTGACAACCGGCCAGATTCAGGCGATCACAACGGGTGATGTGGCGACGCTGAGCACAGCACAGATCGTTGCGCTGCGCACCGACCAGATCGCAGCGTTGAGCACGGCGCAGGCGTCTTCGTTGACCACAACGCAAATATCGACGCTGAGCACTGCGCAGACGGTGGCGATTACTACGACGGATGTAGCTGCACTCAAGACCGGCCAGGTTGTAGCGATTACTACGGCGGACACAGCGGCATTGACCACCGGTCAGATCGTTGCGCTGACTACAGCACAAGTGGCATCGCTGACGACCGACCAGATTGTTGCATTGACTACAGCGCAAGCTGCAGCAATTGAAACTGTGGATATCGCCGCATTGAAGACCAGTCAGATTGTTGCGTTGGAAACGGCTGACCTGGTGGCCTTGTCTACGGGACAGGTCATAGCGTTGACCACATTGCAAATTGCTTCGCTAACGACGACGCAGGTTGCAGCCTTGACCACAGCACAGGCTGCTGCAATTGAGACGGTGGATATTGCTGCGATCAAGACTTCACAAATTACTGCGCTGTCAACGGCCAATGTGGCTGCACTTTCGACCGGGCAAGTGAAAGCTATCACTACGACCGACATTGCGCAACTCACGACGGGACAGGCGTTTGCGCTGACCACTAACCAGATCGTGGCACTGACCACGGCACAGGTGGCTTCGCTGACGACTACGGATCTCAATGCGCTGGCAACCAGTCAGATCGTTGCATTCGAAACTGTGGATGTTGCGGCCCTCAGAACAAGCCAGATCGTGGCGCTCAACACTACTAACCTGGTGGCGTTGACAACCAGCCAGATCGGTGCGTTTACATCGATTCAGGCAGCGGCGCTGTCGACCAGCCAGGTGGAGGCCTTGACCAGTTCTCAGATCGGCGCATTCGGAATTGCCAATGGAGCGACTGGTGCGCTGCACTTCGGTACACCGATTGTTCTGGACTTGAACGGCGACGGCGTCAGTACACAAAGCATCCGCAATGGTGTGACGTTTGATCTGTTTGCCAACGGCAAGAACGTCAACACCGGATGGGTCAGCAGTACCGATGGTCTGCTTGTCATGGACCGCAACCACGACGGAATCATCAACGATGGTTCGGAGTTGTTCGGTGGTGCGACCAAGTTGTCAGACGGCACTACTGCCACCGATGGCTATGCGGCACTGCGTGACATGGACACCAATCATGACGGTGTGATCGATAAGAACGATGCAGCATTCGCAGACCTCAAGATTTGGGTGGATGCCAACTCGGATGGCGTGACAGAGACCGGTGAACTCAAGACGCTGGACTCTTTGGGAATCAGCAGTATCAGCACTGTGGCGCAAACCAGCGTTGCTAAGGACAACGGTAACTTGATCGGACTGACGTCCAGCTACCAGACCACCGATGGCACAACGCATGCTGCTGCCGACGTGTGGTTCGTGGCCGATGCCAATCAGATTGTTCCACCCGCTGTGGCAACCCCAGCGTTGACTACCGTGGCTAGCCCGCCAGCGCTTGATGTGGCGGCAAGTCCTTCCTTGACGACGGCGGCACCTGACTTGCGCACGCAGGTCAGCAGCATGGCGCAGGCGCTGACCACCTACACTGCAGCGGATCCTGCGGCAAGTACGCCGTCCGTGAGTGCGACGCCGGGCAGTTCGGCAACCACAACGCCGGCCACATTGGCGGTCAGTGGAATGGTGAGTGCCATGCAGCAGTTCGATGCCAACGGCAATGCGGTCAAATCGCAGACACCGGCGGCGGCGCCTGTGAATACGTTGAATCTGGCAGGAACGCAAACAGCCATTGGTGGCGGCCTGCTGGCCAGTGCCGTGGCACCCAAACCGCCGGGTACCTAAACTAGTCGCCTGCGATAGGCGCGCAAAACAGCGGGCCGGTGAGGGGCAACCTTCACCGGCCTGTCTGCTTGTGGAATTGGGCAGCCTTTACCGCCCAAATTATGGGATTGGCCGCACCTTAGCCGTGATGCAATTACTGCCTCCCTACGGGGATATGTAAATATATGGCAGAAAGATTTCCGCACACCACCGTTCAGTGTCTGGCAGCGCTCGCGCAGCACCATCGCCTACCTATCAACCCTGAGAGGTTGGTGGAGGATTACGCGCTGGTCAACGAAGAGCCCAAGCCCGCCACGGTGCTGCGCATGGCAGCTGACATTGGCCTCAAAGCTAAACACGACAAGCTCAGCTGGGAAGGCCTTTTGGCCCAAAACGGCGTGTTCCCTTTGATTGCGCGCATGAAGGATGGCAACTGCGTCATCGTCATGGGCGCTAATCCGGCCGATGGCGGTTCGGTCATGGTGCTCAACCCATTGGCTGACAAGGCCGCAGTGCCATTGGCGATCAGCAAACTAACATTTTGTACGCTGTGGGATGGCGAGATATTTTTGGCAAAGCGGGAATACGAAATGGCGCAGGAAAGCCAGCCCTTTGGCTTCCGCTGGTTCCTGCCGGAAATCATGAAGCAGAAAACGGCACTGCGCGACATTGCGGTTGCTGCCGTAGCAATGCACTTTTTGGCACTGGCTTCACCGATGTTCTTTCAGCTAGTGATCGACAAAGTGCTGGTACACCAAAGCATTTCTACGTTGTGGGTGCTGGGCATCGGCATTGTCATTGCGCTGGTGTTTGATTCCGTATTCGGCTACCTGCGTCAGGTGCTGACTATGTCGGCCACCAACAAAATTGACATGCGACTGACCCGGCGTACTTTTGCGCACCTCTTGTCGTTGCCGATTGACTACTTCGAGACTAACACCGCAGGCATGATCACGCGACACATGCAGCAGGTGGAAAAGATACGCGGCTTTTTGACCGGGCGGATGTTTTTTTCGTTCCTGGATCTCACTTCGCTCCTGATCTTCATGCCCATACTGTTTACCTATTCGGTCAAGCTGGCCTTGGTGACGCTGGTGTTCACCATGATGATTGCAGGTATCGTTGCCGCCATGGTACCCACCTTCAAGGGACGGCTCAAAGAGCTATATCAGGCGGAAGGCGAGCGGCAAAGCATGATGGTAGAAACCATTCACGGCATGCGTACCGTGAAGGCGCTGGCCATCGAGCCGGCACAACGTCGCCTGTGGGATCAGCGTTCGGCCCGTTCCGTGAATATGCATTTCCGGGTGGGTACGCTCGCTATCGCAGGTAACGCAGTGACTGACTTCCTGGGCAAGCTGATGCCGGTGGTGATCGTGATTCTGGGGGCACAGGATGTGTTCGACCAGTCCATGACGGTGGGCGCATTGATTGGATTTCAAATGCTTGCCGGACGGGTGTCTGGACCACTCATTTCCATGGTCGGCTTGGTCAATGAATACCAGGAAACCGTGATTTCCATCCAGATGATGGGCGAGATGATGAACCACCCGTCCGAGGGGCGCGCCACAGCGGGTGGCCTGCGCCCAGAACTGGTGGGTGAGATTTCATTTGAAGACGTTACCTTCCGCTATCCCGGCTCCACAAACGCGGCGCTGGACAGAGCCAGCTTTACCATTCCGGCCGGCAAAGTGGTCGGCATTGTGGGGCGCAGCGGTTCCGGCAAAACCACGCTTACCAAGCTGATCCAAGGTCTGTATTCATTGCAGGAAGGCATTGTGCGTTTTGACCGTGTGGACGCCCGTGAGATTGAACTGGCCCACTTGCGCCGCCAGATCGGCGTGGTGTTGCAGGAGAACTTTTTGTTCCGCGGCACCGTGCGTGACAATATTTCTGCGGCACGGCCCGAGGCTACTTTTGAAGAAATTGTGGCGGCAGCAGACGCCGCTGGCGCATCAGAATTCATTGAGCGCATGGCCCAAGGCTACAACACTATGCTGGAAGAAAACGCTTCTAATCTGTCGGGTGGTCAGAAGCAGCGCCTCTCCATTGCCCGCGCACTGCTGACCAAGCCGCGCATTCTGATTCTGGACGAAGCCGCCAGCGCACTCGATCCCGAGAGCGAGGCAATCTTCATTAAAAACCTGTCACGCATTGCGGTGGGGCGTACGGTGGTGATGATTTCCCACCGCTTGTCGACTCTGGTCAACGCGCACGCCATTCTGGTCATGCAGCAGGGCCGGTTGATGGACAGTGGAACGCACACTGAATTGCTTAGCCGTTGCGATACTTACCAACACCTATGGAATCAGCAAACAAGTCATTTATGAGTCGCTTGCTGTTCTGGCGAAAGGGCGATGGCCCGAGCCCCGACGGTAAAACGATTGTGGAATACCTGCCGGACGCCGACGAGATCGAGCGCAGCCCGGCGCCAGCGTTCGCCCGTATCACACTGCATGTTTTGGTATTGGCCGTAGCGGCATTTCTGACTTGGGCCAGCCTTTCGGAACTCGACCAAGTGGTGGTGGCGCAAGGTCGCCTGATCAATCCGCTTCCCAATGTAGTGGTGCAGCCACTGGAAACTTCGATAGTGCAAACCGTCGATGTGCGGGTCGGGCAAGTGGTGGAAAAAGGCCAGCAACTAGCTACACTGGACTCCACTTTTGCGCAGGCCGATGAATCGCAACTCAAGATTCGCCTGAGCAGTCTGGAGACCCAAATCATGGGCTTGGAAGCGGAGCTCAATGGCGACAGCACGCATCCCAAATCGGCTGATAGTCCCGATGAAAAGCTGCAGGCCCAACTGCTGATAGAGCGCCGCGCAAGCTATCGCGCGCAGGAAACGCGCTTGAACGAAACCCTCTCCAAGTTGCGCGCTCAGCTGGCTACCAACCGCAATGACCAGCAACTGGTGCAGTCGCGCTTGCGTTCGCTCAAAGACATTGAGGGAATGCAAGACAAAATGGTGGCACAGAAGTATGCTGCACCGGTGCAGTTGCTTGAAGCGCAACAGCGCACCAAAGAAGTGGAGCGTGATCTGGAAATGACGCGCAGCCGCGAACAGGAAATCCGCCGCGAACTCGCAGCCTATGAGGCCGAAAAATTAGCCTTCGAGAAAAGCTGGCGTCAAAAAGCCATGGAAGAAATGCTGAGCGTCACGCGGGAGCGCGACGCCCTGCTGCAACAACTCGAAAAAGCAGACAAGCGCAATAAGCTCGTGACACTCTACGCGCCGCAGGATGCTGTCGTACTGGAGATTGCCAAACTCTCGCCGGGCTCGGTAGTGCAAGGCGCAGAGACCTTTTTTACGCTGGTACCGCTTAACAGCAAGTTAGAGGCCGAAGTACAAATCAACTCGGTGGATGTGGGCTACATCAAAACCGGAGACGCAGTGCACCTCAAACTAGACGCATTCCCGTTCCAGCGACACGGCACTTTGGACGGTAAGGTGCGCACCATCAGCCAGGACGCCTTCAAGCGCGACACATCCGCGAAAGGCGGGCTGGACGCCTACTATCTGGCACGTATCAGTTTTGAGAGCGGCGGCTTAAAGAATATGATTGAAGCCTCGCACTTATTGCCGGGTATGACACTGAGCGCAGAAATTGTGGTCGGGCAGCGCACCATCATGTCGTACATTGCGTGGCCTATCACCAAGGGCCTGGATGAAGCGGTAAGAGAGCCAAAATAAAGTACGTCAATTCACCTTTTTACATGACACCGGACATCAGGCTCTATCAGATTGCATACGACGCGGCCTCGTTGGAGCAGGTGCAGCAAAGCGGGTTTTTGCTGCTCGACAACCAAAGCAATGAGCGGCCCGACTGGTACGAGTACTGGCCCATTCGCCGATTCCTGTTGCAAGAGACGTTGGCAGAGGACGCTTTCTACGGATTCTTCTCGCCCAAGCTCACTGCAAAAACCCAGCTCAGCCATGCGGACTTGTGCAACTTCGTGCGGGATAGCAATGCCAAAGGACCCATCGACGTTGCGCTGTTTAGCCCGCAGCCGGATATGGGAGCTAACTTCTTGAATGTGTTTGAGCAGGCCGAGGTGTTTGATCCCGGCTTTGTGGAGGCTGCCAGTGCGTTTCTCAAGGCACAGGGCATCGACTTGCCACTGGCACAGCTGGTGATGGACTCGCGCCAGATTGTGTACTCCAACTACTTTGTGGCCCGACCTGTGTTCTGGCGAAAGTGGTTTGAATTGACCGAAGCGTTGTTTCTCGTCGCGGAAGACGCTTTCCATCCCCTGCA
>CANBYM010000204.1 GCA_947373605.1 Comamonadaceae bacterium
GAAATGCCGGGCGAATCTGCGGCCAAAGCCCTGACAAACGCGCTTGCTGCGCACATCGGCCGGACCATTGCAGACAACGGCGGCTGGATCGGGTTTGATACCTTTATGGCGCAGGCCTTGTACACACCGGGCTTGGGCTACTACGCCAATGGTTCCACCAAGTTCGGACCTATGCCGCAGGACGGCGCCAGCGATTTTGTGACCGCGCCGGAAATGACGCCGCTCTTTGGCTACGCGCTGGCGCATCAGTTGGCACAAGCGCTGCAGGCCACACAAACGTATGAAGTGTGGGAGTTCGGTGCCGGTACCGGTGCGCTGGCCTTGCAGTTGCTCGACGCCCTCAAGGCCATGGGCCAGCGGGTGGACCGCTACACCATTGTCGATTTGAGCGAGAGCCTTAAAGACCGCCAGCGCAGCACGCTGGCTAAGTATGCGGATACGGTGCAGTGGGTGACTGCCTTGCCCGCCATCATGCGCGGTGTGGTTGTGGGCAATGAGGTGCTGGATGCCATGCCCGTACTACTGTTGGCCCGTGTGCAAGGGCAATGGATGGAGCGCGGAGTGGCCATGGACGACAAGGCACGTCTCACCTGGTCCGACCGACCTACTGAATTACGTCCACCAGTGGACATCGCCGGTGATCACGATTACACGACCGAAATTCACCCGCAGGGTGAAGCCTTTATCCGCACCCTGGCCGACCGACTGGAGCAGGGCGCCGTATTCCTGCTGGACTACGGATTCCCTGAGACGGAGTACTACCACCCGCAGCGGCATATGGGCACCGTCATGTGCCATCGCGCGCACATGGCCGATGGCGACGCGCTGGCCGATGTGGGGCTGAAGGACATCACGGCGCACGTCAATTTCACCGGCATTGCGTTGGCGGCACAAGACGCAGGCCTGGAGGTACTTGGTTACACCAGCCAGGCCCATTTTTTAATCAACTGCGGCATTGCGCAGGCCATGGAACAGGCACCTTTGCCGCAGCGCGTGGCGGCCCAGAAATTGCTCATGGAGCACGAGATGGGTGAATTTTTCAAGGTGATCGGTTTGATTAAAGGCGTTCTGTTTGACGCGATCGGCTTCGCAAACGGTGACCGCAGTCATCGACTCTAGAATGCAATCATGAACACCACCACACGCACAGAGACCATCGAACGCACGCAACGCCCCTGGGGCTGGTACGAGACGGTTTCCGAGGTTTCGGGCAACAAGATCAAACGCATTCAAGTGGCACCGGGGCAGCAGCTCAGCTTGCAAAAGCATAGCCAGCGCGCTGAGCACTGGGTGGTCACCCAAGGCACCGCCCGCATTACGCTGGACGACAAAGTGTTTGATCTCACGCCGGGTCAGCATTGCGATATTGCCATCGGGCAGGTGCATCGCCTGGCGAATCTGACTAGCGGCGTGGTGGAAATTGTGGAAGTGCAATTCGGCAGCTATCTGGGCGAAGACGACATCGTGCGCTTGCAGGATGACTATGGCCGCAACTAAGTAACCCCCAAGCAAACTATGTCTGAACTGTTGATCCGTTTACCGGCGGGCAGTGCGCCGGTGGCCTGTGTGGATATCGGTGGAACCAAGGTTGCAGTCAGCGTGGCCGATGAGCGTGGCATTTTGGGTAAGGTGTCTGAGCCCACCGCCAAAGAAGGCAGCAATGACGCGCTGGCCCGGCAAATCATTCGCCTAATCGGTCAAAGTTGTGCCATCGCTGGCGTGGACGCGGCGCGTATTACGTCGGTCGGCGTGGCCTCGTGCGGTCCGTTCGTGCTGCGCAATGGCCTGGTGGAACTGGCGGCACCCAATATTTGCGGTGGTATCGCCGGAAAAGCACGCGGACTGCCCAACGACTGGATGACCGCGTTGCTGGAAGACCCTTTGAAGGCGGTGTTTCCTAATGTGCGGGTGGAGAACGACGGCGTGGGAGCACTTGAGGCTGAGCGCCGCTGGGGCGCACTGCAAGGTTCCAAGCACTGCGCTTATGTCACCTGGAGCACCGGCATCGGCATGGGCGTGTGTGTGGACGGTCATATCCTGCGCGGCAAAAACGGCAATGCGGGTCATGCCGGTCACACCTTTGTCAGCGATAACAACGACGCCCTGTGTGGCTGCGGTTTGGTTGGCGATGTGGAGGCGCTGGTGGCGGGTAATGCCATTGCGCGGCGCTTTGCCACACGCGGCTATGCCGATGCCTTTGCCTTGTTCACCGCAGCACGCGCCGGAGATGCTGCAGCCGTTGCCGTGGTGGATGAATTGTGCAGGGTGATGGGACGCACGCTGTTCAACATGGTTGCCACGCTGGACCTGGAACGCATCGCGCTCGGTGGCAGCGTCTACTGGAATAACCGCGACTACCTCCTTCCCAAATTGCAGGCGTTCCTGCAGGGCAAGTTGCCGGCATTGACCGATGGCGTGCAACTACTGAGCGCAGGTTTGGGCGAACGTCTGGGCGACTACGCCGCATTAGCGTTGGTGGTCGACTGACATTGCTATTGGGGGGCGCTAGGGAAACCCCTAGTGGCGGCGAGACAATAATTAATGAAAAATTAATTAATTCGGTCCAATACGGTGTTGTGCCGGATCGCATAACCCTAATGGAGACACGATGTTGAAGATTTCTAAACTCGCTACAGCTGTGGCCCTGGTGCTGGCCGGTACTGCTGCCCTTGCTGGTGAAGTGGAGGTCCTGCACTACTGGACATCCGGTGGGGAGGCCAAGTCGGTGGCAGAACTCAAAAAGATCATGCAGGCCAAGGGCCACACCTGGAAAGATTTCGCCGTGGCCGGCGGCGGCGGTGACAACGCAGCCACCGTGCTCAAAAGCCGCGTGGTCTCCGGCAACCCGCCAGCCGCCGCCCAGATCAAGGGCCCTGCCATTCAGGAGTGGGCGTCCGAAGGCGTTCTCGCCAATCTGGACGCAACCGCCAAAGCGGAAAAGTGGGACAGCCTGCTGCCCGAAGTGGTGGCTAACGTCATGAAATACAAAGGCAACTACGTTGCCGCGCCGGTCAACGTGCACCGCGTGAACTGGATGTGGGCCAACGCTGCCGTACTGAAAAAAGCGGGCGTGACCAGTACCCCCAAGACTTGGGACGAGTTCTTTGCCGCTGCTGAAAAAGTCAAAAAAGCCGGTCTGATTCCCGTGGCGCATGGTGGTCAGAACTGGCAGGACTTCACGACCTTTGAGTCGGTGGTGCTTGGTGTGGGCGGTGCCAAGTTCTATTCCGACGCGCTGGTCAAGCTTGACCAAAAGGCACTGACCAGCCCGACCATGCAAAAGTCTCTGGAGACTTTCCGCAAGGTCAAGAGCTACACCGACCCGGCGTCGCCCGGACGCGACTGGAACCTTGCCACCGCCATGGTGATTCAGGAGAAGGCCGCCTTCCAGTTCATGGGTGACTGGGCCAAGGGCGAATTCACTGCAGCGGGCAAAGTTCCCGGGAAGGATTATGTGTGCGCACCTGCCCCCGGCACCGACAAGGCATATACCTTCAACATCGATTCTTTTGCCATGTTTAAGCTGAAGGACCCTGGTGCACAAAAGGCGCAGGCGGATCTGGCAGCCTCCATCATGGGCACCGAGTTTCAGGAAGTTTTCAACCTGAACAAGGGCTCTATTCCGGTGCGCCTAAATATGGACATGTCCAAGTTTGACGATTGCGCCAAGACCTCGGCCAAAGACTTTGTCTCTACCGCCAAAACCGGCGGACTGGTGCCCTCGGTCGCCCACGGCATGGCGATAGCGCCTGCGGCCGAAGGCGCTATCAAGGACGCAGTGAGCCAGTTCTGGAACGACGACAAGATTACTGTCGCCGCCGGGATGGCCAACATCGCGAAAGCGGCAGCTACCAAGTAACTGTTGCGGCTAGCCGAAAAAGGCCAGGGGTACTTGCCGCCGCTCATGTCCCCCGGACTTTGGCCTCCTCTTTTACTTTGCTTTGGCACGCACCCCAGGCCTTTTGCTTGGGGTTGCACTTATCGCCACACGAGAGCAATGCGTATGAAATCCATGGAAAAACTTGTCCCCAAACTGGTGATTGCTCCGGGCTTTGTGCTCGGGTTTGCCTTCATCTACGGCTTCATGGTCTGGAACGGCATTTTGTCGGTCACCGCCTCGCGCATGCTGCCCAACTACGACGAGTTCGTCGGTCTGGAGCAGTACGCGCGCTTGTGGGACATGGACCGTTGGTGGGTGGCGCTCAAGAATCTGTGTATCTTCAGCGTGTTGTATGTGGGAGGCTCTATGGCGCTGGGGATGGGGCTGGCGATTTTTCTGGACCAGAAAATCCGCTTTGAAGGGGTTTTGCGTACCGTGTACCTCTATCCCATGGCACTGTCGTTCATCGTGACCGGCACCGCATGGAAGTGGATTTTGAATCCCAGTCTGGGTTTGGAAAAACTGATGCACGATCTGGGTTGGGCCAGCTTTCATTTCGATTGGCTGGTGCAGTCCGAAACTGCGATTTATTGCGTGGTGATTGCCGGGATCTGGCAGTCGGCCGGATTTGCCATGGCGCTTTCGCTTGCGGGTTTGCGCGGTATCGACGACAGCATCATCAAGGCCGCGCAGATCGACGGCGCATCGCTGCCGCGCATTTACTGGCGCGTGATTCTGCCCATCCTGCGCCCGGTGGTGTTCTCCACCACGCTGGTGTTGTCGCACCTGTCGATCAAGAGTTTCGATTTGGTGATGGCGCTCACTTCCGGCGGCCCGGGGTTTTCGTCCGACGTGCCGGCCACCTTCATGTATGTGATGAGTTTTACCCGTGGTCAGATCGGTTTGGGTGCCGCCAGCGCCACCATGATGCTGGCTACGGTAGCGGCCATTGTGGTGCCCTATCTGTACAGCGAATTGCGCAGCAAGCCGCATGAACGCTGATATTTCCTGCTTACCAATTGCCCGCCATGCTTGCTAAAAACCTGCCCCGCATCCTGATTTACGGCGTGTTGCTTGTCGCAGCACTCTTTTTTCTGGCACCGCTCTATGTGATGGTCGCCACCTCCTTCAAAGATGCGGACCAAATCCGCTCCGGCAATTTGCTGAGCCTGCCCACCGGCCTGAACCTTGAGGCCTGGCAACTGGCTTGGTCCAGCGCCTGCACAGGTGTTGACTGCCGTGGCCTCAAACCATATTTTGTGAACTCCGTCATCTTGGCCGTACCGGCTGTGCTGATCTCCACCGCATGGGGCGCCATCAACGGTTACGTGCTCTCCATGTGGAAGTTTCGCGGCAGCGAGCTCCTGTTCGGCTTTCTGTTGTTCGGCGTATTCATGCCGTTTCAGGTGGTACTTTTGCCCATGAGTCAGGTGCTGGGCTACATGGGCTTGTCCAGCTCGCTGGGCGGTTTGATTCTGGTGCACTGCATTGCAGGCCTGGCGGGAACGACCCTGTTTTTCCGCAACTACTACACAGCCATTCCCCTGGAGTTGGTCAATGCCGCGCGCATGGACGGTGCAGGCTTTTGGCGCATCTTCTGGCGCATCGTGTTACCGATGTCTACGCCCATCCTCATGGTCACGCTCATCTGGCAGTTCACCAACATCTGGAATGACTTCCTGTTCGGCGTGGCGTTTAGCGGCGCCGACAGCAAGCCCATCACCGTGGGGCTGAACAACATGGCCAATACATCGAGCAGCGTCAAAAGCTACAACGTCGACATGGCCGCCGCCATGATCGCCGGCCTGCCCACCATGCTGGTCTACGTGTTGGCCGGCCAATACTTTGTGAAAGGACTCACAGCTGGCGCTGTGAAAGGATAAATACCATGGCAGCTTCTTTGAATATTTCCGGCATCCGCAAGGCTTTTGGTAAGGGCGACAAGACGGTTGAAGTTTTAAAGCGCATCGATATTGACGTGGCACCCGGCGAGTTTTTGATTCTGGTCGGCCCGTCGGGCTGCGGTAAATCCACATTGCTCAACATCATTGCCGGCTTGGAAGAGCCTACGGAGGGTGACTTGCGTATCGGCGGAAAAAGCGTTGTGGGCGTAGCCCCGGCGCAGCGCGACATTGCCATGGTGTTCCAAAGCTACGCGCTCTATCCCACGATGACCGTGGCCGACAACATCGGCTTTGCGCTGGAGATGCGCAAGGTGCCCAAAGAGGCGCGCATCAAGCGCATCAACGAAGTGGCCGCCATGCTGCAGATTTCTCACCTGCTGGACCGCCGCCCCGCGCAGCTCTCTGGCGGGCAGCGTCAACGCGTGGCAATGGGCCGTGCGCTGGCACGCGACCCGCAACTATTTTTGTTCGACTAACCGCTCTCCAATCTGGACGCCAAACTGCGCGTGGAAATGCGCGCCGAAATCAAACGCTTGCATCAGGTATCGGGCATCACCAGCGTGTATGTGACGCATGACCAGATTGAAGCCATGACGCTGGGCAGCCGCATTGCGGTGATGAAGGACGGCATCTTGCAGCAAATCGGCACGCCCGACGAGATTTACCGCACTCCAGCCAACACCTACGTGGCCGGCTTCATCGGCTCACCCACCATGAACTTCATTCAGGGTGAAGTGCAGGGCAGC
>CANBYM010000205.1 GCA_947373605.1 Comamonadaceae bacterium
CATTCTGGTTTATCGTGACCACCGATTCCGGTTTACCGTGACCGGCTGGTGGCGACCCTGATTGCCACCTTCACGACGCCTGCGTGGGAGCGGCCACAGGTCCATCCGAATCGGTAAGCAGCGTGAGGAGCTGCGCATATTTGTCCCAACCCGTTCGGGCTAGTCTCACCAGCTTTTGCTGGAGCCGACTTGCCCGACATCCGAAGGATCACTATGCGTCAGATCAAAGACGTCCTGCGTCTCAAACTCGTACTCCACCACTCCCACCAGCACATTGCCGGCGCGCTTGGCATCTCCAAAGGCGTCGTCACCAAGTACATCAAACTTGCCAGTGATGGGGGGCTGCACTGGCCCCAGATCGAGGCCATGAGCGAGACCGAACTGCACAACCGTTTGCTGGGCACGGTCGTACGGGCCAGCAGCTTTGTCGCCCCAGACTACGCGCAAATGCATCAGGAGTTGCGCCGCAAGGGCATGACGCTGATGCTGCTATGGCAGGAACACAGCGAGTGCCACCCCGACGCGAACATCCACAGTTATTCGCAATTCTGTGAGAACTACCGCCGATACGCAAAAACCCTGAAACGCTCCATGCGCCAGGTCCACCGCGCCGGCGAGAAGTTATTCATCGACTACGCCGGCCCCACCGTGCCATTGGTGGATGGCAACCGGGCCCACATCTTTGTCGCGGCTCTGGGGGCCTCGGGCTACACATTCGCCTATGCCACGCCACGCGAAACCATGGCCGACTGGCTGGGTGCGACGGCACAGGCACTGCGGTTTTATGGCGGTTGCACCGAACTCATCGTGCCCGACAACCCCAAGGCCCTGATCGCCAACCCGGACAGGTATGAGCCACGGGCCAACGACACGGTGCTGGAATTCGCGAAGCACTACAACACCTCCGTGTTGCCAGCGCGACCACGTCGGCCGCAGGATAAAGCCAAGGCGGAGTCCGCCGTGCAAGTCGTTGAGCGATGGATTCTGATGCGTCTTCGCCACCACCGGTTCGAGACCGTTGATGAGGTCAACGAGGCCATTGTTCCGCTGCTGCGTCAGCTCAACAACAAGCCGTTTCAGAAGCTCCCGGGCAGCCGCGCCAGTGTCTTTGCACAGATCGATGCCCCGGCCCTGCGGGCACTGCCCATGCAGGCCTGGGAGCTGGCCGAATTCAAAACCGTGAAGGCGCACATCGACTCCCACGTCCAGTTCGATGAGCACTACTACAGCGTGCCCCACCCACTCATCGGACAGGAGATGGAAGTACGCGCCACCCAGCGCTGCGTGGAAGTTTTGCACCGTGGTCAGCGTGTTGCCAGCCATGCCCGCAGTGCCCACAAAGGCAAATTCACCACCGTGCCAGAACACTTGCCCAAAGCCTACCAGGCGCACTTGCAGTGGAGTCCGGAGCGTTTGATTCATTGGGGCCAGGACATTGGCGTGGCCACGGGCAGTCTGGTGCGGCGCAAGTTAATGGAGCGTCAACATCCAGAACATGGCTACCGGGCCTGTCTGGCATTGCTGTCATTGGCCAAGCGCTACGGCAAACCCCGGCTGGAAGCTGCCTGCCTGATTGCCTTGGAGTTGGGCGCCACCAAAAGCAGCCACGTGCGCGACATCCTGGCCAATGGCCGTGACCTGGTCAAACCCAGCACCACTTCCGAGTGGGTCAGTCCAGCGCATGCCAATGTGCGCGGCGCAGCCTACTACCGCTGATGGCGGTGACACCAATCAAAAACCAAGGAATACACCATGATGACGAACACGACACTGGATCAACTGCGAAACCTCAAACTGGCTGGCATGGCCAGCGGCCTGCAGGATCAACTGACACAGGCCGGCATGACGGCCATGAGTTTCGAGGAACGCCTGGGCCTGCTGGTGGACCGGGAAGTCCATTGGCGCAGCGACAAGCGCCGGGCGCGGCTACTCAAAGAGGCCAACCTGAAGTTCTCCCAAGCGTGCATTGAAGACTTTGACAACCGTGCCGGGCGCGGCCTGGATCGCAGCGCTGTCATGAGCCTGGTACTGGGCAATTGGATCGAGAGCGGCCACAGCGTTCTGATCAGCGGGCAGACTGGCACCGGCAAAACCTGGCTGGCTTGTGCCCTGGCCCAGTACGCCTGCCGGCGCGGCCATACGGCGCTGTATCAGCGCGTGCCACGTCTGGGCGAGGATCTGCGCATTCGCCACGGCAACGGTACGTTTGGCAAGTGGCTGCTTGCCTTGGCAAAGACTGACGTCTTGCTACTCGATGATTGGGGCATGGCGGGAATTGACAGCCAAACGCGCGCCGATCTGATGGAAATTATTGATGACCGGGCGGCAAGCAAGGCCACCATCATTACCAGTCAGTTGCCCATTGAACATTGGCATACGTGGATTGGCGACGCCACGGTCGCCGACGCCATACTGGATCGGATTATGCAAAAGCACCATCGGTTTAATCTCACTGGTGAGTCTCTGCGTCCGAATTCAGAATCAACTGATTGAAACCCAAAGACGGGGGAGAAAAACTGCCACAGCCAAGCTGATTTGGAGCCGTGCGTAACTCTCCCAATACAATCAGCGCAGCGCAACTCTTGCACGCTGCGCAACCGGTCACGATCGACCGGAATCAGTGGTCACGATCGCCGGAATACGCAGTCGTGATCGCACCAGATGACGGCTCCAAGGCCTATGATTACCTGGCGACTTTGTATCCAGATGTGGTCAAAGTATTGCAGCCCACTATAAAAACTGGGCCGGCGTCAGCCAGAAATCGCGCTTTCGCAGCCTCCACTGGGCAGTTCATAACCATGCTCGATGCAGACGATGCATTTGCGCCGGGCGCTTTGGAGGAAGCTATTGAACTAGCGCAGCGTAGTTCTTCACACATCTCGTTCTTCCGCACCGCATATGTGGACGAAGACAACGGTAGTATTGTCCGTGAACTGACACCGCGGCCCAATTTGAGTTTTCAAGAATTCAGTGATTTTCAAGGTTCAGTTCATGCACTTTACGCGCGGCGGCATTGGATTACGTACATGCAAATAGCATCGGAAGACGTGTTACACGATGCGCAATTACTTCTTGCGGCAGGTGGAGTCGTAGGGATGACGACAGCTCCTTACCTCAAACATCTAAACAAACAGAGCTTATGCGCAAACACGCGACAAGAGACTTTCAACATAACCTACAGGCAAATTCGCGATGAAGCGACCGAGCCTCAGATTAAATCTTTGTACCAAGCAAAGTTGGATATGGGGGAGGCATTTATCTTGTCCGTCCAGGCAGGTGCAGACCACTCATTTCATTCATTTGTAATGCGTCACGCTTCCACTCGAACGGCGCAAGTATGCATGAAAACTAATCAGACAGTTTTTGCAGATACAGCTGGTACAAAGGCATATTCAAAACACGTAGCTTCTGGAAATGGATGTTGACAAATGCATCAATGGCGGGTTTAGGGCAGTTAAGAATCTCTACTTTGGATGTCAGCTCGTTGGTCCACAAATAATCATCGAAGGCCATGACCCCACCAACCTTTAGCAACTTGAATGCAAGTACAGCATCGCAGAGTACATCTGGTGCTTGGTGCGATCCGTCGATGTATATGAAGTCAAAATAATTCTCTTTGCCGTCGGCCACTAGGCGCGCGAGTGCACGATGAGACGAATTTTTGTGCACTTGCAGTGTGACTTGGCGGACGGCGTTTGATTGCGCTTTTTCAGTATTGCTTTTGAAGCGTAACTCTACCGATCGCATATCGCTGGGAGCAGTTCCTCCCTCCTGATGCTCGATCCCACCATCCCAATTGTCGATGCAATGTATCTCCAGAGGGCCAGTGGTTGCCAGTGTGTCTATCAGGTAGCAGGTGCTGGCACCTTCAAAGGAGCCGATTTCAAGAATCCGTGATGGACGTATCTCCGGCAGTACCTTCACCCAATTCGCCAAGGCCGTTTTTTCAAACCAATCGTTCGTAAATGAGTACATGCAAGAACCTGCTTGTTAAATTGTTCGGATTGGGCGTGGACATTTTACGTAGACCTCTGAAACATCGTATCCAACTGAGTCATGCGCGAGGTACGAGCCCCAATGCGATACGCAGATTAAGCCAGAAACTTATTCAGTCTCACGGAGATGCGGGCGCAGCGAAGCCAACCGAGGTAGTGCTGTTGCTAAAGCGCCAACAGAACGACCCTTTGAAGTAGTGATACAGAATTGGAGGGACCAGCCGAAAAATAAAATGCTGCCTAACCAATCGCTTTCGTGCGTTCGTAGGAATTCAATGCCAGTGCTACTGCGAATTTTCCTCAATACACGCCATTTATTTCTAAACAGACAGCCCCAATTTCTCTAGGCAACACATGGTCTGGCGTTGGAAATGCTGAAAGTGTTTAACGACGGTAACAACTAGTAGACAGTCCTACCGTAATCTTGCCAACCCAAGCAAGGGCGGTGGTATGAACTGTATTAATAAATTTTTATTTCGTCACCATAATAATGGCATCTTGATGGAAGGAGAGTTCATGCATACCGCCAATCACTTATGACGTGAACGAGACCCGCGTCGAAAAGAAAAACCCGGCGCTAAGGCTGGGTTGTAACCATCTTTTGATAGCGGCTTGGCACAATATTGTCATGCGTATCAAACTGATCCAGTGACTTACCGATGGGCACCAGCGCCGAGCTCTACCAACTGAGCTGGGTCATTGATCAATTGTTGGCTGACCCACGGCGCATCGTCCAGACACGAACGCAATTGCACGCAAGTCAGCAGGTCCAATTCTTTGATTGGAATCTGGGAAAATTGAAACCTGCACGTGTCATCGCTATGAAAGATCGCCGCGTGACGCTGCTTGATGAAGCCAGCCACAGCCACTTTACCGTGCCCTATGAGGCAATCATGTTGACACCATCAGGCGAACCAATGGCCGAAAATGATGCTACTCCTGACTCGAGCGCCCAAACTAACCCCAGCCCGCCGCCGGAAATCGAAAGACGTGAAGACGTCCGTATTGGCAATAGGGTGACCTTCACAGACCGGGACTTACAACAACGTGTCGGCCTGATCGTGCGCATCAACCAGCGCACAGCCACACTCGACTGCGACGGCCAGACTTGGCGTGTCGCATTCGGACTGCTTCGTCACCTCGTCGACATCTGACATCCACAACTGTCAAGTACAGTATTCGTCAGACTCTTACTCTGCTTTGGTTGAGTCTGCCTTTGCTTCATTTACCTTTAATGCCTCTATGTGTTCTACCGCACTGTGATAAGTAACCCAGACCTTACTGTTGAACGATTGAAGGGAGGTTTATGTCAAATTGGGAACGTAAGGCGGCAGATGAATTGGCGAGTGCGCTTGTAAACCACATAACGTACACGCTAGACGATTTAAAAGATACAGCTCAGCTGATATGTATTGATCTGTCAAGTTCTTGATAAACGGTATTTGACTTCATGCAATGTGTTGGTAGCAGAACGGACGGCTTTGCGACGGTTGATCAGTCTGATATGCTCGGGTTGGTTACCGCATGACAACCGATTCGTCGGGTAGCTGCCTTTCTCTAAGTGCGAGGATCAATGTGTTTCCACATGCCTCATAGCTGACCCAAGGGTTCTCCCACCGTTGTCCATTCTGCTACCGACACATTGCATAACCATAATTTCTACTCCTACGCTTTCGCTGCTGGGTGTGGCATTGCCTGTCCTATTGCCCAAATGAATCCCGTTAGCTCGCGCGCTATGGCAGTACATACTTGCACTTTCAGTTTGCCTCGGCCTTCGAGCAGCTTGTAACGCCCGCACATGCGTTTCTGTGCATTCCATGCGATTTCCTGGACAACTTCAGGGGCGTGTTCGGCCCGACGTTGTAGTACGGCTGTTTTGCGTGCAGGGTGACGATAGGTCCATGCGGCCTCCACCAACACCCTACGCACATGACCATTTCCGGTCTTGGTGATGCCACCGCGTGATTTCGTTCCTCCGCTGGAATGTTCACTCGGTACAACGCCTAGATATGCCATCAGTTGAGGTGCTGAAGCGAAACGTTGTAAGTCACCAATCTCCGCCACGATCATCGTTGTTGCCGTCAGCAGGTTAACTCCGCGCAATGCCATCAACCCTTGGACTACCGGCCAGAACACCGATTCGGATGCAGCGTTCTGAATCTGCTTGTCCAGCGCGTCGACTCTCTTGTCCATGGCGGTGACGGTATCGACGTACTCTTGAAACACGATCTGCTGAACAGGATGTATGAACTTCATCCCTTCAAGCCAACGGTAATGCGCCTGTGTCCAGTTGCTTTTGCCGTCGTAACTGCGACCCTGGCGCAGCAAGAACGCCAACAGGCGCTGCTTGGCTTGGCGTTGAAGGTG
>CANBYM010000206.1 GCA_947373605.1 Comamonadaceae bacterium
TGACGCGAGGAAGAGGGCTGCGATGGTGCTGGTTTTTTTTATGAGCATGCGTGGTTCCAGTTCTTATCTACGATCCGCGGCGTAACCGCGTGCGGTTACCATCCCTACAGTGAAATCATAGGAGTTTTTTTATGGCAGAGACGTCGAGCCGCATCGGCCGCTATATCGCGGGATTTTTTGCAGTGCTGGTGCTGGCATTGGTGGCCTACACATTTATTACCTTGCACTGGAGCTATTCCACCGGTGAGCGGGCAGGCTATATGCAAAAGCTCTCTGAAAAAGGCTGGATCTGCAAAACCTGGGAAGGTGAACTGACCATGGTTTCCTTACCCGGTGCAGCGCCTGAAAAATTTGCTTTCTCGGTGCGTGACGAAGCTGCAGTGGCCAAAATCAACGCTGCCATGGGCAAGCGCGTTGCACTGATGTACGAGCAGCACCGTGGCGTGCCATCCAACTGTTTCGGTGAAACCGAGTACTTTGCGGTGGACGTGCGGGAAGTTGCTCCCTGAGCGGCCGGTCGGTCTATTCCACTTCAACCCGCAACTCGCGCTCGGCAACGCGCTGTTTGCTGTCTTGCACCTGTAGCGTCAGGCGGTGTTTGCCCGGCGGGATTTTGGCGTTGTCCAGCACGAAGCCTTCGGGCGTGACTTTGACAAATTTGGTGATGCGGCTGGTGATATCCACCTTGAAAGCACCGTACAACACGCGGAAGGTATCGGGGACGATTTCCGCATCGGCCTGACTGCGGAACTGAACCTGAATGGCGAACGGTGCAACCACTTTCAAATCAGCGACTGGCTCAGGCTTGATGATTTCAATCAAAGGCACCACGGCGCGCATGCGCAGTGCAGGCGGCTCATTGAAACCTTCCTGGCCCTGAAATTCAAGCGCTTCAGCGGCCGACACAAGCCAGCCATCCGGCACGTTGGCTCTGGCGAGCGGGTCTGAAGCAAAACATGAAGTCACAGCGGCCAACATCAGTCCGCTGATCATTGCGAATCGCCTGGGAGTCAGGATACTTTTCATTTAAATTCCTCAACAGTAAAGAGGGCAGCTCCATACGCATCCGAGCACATAGTACTGCTCTGGCGTGACGCTGCATTGTTGCAGAGCTGGGTCGGGGTAAAGGGCGAGGTGCCCATCAACGCGCCCAGCTGAGCACGGCCCTGTGCATCATTGAGCGAAGACAAAAACGGACCGGCCTTGGACGCGCCCAGTTGCGACAAATCACGAGGTGAATCTGTCACCATGACCAGCAGGGTGTCAGCGCCGGCCGGACCTGCCGCTTTGACACTCCAGTTGCCGCGTGGAAACTGCAAGGGCTTGCCGGGTTCCAACTTGTTGTTCTTGTCCAGTTCATTGGGGAACAGCATGTAGATGGACTGGTTGTCCGAGCCCGCCAACGCAACATAAAGGTAGCCGGCGCGCTCGGAAACCACCGTGCCTTCCAGCGTGTCTTTGCCGATCTTCATCTTTTCGCGCGTCACGCTCACTTGCACTTTGCGCTTGGCATCGCGCTGGTCAAACATCTGGTTCAGCGCCTGTGCGCCGGTAAGCGGTGGTGGGGGTGTAACCACCACAGGCGACGGTGCTACGGCAACTGGTGCCGGCTTGGAGGGCGCCGCTGCTGGTGTCTGTGTCGGCACGGGCGCTGCGGGTGCCGATGTCAAAGCCGCCGTCGCAGTCGTTGCAGCAAAGCTGACCGGCTTCAATCCGCCTTGCGCAAACCAGGCGGGCACAAAGTTGCTGTTGCCGTTGAGTACCAGATGGTGCGGTTGGAACTGGGTGCTGCCTTCCATACGCTTGTTGATCTTTTCCTGCGCGCAAATCCGGATTTCATCCATGCTGATGGCACCGGAGTTGTCCAGGTCTTTGGCATCGCGCAGCATACAGTCGCGCATGTATTGGGTGGCCAGTCCGCCTTTGAGTTCGTCGTCAAAACTGATTTCATCATTGCGCGATGCACTCAGGTGAATGATGTCTTGCGGCAGCGTTCCCTTGCTCGTAGTTTCGACCACCAGATTGCGGGTTTTTACATTGGTCGGCTTGCCGCACTCTTCAGAGATGCCGGCAAATTTGGGGCGCAGCGCGCCTTCGTCGCTGGCCGTGACAATGCCGCGCGTGCGCAAAACGGACGCAGATTGCACCAGGCCACCCGAGTGGCAGGCGTCATACATGACAAAGAGTTTGTCGGTCTTGTTGGTGATGCTGCTGAGCAGGCCCGCCATTTCGTGGTTGGTGATCAGGCCCTTCTGACCGCCATCGTAGGCCAGCAGGGCCTCCACGCAGCCGCCCGCTCCGGGATCCGGGTAGCGGGTTCCGTGACCGGAGTAGTGAATGAAAACGCGATCGCCATCCTGCACCCGGTCGCCGAGGTCTTGAATGGCTTTGCGGATGCCGTCGCCGGTGGCCTCTTCGTTTTGCAGATAGCGGATGTTCTCGGCGGGTACCTGCATGCTTTGTGCCATTTGGGTGGCGGAGTCGCGGTCCAGTCGTACGCCGGGCAGTGGGGGTACGGCAGGGTCGGCGTATCTGCCGATACCAATGATCAGGGCGTGCCGGTTAGAGCGCACCGGCAAGCTGCGCACACCCAGTGTCAACGCCGAAGCGCCCGCCGCCTCGCGCCCGCTGGAAAGTGTGGAGGCCTCGGACTTCCCGGCGCTCATGTCCAGCGTACTGGCGCGCACCCAGCCGGTTGCCTTGGGGCCGGTTTTTCCGGGCGCATTTTGCAACTCCACCAAGGCCCAGCCACCTTCGGAACTGAGCAGCCGCACCGCTGTGCCGCCCGGCGCGCTTTGCAGCACATTGGCACTGGCCAGCTTGTCGTCACGCAACTCGGTGGTACGGGTCAGGCGCAGCGGCTTGGTGCTTTCGTCGGCAGCATGTGCGCACATGCACAGGGCTGTGGTCAACGCCATGGCCGTTAGAGCGCGGTTGAACTTCACCATAGAAAAATCCTTTTTCAATTGCATCAACTATTCAGTGCATTGCAGCCCACGCGGTCAGTGCGTTGGCGACTACTTCCACGCGGCCGGCATCCTGCTGCAATGGAACTAACTTGCCACTTTGTACCTGCAATGTTGCCAGCGGCGAGCTTAATAGATCGGCAGCCCGCAGCACGCTGGTGTGCGGGCCGAGTAGCGCTGCATAGCGTGAAAGTTCCGGCCAGCGCACCGGGTGCAGCGGCAGGCTGTTGAGATCAGGCGCAATGACGCGGCAGTCGGGCACATGTTCGGATACCAGATCAATCAGCCGGTCCAGCGGCACGTCCGTCCAGGCGGTGTCGTGTAACAGTGGCCAAAGTGCCCATGTGCCTGTATCCGCGGGCAGTGGCTCCGGCACGCTGCACCAGTAGGTCCGGCGCAGTTGATTCCAAAAACGCAGCAGCGTGAGGAATACCAGAGCTAGTCCGGCTGACAGTTGCAGGTCCAAAAACCAGGGTGAGCCGTTCAGGGTGCCATAGCTCAGCAGCAGCAGGGCAATCGGCACCGCAAAAGTCATGGGCAGAAGTTTGGAAAATTTGTGCTGTTGCACCCACAGTCCGAGTGCCGCGCACAGCGCAATGGCCAAACACGCATTGAGCCAGCGCGGCAACTCCGCGATACGGCGCTCGTTCAGCGCGTTGTCTATGACCGTGGCCAATGAATTGACGCCGGCTTGTTCAGCAGATAAGGGCGTGGGGTGAATGTCATGCAGCGATGAGGCGGTGGAGCCGATCAGAACCACTTTGCCTGCAAATGCCGGGACCGCATGCAACGGTTTGCCGCCATCAGCCTGGCTAAACACATCGGCAAACGCCACGCGGGGATAGGCATGGGTGTTGCCCCGCCAGGCAATGAGTGCATCGCCCTGCGTTGCTGCCACGGCACGGGCGTAGGCCGGCGGGTCTACCAGCGACAGCGTTGTCATCGCCACGGAGCGGATGCGACTGCCGTCACGCAGGGTATCAAAAGCGCGATACCGCCGCAGCACACCGTCTTCATCCACATAGCCGTTGTTGTATCCCAGCGGTGCCGCCGCCACGGCGGGCAATGCCGGCGGTATCAGCGCCGCCGTTGTGGTGCCGGCCTGTTCTGGGGCGTTCACCCAAAGACCGGGCAGCACAGCCCTGGACAGCGCACTGCGGGCATCTGCACTGGCGGGCAGGCGAACCACGGAAAAAACGCTATGGCGGCTGCGCTTCACAGCGGCATCAAAGGCCGCATCGCCGCCCGGGCTGATGCGGTCCGCATCTGAGAAAACAATATCCCACACCACCGCCGCGGGCTGCTGCTGCTCTACATAATCCAGCACCGTGGCCAGCGTGTCACGCGGCCAGGGCCAGCGGCCGAATTCACCGGCCATACCCTGCAGCGATGCTTCATCAATATCGATCACGACGATGCGGGGATCCGCTGCTGCGGCATGCAGCCGCGTACGCACCATGGCATCAAACGAGGCGTGGGACTGGCCGCTGGTGACTTTGAGAACCAGGACATCGAGCAGTATCCAGCTCGAAAACACCAGGACCAATCCCCAGATGATCTTGCGCGGAGGCAGTGCGCCCAGCTTCCGGCTAAGCCAGGACTGCAGGGCGACAACCGGACTTTGCAGCACCGTCAGTCCAGATTGACGATGCGCACCCGGCGGTTTTCGGCGGCCAGCGGATCGGCCTTGTTGGCGGGGTCAGACGAGCCCTTGCCCACAGACACCAGATGCGTCACATCCACGCCCCTAGAGGTCAGTAGCTCTTTGACGGACTGGGCACGCTGCTCGCTGAGTTTCTGGTTGTAGTCGCTTGCACCTTTTGCGTCGGTGTGGCCTTCGATTAAAAATTTGCTTTGTGCCAGTGCCGGCGAGTTCAGCGCAGTGGCCAGGTTGCTGAGGGCTTCAAAGCTTTCCGCGCGGATGCGGGACGAATTGAAATCGAACTGCACACTCAAAGACAGGGAAGGGCGTGGCTCCGGGGCACTAACTATGCCGCTGGCGGGGGTGGCTTCAACCACCAGATTGCGCAAACTGCGGGTGCGCGGGACTTTGAGCTGCTCGATCATTTGTTCGGTGGACGGTGCAGTCGTCTGGGCCGTTACCGCCATGCAGGACATCACCAGAATCAGGCCGGTAAGACTTCGCAAATTCATCAAAACCTCAAATCGTTGTGTACGGTCGCACTGCCCGTGTGGCGGGCCTGAACCATTCTGCCATGCGTATCAGCCCAGAAGTCGCTTTTCCAGCGCCTGGCGGCCGCCCGTATCGGCCATAAACACCAGCGTGGCGCCACCTTGCAGCAGATGATCATCGGCGGGATTGAAAACCCATTGGTCGTTTTCGCGGACGGCTACCACCAGATACTCCTGCGCACGCGGTGCCAGACTGCCCAGCGCCTGGGCGGCAAAGCCCGGCGGAATAACCACTTCTTCCAACCGTAGCCCCAAGTCACTGTGCAACATCTGGTCGATAAAGTTCACCACGTGCGGTCGCACCATGGCTGAGGCAATACGCATGCCGCCGGTAAAGTCCGGCGACACAATTTCATCGGCACCGGCTTTACGCGCCTTGGTGGAATTGCGGATGTCATGCAGCCGTGCCACCACACGCGACTTCGGATTGAGCAGTTTTACCGACATCGACACCATCAGGTTATGGCTGTCGTCGCCGGTGACGGCAAAAACGCCCGCGCTTTGCGCCACGCCCGCGCGTTGCAGGGCATCGTCGTCGGCCGCATCCGCGTGCAGATAGAAGGTGTCGGGATGATTTTCCAGCCAGCGCTCCAATGCCGCCAGATCACTTTCGATGACTACGAAGGTGCGTTTGGTTTCCAAAAGCTCCATAGCCACATTGCTGCCGACGCGTCCTATGCCACAGACGATGTAGTGACCCCTGAGTTTGGTAATTTGCTTTTCCATACGCGCAGTCCTTATGGCTGAATTGAGATCGGAGTCCACCAGCAGCGCCACCGACTTGGAGAATACATAGCTCATGGTGCCTATGCCCACCACCGCAATGAACACCGTGAATAGCCGCCCCATCGGGTGGTGGGTGAGATCCACCACTTCACCAAAGCCGATCGTGGCCACGGTGATAAAGGTCATGTAGAAGCTGTCAATCCAGGTGGCAACCGGGCGGCCCAAGTAGTGATAGCCCAGTGTGCCCACCACATGGATGAGCACCATCAGCACAGCACCCACCAGCAGGCCGGTGGTGTGCCTGCGTTGTAGTGGTTGTTTGATTGCCTCCCGCATTCGTCCTAATCGCCGGTACTTAGTCGCGTTCGATGCCGCGCAATTTGTGTACGCACCTGCACCGGAGCGGTTCCGCCCAGAATGTTGCGGGCATTG
>CANBYM010000207.1 GCA_947373605.1 Comamonadaceae bacterium
TCCCATGATTTCGCAGACAACCGCCGACCAACTCGTACTTTCGCTAAAGCGACTGCGTATTGCCCTGAGTGAGTTGGCTTTGATGGCTTCGGATTTCCAGTTTGAGTACGATACGGCTTCGCGCCAATTGGCGGCGCAGCACACGGAACGCATACTTAATGCGATCCGTCGTGAGTCGCTTTAACCACGCGCTGTAGCCCTACACCGCGATAGCCAACAAAGCTGCATTGCCGGTCAAAAATTGGTTCGCCGCTGACCAGAAAACGTCGAACGGCGCCATCGGCCTCCGTCTTACTGAATTCAAAATCTACAATCGGCTCACGTGCAGCAATTTTTTCCTGCAACACGCTTCGCTCGTTTTCATTCCAGCCGACAGACCGCTCTGCTGAGAGTCCCAACATCTCCAGCACCGGGCCTGATAGGCGCGTAAATGCGCCGCCTGCATCCTGTTCCCAGAACCAGTCCGTAGCCAATTCGGTCAGGCAGCGGTAGCGCAATTCACTATCCCTCAACTCTTGGGTACGCTCTGCAACAGTGGCCTCCAGTACTTTGTTGAAACCTTTTATCTGCTTGTGCAAGAGACGCACCTCCAGCATGTTGTGGATTCGTAGTTTTACTTCCACCAAGTCGAACGGTTTGCTAATGAAGTCCTTTGCGCCTGCTTGCAGCGCCTGTATTTTGTGGTCAGGTTGTGCCGTGAGGACAATTACCGGAAGGTAACTGTCGGAGGCGATCATCTTGAGTTTTTCCATCACTTCAAAGCCACTCATTTCAGGCATGTGAAGATCCAGAAGAATCAGGTCATACACATTGTCGTAGTGCAATGGGTAAACCTCTCGAGGGTCGTTACAGCAGGTCAGGTGGCGATAACCCGCATCGCTTAATAGCGTGTGCAGCAGTTCTGTGTTGGCCGAACTGTCGTCAACGATCAGAATGTGGGCATTGAGAATTTCAGTCATGGGTTGTCTTTCTTGTAGTTTGTCGTAGGGCAAGATCAAGGTTGTTCATAAACTTGTCTACCCGGATAGGTTTTGTGAGGTAGCTGAAAAATCCCGCGTCAATGCCGCGCTGGATGTCAGCGGCCATCGCGTTGGCGCTTAGCGCAATGACCGGGATGTGCGCTGTTTCTTCAGTGCTTTGCAAAACTGCCAGTGCTTCGTAACCCGACATGCCCGGCAGATTGATGTCCATCAAAATCACGTCCGGTATGCTGCTTTGCGCCAATGCAATGCCATCAAATGCGTTGGAGGCACATAAAAAAATCAGATCACCGCGCCGCGCAATGAGCTCCTCGATCAACATGAGATTTGCGGGGTTGTCCTCAACATACAAAACGGTACGCGATAAGCCATGTGGTACCAATTGCAATGCTGCCGGAGCAGATACCAAAGCGTCGGTGTCGTGGGATGCGAATCCCTTGAGTGCCAATTCAATGCAGAACACGCTGCCATGCCCAACGCTACTTTGCATGTCGACGCTGCCACCCATGAGTTCGATCAAGCGCTTGGTCATTACCAAGCCGATGCCTGAGCCTTCAAGGGCATTGGCCTCCTGGCCTATTCGATTAAATGGTTGAAAAAGTTGTGCGAGTTGTTCGGGCGCCAGGCCTGGCCCACTATCGGCAATCAACACGCGCAGTCGCGCTGGCTTCGGGCATTCAAAGCTGACGGTCACACTGCCGCCGAAGTGGTTGTACTTAATGGCGTTACTCAGTACATTGAGTAGGGCCTGCTTGAATCGGGTTGCATCGGCGCAGACGCAAAATGCCTCGTCGATGTGTAGAAAGTGCAGAGATACTTCCCGTTGCATGGCCAGAGTGGCCACCATCGCTTTGCAATCATTGAGTGCGCGCGCCAGCGACACCGCCTCCAACGAAAGCGATAACTTGCCGGATTCCACTTGTGCGAGGTCCAGTATCTCGTTGATAAGTTCCAGCAGATACCAACCCGCTTTAAGTATCTGATTCAAACTGCGTTGTTGGGCGCTATTGGGTGCAACCTGGCCCGAGTCAATGAGCTGCGCGAAACCCAAAATTGCGTTAAGCGGTGTGCGCAATTCGTGGCTCATATTCGATAAAAAGTCGGACTTGGCCCGGTTGGCCCGCTCGGCGACCGCCTTGGCCTCGATCAAATCCGTTTCAATCTCACGCCTTGCCCGCAGCAATGCGAAGCGCTCCATCGCGTTCTCAATGGTCCGACTCAGGCTTTCCGGCGTAAGCGAGTCTTTACCCAAATAGTCCTGTGCGCCCAATCGCACTAGTGCGGGACCGATCCCGCGCTCTCCGCCGGTGACCACAATAATCGGGCAGGGCAACTCTGTGGAACATTCGCGTAACT
The DNA here is from genome assembly GCA_947373605.1 of Comamonadaceae bacterium. Taxonomy (GTDB): domain Bacteria; phylum Pseudomonadota; class Gammaproteobacteria; order Burkholderiales; family Burkholderiaceae_C; genus Allorhodoferax. The sequence continues at coordinate 2,337 of CANBYM010000207.1, forward strand.
GCGTCAGGATCTGCATGGCGTCCATGTCGGCCATATAGAAATCCAACACCACACAGTCAAAAGGAATGGTGCTTGAAGACTTCAACATGCACATTAACGATGCGCCGCTGGCTACTTCCGAAAACAGATAGGGCGTATCAGATCCGCACAATAACAAGTGGCGAATCCTGGTTGCGTCAGCGGCCTGCTTTACTACGAGCAGAATTCGTAAGGCAGAGTCGGTCATATCCCGGCGCCTCGCATTGGGCGGTGGGGGGTTGAGAAGCGGTGCAGTATGGCAATTGACATTCACCGCATGGTGCTGTGTCTGTGCGCTGGCGTATGTGCGCTAGCGCACGGCAACGCTTTACTTGGCGGGTACGATGACTACGGTATCGCCGTTGCCGGTGCCTTTCGAACCGGTATTGCCCTTCGCACCGGTATTGCCTTTCAGGCCCGTATCTCCAGTTGCACCCGTGGCTCCTGTAGCGCCGGCACCTCCGGTTGCTCCGGTGTAGCCTGTGGCGCCCGTCTCCCCGGTGTTACCTGTATTTCCGGTATTACCCGTGTTACCCGTATTTCCGGTGTTCCCGGTATTTCCTGTTTTGCCAGTTGCTCCCGTGTAGCCCATGCTGCCGGTTGCGCCGGTATCACCCGTGGCACCCTGCGGACCTGCCGGGCCTGCTGGCAACGAGAAACATGCGCTTAAAGAAATTGCGGCCACCGAGGACGCTAGCAGTGTATTGAGGTTCATTTTGGTTCCCATGCATTGGTACGGATGGCTGCGCATGAAATCCAAGCGCTATAGCGTCCGAGTTGCAAGTTACCGGCTTGCCAATGGAACGTCTGTGCGATAGCTTGCTTTGTGCACAAAACCGGGAAAATAGCTAAAGCCGGTGACACATCAGCGTATTGCTTAGGGTTTTTACCCATAAAAATCAGGCATCACATTGTGGTGTGTGATACTGCTTCGCTCTTTCTCTAACCGCACTCCTTGGATTTGCCCATGCCGCAATTTGTATCGCGCGTTTCCACTCCTATTCCTTTTGCGTGTACCTCACATCGGACGCTGCTTTTGCTACTGTCTGCTTCGGCATTGTTGCTGGCTGGCTGTGGTAAGTCCGACAGTGCCACCGGGCCTGCCAACATGCCGCCACCGGAGGTGAGTTTTGTAACGCTGGAAGCACGTGCTTTGCCGGTAGAAATGGAATACACAGGTCAAACTGCGGGTTCGCGTGAAACTGAAGTGCGCGCGCGCGTGGCCGGTATTCTCCAAAATCGCTTGTATGAAGAAGGCAGCGTGGTAAAGGCCGGCGCCCCCCTGTTCCAAATTGACCCGGCCACCTTCCAGAACCAACTGGCATCGGCGGAAGCGGCGGTTGCGGTTGCAACTGCAAAATTCAACCAGGCACACCGCGACCACGTCCGACTGTCTCCTTTGGTGGCTGATAAGGCTATCAGTCAAAAAGAGTTTGATGACAGCACCTCCGCGTTGGAGTCAGCAGAAGCATCACTCAAGCAAGCACAAGCCCAGGCCAATGAGGCCAGGTTGAATCTAGGCTACACCAAGGTGGTTTCCCCCATTAGTGGCACCACTGGTACGGCGGCTAAGTCGGAGGGCAACTTGATTACTGCTTCGGATAGCTTGCTCACAACAATTGTGCAAACCAATCCAATTTACGTGAACTTCAGCGTCTCAGAAGCCGACATGCTGCAGATGACCAAGCAAGTCAGCAACGGCCAGCTTAAAGTCCCTGGAAGCCGTGCGTCCAACGGTAGTCTGGGCTTTACTGTCAATGTGAAGCTCGCCGATGGCAGCAAATTTCCGCGCAAAGGCAAGCTCAATTTCGCCAGTGAAAAGGTCAACCCGCAAACCGGCAGTTTTGATGTGCGCGCCGAAATACCTAATCCTGATGGCACTTTGCGTCCCGGTCAGTTTGTGCGTGTATTGCTGGATGGCGCCAGCCGAACCAACTCCTTAAGCGTGCCTCAGCGCGCCGTCATCGATAGTCCGTTTGGCAAGATGGTGTTTGTCATCGACAAGGACGACAAGCTTGAACCCCGCCCGGTGGAACTGGACGGTTGGAGCAATGGTCAGTGGATCGTGACCAAAGGCGTCAAGTCTGGAGACCGCGTCTTGGTCGAAGGCTTTATCAAGGCGCATGACCCAGGCATGGTGGTCAAACCTGTGCCCTATGTTCCCGTTGCGCCCGGCGCCAACGGTTCGGTAGCCGGAGGTTCGGCACCACCTGCCCCGCCAACCAGTGCCGCACCTGCAGCTTCATCGCCCGCTGCAGCCACTTCAGCCGCCTCCAAATAAGGGTCGACTGAACCATGTTTTCGAAATTCTTTATTGACCGTCCCATCTTTGCGACGGTGATCTCACTGTTTCTGGTGCTGGCGGGCTTGGCTGCCATGCGCATCCTGCCGATCTCGCGCTACCCCGAAATTTCTCCGCCCGTGGTTAACGTGCGGGCCATTTATCCCGGCGCCTCGGCTGAAGTACTTGAGAGTACCGTAGCGGCACCGATTGAACAGTCCATCAACGGCGTTGAAAAAATGCTTTACATGGACAGCACCTCATCGGGTGACGGTAGTTTGACCATTAACGTGACTTTTGATGTCGGCACCAATCTTGATATTGCTGCAGTGAACGTGAACAACCGCGTCAATCAGGTGCTGAGCAAACTTCCGCAAGAGGTACAGCGCCAGGGTGTAACCGTTGCCAAAAGCTCGGCTAACTTTTTGGTCGTAGCCGCACTGTATTCGCCCGATGACCGCTACGACGCGCTGTACATCTCGAACTACATCACGCAAAACGTGCTCGACCAAATCAAGCGCGTGCCCGGCACCACCAATGTGCAAATCTTTGGCGCCAAAGACTATGCGATGCGGGTATGGATGCGTCCGGACCGCATGGCCCAACTTGGCATCACCGTGGCGGATGTGGCATCGGCCATTACCGAGCAAAACGCACAGTACGCTGCCGGCAAAATCGGCGCACCGCCCAACAACACCGAAGAATTGACGCTGACGGTGACTGCCAAGGGCCGATTGTTGGAAGCCGAAGAGTTTCAAAACATCGTGGTACGCAGTGGGGACAAGGGGTCAGTGGTGCGGCTCAAAGATGTGGCGCGCGTGGAGTTGGGCTCCAAGGACTACAACTTTTATGGCCGCGTAAATGGCCACCCCGCAGTGCCGGTAGGTGTGTTTTTGCAAACCGGCGCCAATGCGCTGGAAACACGCACAGCGGTGGAAAACGCGCTTAAACAACTGCAGACCAAATTTCCGCAAGGCCTGACCTATTCCACGCCGTATGACACTACGCCCTTTGTGGCCGAGTCCATTCGCGAAGTGGTCAAGACCCTGGCCGAAGCCATGGTGCTGGTGTTCATTGTGGTGTACCTGTTTTTGCAAAGCTGGCGCGCAACGATCATTCCTACGCTGGCGGTCCCGGTGTCGTTGATCGGTACCATGGCCGGGCTGCACTTGCTGGGTTACAGCATCAACACGCTGACATTGTTCGGCATGGTGCTGGCCATTGGAATCGTGGTGGACGACGCCATCGTGGTGCTGGAAAACGTAGAACGGCTCATGCACGAAGAAAACATGACGCCACGCGATGCTGCCATCGAAGCCATGCGCGAGGTCACAGGGCCTGTGATTGCCATTGTGCTGGTGCTGTGTGCAGCCTTTATTCCGGTTGCCTTCCTGGGCGGCTTGGCGGGTGAGTTGTACCGGCAGTTTTCGGTCACCATCACCATCGCGGTATGTTTGTCCGGGGTGGTTGCGTTGACGCTCACCCCTGCGTTATGCGCAGTCCTGCTCAAGCCCGGTGCTGAGAACAAACATCGTTTCTTTTTGGCATTCAATCGCGGCTTTGAGCGACTGACCGGGCGCTATACCCGAGGTGTCGCGTTCTTCTTGAAACGCGGTGTACTGGGGGTGCTGTTGTTTGTCACCATGGGTGTTGCAAC
>CANBYM010000208.1 GCA_947373605.1 Comamonadaceae bacterium
GCGAAGGCTGTGATCTGCAAACTGCCGAAGGGCGCGCGCACATGGCGAGCAATGCAAAGCCGCTATGGAATCTCTTACCCGATGGCGCACTCAGATTGCAGCTATTAGGCGAGATTGCAACGATCGTTCAGCTGCAAAGCCCGGAATTAGGTGCGCTTTGGGCGGCCAACAACACTAAATCACGTCCCAGTGCACGCAACGGAGATTGGCAACCAGAACACTCTGGTGAGCAGAGCGCCTCATCCGAGCCATGGATACACCCTAAAGATGGTGAGAATCCGAGCCCATGGAAAGGCAAACGCAAGTGGGAGGGCAAGGGTAAATGGGAAGGAAAATCTAACTGGGGAAGCGAGCGAACGGTCCGCCCACCGCCACGGGGTCGATTGACCAGTCGAGCTGACCGTGCCACCCGAATCCTGCTAGGTAACGCGGGCCTGTGGGCCAAACTGTCTGGTGAGGACCACGAGTTGCTGTGCACACTACCCGTACCACACGGCCCCCTGCTGGGTTGGCTGGAAGCTCAGTTGCACGAACATGGACCCTTGACATGGCATGCACTGCAAACCGACTTAGCCGACCACGCTTCGGGTGACTGGGCGACACAGCTCATGGCGGAAGCGCACATTGACAGTCAAAATGACGAGGAAACGTCCGTCGAACTTCGCGACTTGCTCAACCGGATGCTGCTGGAGCAGATCGAAAAGCAAAAAGACGAAGCAAGCGCCGCTGTCGCGTCTGATCCTAAAGCGATTGCACGCTACCGCGAATTGGACGAACGCTGGCGAAAACTCAAAAGCGTCATCACCTGACACCAGACATTCGTCGTTCCTGCGGTATAATCCAAAATTGATTGCGCAAGCGCGACAGCAGCACCTCCGGGTCAGGCCAATTGATGACACAAGCTCACGACCGGCCACCATACCGCAAGGACTGCACTCCAAATGTTCGCCCTTCCACCTTGCCATCAGAAATAGTCTCCCCCTGTCTGTGCCAACTGCGGTTGCGTAAATTTCGATATTTGCGTCGCGGGCGGCGTCCGATCTGTTCGTTTGTTTAATGTTTTGATGACCTGAGGTTTTCGCATGCCCGCTCAAAAATCAGCTAAGCCCGCCCAGCCCGCCGCAAAGTCCGCCAAGAAAACCACCGCAGCCAAACCTGCCGCCAAGAAAGCCCCTGCCGTGCCCGCATCCAAAGCAAAAACTCCTGTCGCTGAAGCCGAAGTCGTCACCAAGAAAAAGCCCGGCCGGCCGCCAAAGGCTGCCACAGAATCCGACTCCCCTGCTAGCGGCGGTGCAAAGCGCGGCCGCAAGCCCAAAGCCGCAGTCGAATCGTCCGGTGACGACATGGACATGTCCGACATTGAAGCCGATCTGGTTGGTGAACCGGTTGCCACAACGGGTGAAAAGGTCAAACCGCTTCGCATGAAGATCAGCAAGGCCAAAGAACGCGCCTTGATGAAAGAGTTCGGCCTGGACGAGACCGTGCTGTCTGAAGAAGATATGGCCAAGCGCCGTGCACGCCTCAAAGCGCTGATCACGCTGGGTAAAACCCGCGGCTACCTGACGCACGGTGAAATCTCCGACCACTTGCCCGACAAGTTGGTGGATGCTGAAACGCTTGAAGTCGTGATTTCCATGTTGAACGACATGGGTGTCGCTGTCTACGAGCAAACCCCTGACGCTGAAACGCTGCTGCTGAACAACAACGTATCCACCGCCGCTACGGTGGCAGAAGCCGAAGAAGAAGCCGAAGCTGCGCTGTCCACCGTGGACAGAGACTTCGGCCGAACTACCGACCCTGTGCGCATGTACATGCGTGAAATGGGAACGGTTGAGTTGCTCACCCGAGAAGGCGAAATTGAAATCGCCAAGCGCATCGAAGGCGGCTTGATGGCCATGATGGAAGCCATTTCGGCTTCCCCCGCCACCATCGCCGAAATTCTGCGTCTGGGCGAAGAAATCCGCGAAAACAAAGTGGTGATCACCACCATCGTGGACGGTTTCTCCAACCCCAATGAGGCCGACGACTACGTGGCCGAAGAAGACTTTGACGAGTTCGATGAAGCCGACGACGACGACGGCAAGGGCGGCTCCAAAGCGCTGACCAAAAAGCTCGAAGAGTTGAAGAAGCAAGCCCTTGAGCGTTTCGACAAAATGCGCGACTTGTTTGAAAAAGTGCACAAGGTATACGACAAGGAAGGCTACGGCACCCCTACGTATGTGAAGGCACAGCGCGCTTTGAGCGACGAGCTGATGACCATCCGATTTACCGCAAAGGCCATCGAGAAATTATGTGACATGGTGCGCAGCCAGGTCGATGATGTACGTAAGAAAGAGCGCGAACTGCGCCGCATCATCGTTGACAAATGCGGTTACCCGCAAGACCACTTTATTGCCGACTTCAGCGGCCGCGACAAAAACGGCAATCGCGTTGCCAGTCAGTTGCTCAACCTGAAATGGATTGAAAAACAGGCCTCCGCCGGTAAGCCCTGGAGCGCCATCATGGGCCGCAACATTCCGCCGGTGCAGGACATTCAGCAAAAGCTGACCGACCTGCAAGCCCGCGTAGTGGTGCCGTTGGACCAGCTCAAAGACATCAACAAGCGCATGAACGCAGGCGAGTACTCATCGCGTGCGGCCAAGAAGGAAATGATCGAGGCCAATCTGCGCCTGGTGATCTCCATTGCCAAGAAATACACCAACCGCGGTTTGCAGTTCCTCGATTTGATTCAGGAAGGCAACATCGGCTTGATGAAGGCGGTGGACAAATTTGAATACCGTCGCGGCTATAAGTTCTCAACGTACGCCACATGGTGGATCCGTCAGGCCATTACCCGCTCTATTGCGGATCAGGCGCGCACCATCCGTATCCCGGTGCACATGATCGAAACCATCAACAAGATGAACCGCATCAGCCGCCAGCATCTGCAGGAATTCGGTTTTGAGCCGGATGCGTCGGTGCTCGCGGAAAAGATGGAAATTCCGGAAGACAAGATTCGCAAGATCATGAAGATCGCCAAAGAGCCGATCTCGATGGAAACCCCCATTGGTGACGATGACGACAGCCACTTGGGCGACTTCATCGAAGACGGTGCCAACACCGCTCCGATGGAAGCGGCGATGCAGGCCGGTCTGCGCGATGTGGTCAAAGATATTCTGGACAGCCTCACGCCGCGCGAGGCCAAAGTGCTGCGCATGCGCTTCGGTATCGAGATGACCAGCGACCACACTTTGGAAGAAGTGGGCAAGCAGTTTGACGTGACACGCGAACGCATTCGCCAGATTGAAGCCAAGGCTTTGCGCAAACTGAAACATCCAAGTCGCTCCGACAAACTGCGCAGCTTCACAGATACGCTGTAATCGCAAGAAGGGGCGCAAGTTGCACCCCTTCTTTGTAGATTGAGGCAGATTTGTGGACGATGTTTTTGTCCTTCTCGATGATTGTGATGCCACGGACTTCAGGCCTTCGAGCCGGCTTTATACCGGTTATGTGCGGCAACATGTCTGCCGTGACCCGGGCCATCTCGATGATTTCTGGCGGCAGTTAGACGCCGAGATTGCCGGCGGACTCCACGCCGCGCTCTTTGTGGACTACGAATGGGGCGCGCGCCTGATCAAAGCGGGCCACGAAACACTCGGTGCACACGATGGTACGTTGCGCGTACTGTTATTCAACCAGCTGCAGCACTTGGAATCCGTCAAGGTTGGCGCATGGCTTAAGGCTCGGGATGGCTCAGAAACACCCTCGGTTGCGGGAGTCATGTCACTGACACCCACGGTCGATCAAGATGCATTTGAAGCCGATATCGGCCGCATTCTGGAACTTATCAGTGCGGGTGAAACTTACCAAGTCAACTACACCTACCGATTGCATGCCCGCCAGTTCGGCAGTCCGGTGGGCTTCTACCGCAGACTGCTTTCGCTTCAACCCGTGTCGTTCGGATGTCTGGCTGCATTGCCGGCATTAGAGGCACACACCGCTGACGCGCCGGTCACGAACTGGGTTTTGTCGTGTTCACCCGAATTGTTTGTGCGCAATGAAAGCGGCCGCCTGATCACCCGCCCCATGAAGGGAACTGCCCCGCGTGAACGCGATGCGATAGGCGACGACGCGCGCGGATTGTGGCTATCACAGGACCCGAAGAATCTGGCGGAAAACGTGATGATCGTGGACTTGCTGCGCAACGATCTGGGCCGAATTTCACAAACAGGTTCCGTCAAGGTTCCCAAGTTGTTCGCGCTTGAGTCTTACCGCACTGTGCACCAGTTGACCTCCACGGTGGAGTCTCAAATCCGGCCCAAGGTAAGTTTCCCGGATGTTTTGCGTGCCCTGTTTCCCTGCGGCTCGGTGACCGGCACCCCCAAAGTGCACACGATGGACCTGATCGCCCGGCTGGAAACCACACCACGTGGTTTGTATTGCGGTGCGATTGGCTGGGTTGATCCGGCAACGATGCCCGCCATGGCTCCAGACTTTTGCCTCTCGGTAGCAATTCGCACTATGCAATTGGGGCCTGTGTCCCATGACACGCGCGCCGCCACCTTGGGCGTTGGCGGTGGTGTGGTGATTGATTCCACTCCCTGCAGCGAGTTTGATGAAACAAGGGTGAAAGCGCGCTTTCTCACGCAACTCGATCCCGGGTTCACCTTGTTTGAGACCCTGCTATTGCGCGCCGGAAAATTGCGCCACTTGTCGTTGCACATGGCGCGCCTGCAGCACAGTGCCGCGGCACTGGGTTTCAAATTCGAAGAAATACAAGCATTGCGTGCGTTGCAGGAGGAGGCGCAAACGCTTGGCGATGGAGGCACACATCGCGTGCGACTTGACCTGCACCATGGCGGCATGGTGACCGTCAAGTCAGCGCCGCTGGAACCCTTTGCCGATAAGCCCGTAGCCCTGTTGATGGCGCCAAACGAAGTGCCAACGCAGGAAAGCGCACTGCTGGCCTTTAAGACATCGCTGCGCAGCACTTACGATGCTGCTATTCGACTTGCCATACAGCAAGGCGCTTTTGATGCCCTGTTTGTGAATCCGCAAGGCATGTTGACCGAAGGCGGCAGAAGCAGCGTCTTCGTCAAACTGCAAGGCCGGTGGTACACCCCTTCACTGGAAAGCGGTGTGTTGCCAGGCGTCATGCGCAGCAGGGTGCTGGCTCTATCGCACGGCATTATTGAACGCGAAATTCATGGGGATGAACTGGCCTACGCACAAGCCCTAGCAGTGTGCAATGCGCTTCGCGGAGTATTGCGCGCAGTATTGCGGCCAGTCTGAAAATTGCTTAAGGCGCTCACACTGACGGCTTTGCAGAGCGCTCTTTCACAAATGCAAATGCGAACTGCAACACCTGCTCCAGCGAGTCCTCAATGACTTGACGTTCCTGTTCGGTCAGGTAAAACATCATGTCAACATCGTGCCGCACATAGCGCGCCGGCAGACGATTGAGCGCTAGGCACGCCACCTCCGCCAGCATGTCGGCGGTGAACTCGTGATGTTCCGGTTCGTTGGAACGGCGCACCACTTCTTCAAACACCAAACGCTCGTAGTAGTTGTGAACCTGGTCAAAGTTGTATTGCATCGCCTTGTCTCCATGAATTGGCTATTTGCTTACGTTGAACCTTATCACCACTATGCGCTTTTTGTCAGCTATGAATCTTGTAGCAACCGCGGGATTGCGCTAAAGTTGCGTCCCTGCAAGAAAAATGGCTTCAACGCAATCGAGGAGTGTCCGTAGTGAATAGTGCAAAAGAGTCAGGAGCTACGGGGCAGCTACTGGAGTTACTTGAAGCCCGCTACGCAATGCGCGTGCTGTGGGCCTTGAAAGACGGTCACGCCCAGACGTTTCGCCTGCTGCAAGACAGCGTGGGCTCGATAACTCCCAATACCCTCAATACACGCCTCAAAGAATTACGTGAGGCCGGCCTGGTGACCCACGCCGGTGAAGGCTATCTACTCACGCCGATCGGAGGTGAATTGCTCAAACGCCTGGGTGACTTGCAGGTTTTTGCGGGCAAATGGGTGCAGAGCCAGAACAAGAAGCCGCGATCGTAAAGCACTGCGGCATAATTCGCGGCCCCTCCCCCCGCTTTCAAACTCTACAAGGAAAATTCCATGCAAACCAGCGCTTCAGGCCTGCAATTCGAAGACACCACCGTGGGCGAAGGCGCCACCGCCACCGCCGGACAGAAAGTCAGCGTGCATTACACCGGCTGGCTCTATAACGAGGGCGTGCAGGGCGCGAAATTTGATTCCAGCAAAGACC
>CANBYM010000209.1 GCA_947373605.1 Comamonadaceae bacterium
AATAAAAGGGATCAAATTGATCTCTGGTTCTTCCCTGGCATGGGTACGAAAATTCATAGTATTTCAGTCACTTATTTGCGCAACATCCGCAGGTGAAGCGCCAATTTTTGTGCAGACAACTCCAGCGTCAGCAAATATGCATCCACACGGGCCCGGAAATAGCGCCAAAAAATCAGCGATGGAATCGCCACCATCAACCCGAATGCGGTGTTGTAAAGGGCAATTGAAATGCCGTGCGCCAATTGCGCCGGGTTGGCCCCATTGGTTCCTCCGGGTGCTTGCGAGCCGAAAATTTCAATCATGCCGACCACGGTGCCAAACAAGCCCATGAGCGGCGCCGCCGACGCAATCGTCGCAAGTGCGCTGAGGTAGGACTCCAACCTTTGTGCTACACGGCGTCCGCTGGCTTCCATGCTGGCACGCAGGTCTTCGGCGCTACAGCGGGGATCTGCGTTGAGTGCACGCAATCCGCTGCCCAGCACTTCACCGAGGGCAGAATTGCTTTCTAACTGGGTCACCACATCAGCAGAGGGAATACCTGTGCGGGTAACGCCAATAACCTCATCCAATAATTTCGGAGGGGCAATTTTGCTGGATTTCAGGCTGAAGAAACGCTCGATGATGATTGCCAAAGCAAGTATTGAGCATGCAATCAGGGGCCAAATTGGCCACCCGGCGGCTTGTATGATGGAAAGCAAAGGTCACTCCATGTGGATCTTATTGTGTTTGATTATGACCCAGGCAAAAGCGCATGCAGCGCACAGTTTCTGTGGATAACTTTGTGTAAAACTCGATTCGGTAGGTCCACAAACCCGCATATTCACGCCGTTTTGACAGATTGATGACATTTGTGGCAATAAAAAATTCAATGAAATCAATGTACTTAGACCTAACAATGCGCTTTACAAAGCGTCTACTTTGCAATGCCTTTGCTCATGCTGGTGTGTGGAGTAACTGCAATGTAAGCAAAGGTGAAAGTGTGGTGTTTTCCCATGATTGAAACCCTGGTAACCCGTGGTAACGCCAAGGCGTGGCAGGTTGGTGCGCTATGCAGGGCGATAGCTGATTCACTGGATGCCCGCTTCAATCCTGTGAATGTTGTTGGCGAAGTGAGTGGCTTTGTCCGTGCATCGAGTGGACATTGTTATTTTTCGCTCAAGGACGCATCGGGCCAATTGCGCTGCGCCATGTTTCGCCGCGCCGCCGGGATGCTGGACTTTCAGCCCAAGGACGGAGAACTGGTGGAAGTGCGCGCACGCCTTGGCGTATACGAGCCGCGCGGCGAATTGCAATTGGTGGTGGAGAGCATGTCCAAGGCCGGCCAGGGCACTTTGTTTGAACAGTTTTTGCAAATTAAAGCCAGACTCGAACAAGAAGGCCTCTTCGAAGCGGCGCGAAAAAGGCCTATTGTTCCCATGCCACGCGCGATCGGCGTGGTGACGTCACTGGGCGCCGCAGCTTGGCATGACACCATGACTGCGTTGCGGCGCAGAGTGCCGCATATCCCCGTGATGCTGGCCCCGGCTTCGGTTCAAGGCGCCAATGCGCCGGCAGAACTGATTGCCGCACTGGAGGCCCTTTATGCACAGATTCGGGATGGCGCAACTTTGGATATCATCTTGCTGGTGCGGGGCGGCGGTGCTATTGAGGACCTTTGGGCCTTTAATGACGAATTGCTGGCGCGAACTGTTGCCCTAAGCCCGGTTCCAGTGATCAGTGGGGTAGGTCATGAAACCGACTTCACCATCGTCGATTTCGTGGCAGATTTACGCGCGCCAACTCCCACCGCGGCTGCAGAATTGGCCGCTGTGCCAACCGATGCTTTGCTTGCGCAGTTGGATAATATGGAGCAACGTGTAATTAGCGGGGCTTTGCATTGGCTTGACCGTGAGGCGCAAAGTCTGGATCGTTTGGCTGCACAAATCTCCCGACCATCTGCATTGCTCGGCCGCCAAGCTATGCAACTGGCCCGCTATGAGCCGCGTATTGCACATGCGGTCGGGCGCCATGTGCAAATCCAAGGGCAGAGGCTCCAATGGCATACCCAATCCCTGCCAAGGCTTGCATCAAGCGCTCTGCAAAAGAAGCAAGCGGCGAATCAGCGATTGGTTTCACGCCTGAAAGCACTGGACCCACATCAGGTTCTCCAGCGTGGCTTTGTGTGGCTGATGCAGGCGGACGGGAGTGCAATTACCCGTGTTTCGCAGACTTACCCGGAACAGGCACTGACAGCAACCCTTGGTGATGGTACGGTTGATTTGCGCGTTACCCATTCCCGCCCCATTTAGTTTTTACAATAGTCAACGTTTGCAACCAACCCTGAGGAATCCATGGAACACACTCTGCCCGCCTTGCCCTATGCGATCGACGCACTCGCGCCTGCTTACTCCAAAGAAACATTGGAGTTTCACCATGGCAAACACCATAACGCCTATGTGGTGAATTTGAACAACCTGCAAAAGGGCACTGAGTTCGAGAGCATGTCGCTCGAAGACATCATTAAAAAGTCCAGTGGCGGCATCTACAACAATTCCGCACAAATCTGGAACCACACTTTTTTCTGGAATTGCATGAAGCCTAACGGCGGGGGTGAACCTGCTGGCGCGTTGGCCGCAGCAATTACCGCCAAGTGGGGCAGTTATGCCGCATTCAAGGAAGCCTTCGTCAAGTCCGCAGTGGGCAACTTTGGCTCCGGCTGGACATGGCTGGTCAAAAAGGCCGACGGCACGGTCGATATTGTGAATACCGGTGCGGCCGGCACGCCATTGACCACTGCCGAAAAGGCCCTGTTGACCGTAGACGTCTGGGAACACGCCTATTACATCGACTACCGCAATTTGCGTCCTAAATTTGTTGAGACATTCCTCGACAAGCTGGTGAATTGGGAATTTGCGCAAGCCAACTTCGCTTGATTGCCTTCAATTAATCAAGAAAAAGCCGACCTTTCGGTCGGCTTTTTTTTGCAAGCTTAAAGGTGCAGTTACTTGTCAAAGGGCATGCCGGATAATTTTGATCCGGCCTTAAGCCCTTTCTTTGCAAACCATCCCTGATTCATTTCCAACACGTAGCGCACTGGCTTGTCGGAGCAATGGGAATCCGTGGTTTGCGGCTTCATATCTGCCAGGTTAACGATCGTTCCATCGTCGGCAACAAAGGCGGCCGTCAGCGGCAGGATGGTGTTTTTCATCCAGAAGCATTGTTTCGAAGGCGATGGGAACACGAAAAGCATGCCTTCTTGCGATGGCATTTCTTTGCGGAACATCAAGCCCGTGGCATGCTGCTCGGGCGTCAGGGCCAATTGCGTGTCGATTTGGTAGAACCCGGCGGTCAGCGTAATGCGCTGCAAGTTCATCTGCGGTGACTCTTGCGCTAGCGCGCACCCGGCAGCCCACAGGACGGAAAAGGCAAAGATTTTTAAGCGAATTTTCATACGGATATTGTGCGGCAAAGTGCGCGCACAATTTGCACGTCATACGCCGTTGGAGACGCATAGGCCCTAATCCGTAGCCAATTGCGACTAAAATTTTCACGCGTTGAGGCGCATTGCCTCAGTGCAATGCAGAAACCGCATTTTTGCAGACCATTCCCATCATCACCAGAGACCGCCAGTCATGACCAGCTACCAACACATTACGGTTCCTGCCGCGGGGCAAAAAATCAGCGTTAATGCAAACAATTCGATCAATGTGCCGGATCAGCCCATCGTTCCGTTTATAGAGGGAGATGGCACCGGCGTGGACATTACCCCGGTGATGCTCAAAGTGGTGGATGCCGCAGTTGCCAAAGCCTATGGTGACCGCAGAAAGATTCATTGGATGGAAATTTACGCCGGTGAAAAGGCAACCAAGGTCTATGGGCCCGATGTATGGCTACCTGAGGAGACGCTGCACGCGGTACGTGATTTTGTGGTTTCTATCAAGGGGCCATTGACCACTCCGGTGGGCGGGGGCATCCGTTCGTTGAACGTTGCGTTGCGCCAGGAGTTGGATTTGTATGTATGCCTGCGGCCCATTCAGTATTTTGATGGTGTGCCTAGCCCCGTATCGGAGCCCGAAAAGACCAATATGGCCATTTTTCGAGAGAACTCGGAAGATATTTATGCAGGTATCGAGTTTGAAGCTGGCAGCGATAAAGCACTGAAGCTCATTCAATTTTTGCAGGACGAGTTCGGTGTGCGCAAGATTCGCTTCCCTAAAACATCAGGCATCGGTATCAAGCCCGTGTCCAGCGAAGGAACCGAACGACTGGTGCGCAAAGCGATTCAGTACGCCATTGACAATGACAAGCCAAGTGTGACCATTGTGCACAAGGGCAACATCATGAAGTACACCGAAGGCGCCTTTCGCGACTGGGCCTACGCCCTTGCCATGAAGGAATTCGGAGCGGAACTGATTGACGGTGGACCGTGGTGTAAATTTAAAAGCCCTAAAACCGGCAAATTCATCATCATCAAAGATGTGATTGCAGACGCCTTTCTGCAACAAATTCTTTTGCGCCCCGTGGAGTACAGCGTTATCGCCACACTCAATCTGAATGGCGACTACATTTCGGACGCGCTGGCAGCACAAGTGGGCGGCATCGGTATTGCGCCTGGCGCGAACATGAGCGATACGGTAGCCATGTTTGAAGCTACCCATGGCACAGCGCCTAAATATGCTGGAAAGGATTATGTGAATCCCGGCTCTGAGATTCTTTCGGCGGAAATGATGCTGCGCCACATGGGTTGGGTGGAGGCGGCAGACCTGATCATCCGCTCCATGAAAAAATCCATTCAAAGCAAACGCGTTACCTATGACTTTGCCCGGCTTATGGATGGCGCGACGCAGGTGAGTTGTTCCGGTTTCGGCCAAGTCATGATTGCCAACATGTAAATTGGCCCATGCCTACCGAAAACCGCCTATGCCATGCGGCACAAGGCGGTTTTTATATTTTTCAGCCTTGATTGTCGCCAAATCGTCACCAAGTCTCAACAGTGATGCAGCATTTCACGGTGATCGATAGAATCTTTTGCATGGCTACAGATAAACCCCAAAACCCTCCGCCTTCGCCTGTACGCAAACCCGACCGGGACGAAGGCGGTTCAGTTGTTCTGGAGCGTAGGACGGAAAAAGTAAAGCCGCCTCAGATGTATCAGGTGGTAATGCTTAATGACGACTACACGCCAATGGAGTTTGTGGTGGTCGTGATACAGGAGTTTTTCGGTAAAGACCTTGAGGCTGCAACGCAAATCATGCTCAAGATCCATCTGGATGGCAAAGGTGTGTGTGGCGTTTATTCCAAAGACGTTGCCGCTACCAAGGTTGATCAGGTGTTGGACGCAGCGCACAAAGCGGGTCATCCGCTGAAATGCATCAGCGAACCCGTTGATTTTTGAGTAGAACCCCAGACCTTGCAAATCTGTTGTTCAAAAACGGTTTACAGTTAATCATCAACGCAAGGCAGAAGGAAATCACATGATTGCCCAAGAATTGGAAGTTAGCCTGCACATGGCCTTTGTCGAGGCGCGTCAACAGCGCCACGAATTCATTACCGTAGAGCATCTTTTGCTTGCTTTGCTTGACAATCCGAGTGCCGCGGAAGTTTTGCGGGCTTGCTCTGCAAACATTGATGATTTGCGCAAGTCACTGTCCAACTTTATCAAGGACAACACGCCCCAAGTGGCGGGCACGGATGACGTTGACACGCAGCCCACTCTGGGCTTTCAGCGTGTTATTCAGCGCGCCATCATGCACGTGCAATCGACCGGCAGCGGTAAGAAGGAAGTGACCGGCGCCAATGTGCTGGTGGCGATCTTCGGTGAGAAAGATTCCCATGCGGTGTACTACCTCCACCAACAAGGTGTGACCCGTCTTGATGTGGTGAATTTCATCGCCCACGGCATCAAAAAGAATGATCCGCCGGAAGCGCCTAAATCGAACGAAGCACCTTCTGATGCAGAGGAAGGTGGGAACGAAAAGAACGAAAAGGCTTCTCCACTGGAGCAGTACACCGTTAATCTGAATCAGCTCGCCAAAGACGGTAAGATTGATCCTCTCATCGGGCGTGAATACGAAGTAGAACGCGTCATCCAGATTCTTTGCCGCCGTCGCAAAAACAATCCGCTGTTGGTGGGTGAAGCCGGTGTGGGTAAAACAGCGATTGCTGAAGGCTTGGCATGGCGTATCACTCAAAAAGAAGTTCCCGAAATTCTGGCGGATTCGGTTGTGTATTCGTTGGATATGGGCGCGCTTTTGGCGGGTACCAAG
>CANBYM010000210.1 GCA_947373605.1 Comamonadaceae bacterium
GCCTTTTGCAAACCCCAAGACCAATGAGAGGCGTTTTGGGCCAGCAGATCAGAGACCTCTGGCGACACATCAAAACGAGCCTCAAAAGTTGATAGCAAAATTCACGAAAACTGATTAAACGCAAAGAATTCTATGAACAAGTTAACTGAACGCCACCTATACAGACGCCTTTTTTGTTTGAGCCTTGTTTTCGTGCTGAGGAAGAATTTGGCCGTTACGCGGCGACCGGAGTCCGACGCAGGTTGTCGAGCATGTGGCTGACAATGGCCTCCAGATCAAATTGCGCCTTCCAGCCCCAGTCGCGTAAAGCAGCCTGATCGTCAATCGAGCGCGGCCAGCTGTCGGCGATGGCCTGCCGGAAGTCCGGTGCGTATTCCACCTTGAAGCCTGGGATACGTCGCGCAATAGCCGCTGCAATTTCAGACGGCGTAAAACTCACGCCTGCTAGGTTGTAAGAGCCCCGCTCAGTGATCGAATCAGCGGGTGCATCCATCAATTCCAGAGTGGCCCGTATTGCATCATCCATGTACATCATCGGCAAGCGGGTACCCGGGCCCAGAAAGCACTGATACGCACCCGCCTTGAGTGCGCCGTGAAAAATATCAATCGCGTAGTCAGTCGTCCCCCCACCCGGCAGCGTCTTCCAGCTGATGAGTCCGGGGTAGCGCAGGCTGCGCACATCGACCCCGTGGTTGCGGTGGTACCAGGCGCACCAACCCTCACCCGCCAGTTTGGAGATGCCGTAAATCGTGGCGGGTTCCATGACCGTTTTTTGCGGCGTATTGTCACGCGGCGTAGAAGGACCAAAGGCTGCGATAGAACTGGGCCAGAACACTTTGTCGAGCTTGTGGGTGCGTGCCAGTTCCAGCACATTGAGCAAGCCTTTCATATTCAAGTCCCAGGCCCATTTGGGATGCTGTTCACCGCGCGCCGAAAGCGCAGCGGCGAGCAAATAAATTTGCGTGATGCCATGGCGCTCTACGACATCGGTCAACGCAGTAGCCTCGCAGGCGTCCAACGCTTCATGGCGGACTCCCATCACGCGCCCATCCGGGGCCAAGTCACTGGTCACCACGGAAGCTTGGCCATAGCGCTTGACCAACGCCAACGTCAGTTCGGTGCCGATCTGGCCATTGGCACCGACGATCAGGATCTTTGAAGGCGACTTAAGAACGCTCATCAGTTCGCTCCCTTGCCGGTCAAACCCAGTTCCGCTCCGGCCTGCGCAAACGAAGCCACTGCGCGTTCTAAATCTGCGCGCACATGCACCGCGCTCATCTGTACGCGAATACGCGCTTGGCCCTTGGGAACCACCGGAAAGAAAAATCCTACCACGTAAATACCGAGCTCCAGCAGCCGCGCTGCCAGCTTTTGAGCAACCACGGCGTCAAACACCATGATGGGAACAATAGGGTGGTCACCGGGTTTGATCTCAAAGCCAGCTTGGGCAATGGCCTCGCGGAAATAGCGTGTGTTGGCTTCGAGCTTGTCCCGCAGCGCGGTGGACGCCTCCAGCAAATCCAGCACTGCAATCGACGCACCCACAATGCTCGGCGCCACCGTGTTGGAAAACAAGTAGGGGCGCGAACGCTGCCTGAGCAATTCAATCACCCCCCGGCGTCCGCTCGTAAAGCCGCCGGATGCGCCTCCCAGCGCTTTGCCCAAGGTTCCAGTGATGATGTCCACCTTGCCGAACACGCCGCGGTGCTCATGTGTCCCGCGCCCGGTTTTTCCCATAAAGCCGCTAGCGTGGCATTCATCCACGCCCAGCAATGCGTCATACCGGTCGCACAGCGCGCGAATAACATCCAGCTGCGCCACGGTGCCATCCATAGAAAAAACACCATCCGTAAACACCATTTTGTGACGCACGCCGTCCGCTATAGCTTGCTGCAGGCAGCGTTCCAGGTCTGACATGTCGTTGTGGGCGTATCGGTACTTTTTGGCTTTGCAAAGGCGCACGCCATCGATGATGGAGGCGTGGTTCAGTGCGTCGCTGATGATGGCATCCGGCTCTCCCAACAGAGGCTCGAACAAGCCGCCGTTGGCATCAAAGGCAGCTGCGTAAAGAATGGTGTCTTCGGTTCCCAAAAAGTGCGACAGGCGCCCCTCAAGCGTCTTGTGCAGATCCTGAGTGCCGCAGATAAAGCGCACCGAGCTCAGTCCGTAACCGTGGGTGCGCAAAGCTTCATGCGCCGCCTCCACGACACGCGGGTGCGAAGACAGTCCCAGGTAATTGTTGGCACAAAAATTCAGTACCTCGCGTCTTGTTCCGTCGGCTCCGATGATGCTGATGTGCGCGCCCTGCGGCGTGGCGATGATGCGTTCGGATTTGTACAGGCCTGCCTCTCGGGTGGCAGCAAGTTCAGCACGGATGTGCTCGTAAAAGGCAGTGTTCGGGGTAGACGGCTGGGTTGTCATGCTTTTGGCTCCTGGACGCATAGTTGGTGCACAATGTTCAACAATATCCATTGAATGCACAAGTTCAATATATCGAATAAATATACATCATATCGAATTTTATGATTTCCAAAAAGTCCAAAGACCCGCAAACCGAACCGCCCCGCGTCGGCGACACGCTGGCCACCCTGCGCCAGGCGCGTGCCCTGTCGCTGGACGAACTTTCCCGCATGGCCGGTGTTTCCAAATCCATGCTGTCGCAGATTGAGCGCGCGCAGGCCAACCCCACCGTGGCCGTCGTGTGGCGGCTTGCCAATGCGCTGGGCGTCGGTATGCCCGAATTACTTGGCAACGCACCATCCCCCAGTGCACCTGCGATTTCGCTCGTTCTCGTACAGGCAACACCCGCACTGCGCAACCCGGACGGTTCCAGCGAGTTGCGCATCCTCGGGCCTGTGGAGCTGGCAGGCCAGTTCGAGTGGTACGAGCTCAAACTCCAACCGGGCGGAGCGCTGGAATCCAACGCGCACGAACCCGGCACCCGTGAACACCTGACCGTGA
Source organism: Comamonadaceae bacterium (assembly GCA_947373605.1). GTDB lineage: Bacteria > Pseudomonadota > Gammaproteobacteria > Burkholderiales > Burkholderiaceae_C > Allorhodoferax. Next base: position 2,962 of record CANBYM010000210.1, read on the forward strand.
CGACCGGAGGCGTGGAGGTATCCACCGGCGCCTCGGGCGCAATGCAAACCCAGCGCGTCAAGGCCGGTGAAACGGTTCGCTACGCAGTGGACTTACCCCACACCATACGAAACACAAGCAAGACCGCGGCCACAGCCTGGCTAGTGGTTGTGCATCCGGCCTGATCGACTTACAGTTACAGGACAATCCCCTCCATGGAAAACACACAAAACCTCTCCGAAAGCCGCATTGCCAACGCCTGGGCTGAACTCCACGCCCACGCCGATAACGGCCACGCGCTCGAGGCCGATGCTTATCGGCTGGCCTTTGCCGACCCGGAGTTCCTGCTGCGTCGGGAAACCCGTGGTATCCGAATACAACTGGAGATGCTGAAACCCGATCTAGACCAGACCGAACAGGGCGTCGAAAACACGGTTGTGGTTTTTGGCAGCGCCCGATTTCCTTCGCCAGAAACCGCACAAGCCGCTATCGACGCGGCCAACGCGAGTGGAGATGCAGCCGCGATCCAAATGGCCAAACGCCACCTACGCAATGCCGTGCATTACGAGAACGCCCGCCTATTTGCCAGACTCGTCGCCGGTTACAGCGCTCGCAAACCATTGAAGGAACGCCTCTTCATCAGCACGGGCGGCGGCCCCGGAATCATGGAGGCGGCTAATCGCGGAGCTTTTGAGCTGGGCGCGCCCACGCTGGGGCTCAACATCACCTTGCCGCACGAACAAAGCGCCAACCCATATGTAACGCCCTCACTGAGCTTCAAGTTCCATTACTTTGCGATCCGCAAAATGCATTTCATGATGCGGGCCAAAGCGCTGGTTGCTTTCCCCGGAGGCTTTGGCACGCTGGATGAGTTGTTTGAAGTCATCACACTGGTGCAAACCCAGAAAGCCAAGCCGGTGCCCATCATCTTGTTCGGCACAGACTACTGGAAACGCCTGATTAACTTTGACGTGCTGGTAGAAGAAGGCGCCATTTCACCCGAGGACTTGAACCTGATCAAGTACACGGATTCACCAGAAGAGGCCTGGACGATGATCCGGAACTTTTATAGCCTGACTGCGGAATAAGCCCGCCCTGCGGTTGGTGCATCAGGGCCGCAAGCGCCATGCAATGTTCGCGCCCAGTCCCACGGCGGCGCCCACGGTCCAAAATACGACCGACACGCCCACCACCAGCCCCGCCGTGCCGAAAATCACGGGCATGATGACGCTGGAAAAATTAATGCTCATCAGCCGCAAGCCCAAGGCCTGCCCGTGCTGCGCATGGGGCGTGATCTGGTGCAGTGTGCTCATGATCATGGGCTGTACCGTGCCCAAGGCCAGCCCCAGGCACACTGAGCAAGCACCCATGGCCCATGGGGAATGCATCGCCGGATAGACAGCAAACAAGAGAGCGGTCAGCACCATCGCCGTAGTCACCACGACCCATTCACGTAAATGCGCGGCCAAGAGTGGCATCAATACCCGCACACACGCAGCAGCAATAGCAAAGGCGCCAAGAATAGCCCCGATGACGGATGCGCTAAAGCCACGCTCATGTCCCAAAACGGGCACTACGAATGTATGCACATCCCAGCAGCTCGACAATAACCAGTTCACCATAAGCAGACGCCGCATGGTCGGCTCGCGCAACAAGTGCCAGGCAGGCGCCGCCTTGGTGTGCGCCGCGACCTCCACCGGTGGCAGCTCCTTGGTGTTGTGGATGAAATACCAGCTCGCCCAAGGCAGCATCGCAAGAAAAACAAAAGCAGCGCAAAAGCCATTGACGTCGGCAATCGCCCCTCCCATCCAGACACCCGCGTTGTCAATCAGCAATCCCGCCACGACCGGCCCGAAAAAATTGGACACAGCAGGACCGATGGATAACCAACTAAACACCTGCTTCAATTCAGTGGCATCGCGTGCCGCACGCCCAACGTGGCGCTGCAGCGCGATAGACGCTGCACCCGTCGCGCCTCCCATACACAGCGCCGCCAGACATAGAACTTCATAGCGGGGAAACGCGGCGGCCAGGCACGCACCGGCGAAGGAAAAAGCAACTGCTACCCTGACCGGCCTGCGCAATCCGTGCCGGTCTGCATAGCGACCCGCAGGCAAAGCCAGGAACACCTGTGTCAATGAAAACAGTGCCAGTAGGAAACCCACTGCTAAGGGACCGTAGCCCTGCTTCAATGCTAACAACGGTGCGGCCATGCGCATGCCCGCCATGGCTGCATGAATGCAGATATGGCCGCTTATCAGACGGGGCAGCCAGGTCGCAGGCGCCAGAGATTTTTCAGTCAAAGTCTTTGTCCACGGGTATCAGGCTTTGCGCCTCGCCATCGGGCAAGGCCTCCACTTGTTTGAGGGCGCGGCCCATGGCGCGGCTGCGCACCTCCGCGCTATTGATGGTGTTGAGCACGGTCTCGGTTTGTGATTTGACGCGCGCCAGCACATCACCAAACTTGTTGAACTCGGTCTTGACAGCGCCCAGCACTTGCCAGACTTCGCTACTTCGCTTCTCCAGTGCCAAGGTGCGAAATCCCATTTGAAGGGAGCTTAGCATCGCCAGCAGAGTGGTCGGGCCCGCAAGCGTAATGCGGTGGTCACGCTGCAGGCTCTCCATCAAGCCCGGACGGCGCAGCACTTCGGCGTACAGGCCTTCGGTGGGCAAAAACAAAATTGCGAAATCGGTGGTGTAAGGAGGCTCCACATATTTTTCATTGATGGATTTAGCCTCCAGCCGGATGCGCACTTCCAGCGCCTTGGCTGCCAACTCGGCACCCGCCACGTCCGCCTTGCCCTGTGCGTCCAGCAGGCGTTCGTAATCGTCGTTGGGAAACTTGGCGTCTATCGGTAGCCACAGCGGCGCACCGCTGTCAGAGCGACCGGGCAACTTGATGGCAAAGTCCACCACGTTTTTGCTGCCGGGCCGCGTCGCAATCTGGGTGGCGTATTGGTCCGGCACAAACACCTGCTCCAGCAAACCGGCCAACTGGGCTTCGCCGAACATGCCCCGCGTTTTGACATTGGTCAGCAAATGCTTGAGATCGCCCACCCCTTGGGCGAGCGTCTGCATCTCGCCCAGTCCTTTATGCACTTGCTCCAGGCGCTCAGCGACCTGCTTGAAGCTTTCGCCCAATCGGGCCTGCAAGGTGGATTGCAGTTTTTCATCCACCGTAGCGCGCATCTCTTCAAGCTTGCTGGTGTTGGTGGCTTGCAATTGGGCCAACTGTGTCTCCAGCGTCTGGCGGATTTCCGACATCCGCCGCGCATTGGACTCGGACAGATTTCCAAGTTGC
>CANBYM010000211.1 GCA_947373605.1 Comamonadaceae bacterium
GGCGTCATGTTTGGGCGAGGCTTATGCAGGCATTCATACAGAACCACCGGTGTAATGCAGAAATGCAGTTTTGCCCGAATGGCGGCCTCATTCAGCCGCATTGAAGACAGCATGTTCCAAACTGCGCAGGTATCCACGACGGAAACAACTGCGAATCGGGCCGGGTCAAAGTTCATCAACGATGCTCCGTCCGTAAAGGATGGAGATTTCTCTGGTCTCCTTGTGGTCGGCTAACAACGCCTCCCCCAATCGGCCAGCCGAAATCAGCCCTTGCTTATGGGCCTCGAAACACAGGTCCACGTAGTAATCGGACAAGCCACGCTCCAGTAACTGCAAACGGCGATTCAATTGTGTGGCGTTGAGGTATTCAGGGGCCTCAGGATCAACCTTCTCTGCCATCGGCACGCGAACTGAACGAATTAGCTTTGCAGTACCTTGGTCAACAAGTTGGGCATCCAGCAATGCAAATGACAGGGCTTCCGTGCTGACCTTGAGCGTTTGCGCCCAATGTTGGGCCAGCGACGTATCCCAATGCTGAATCTTGGGCAGCAGTTCAGGGGGCATCAGATAACAAGAGGCAAACCGATTTGCTCGTATCTCTTTCAGGTCTTGCCGGTCGTATTCAGAGCTATTGCGCTGGTAGCTGACGCTTGCCGCTTCGGTGGAGTCAAAAATGGCATGCGCTGCCTCGTGGCTTGCGGAAAACCGCTGGCGATAAATGTCTTCTTCGTAATTGACTAAGATGCAATGACCAGCAATGGAATGCTCGATGTACAGGCCAGAAATTTCTGAATTAGCCAGCCGACGTCGAAAGACATGCAATCCGATGCTGCGAAAGTCTGAGTAAATATCCAGTCGAATTTGCTTCGTGCTGTACCTCATTTGGCGCCGCAATGCCTGCGCCGCTTGATCCCCATGCGACTTGAGATGAGTGCCAGTAGGCGTGAACGGGAATGGGGTGGAACTACGGCCCAGTTCCTTCTCAAGGGTGGCCTCAATCTCACATAGAAACAAAAATTCCTGAATTGCTCGCCGGTCGCTGGGCGCAAATGCTTGTCCGTATCTGCGGTAGAGAATGTCGGTCTGTTTGAACGGCTCTGGGCGGCTTGGGTCAACGAAGTCACGAAAATCGCGTGCATAGTAGTTGGCAAGAATCAGCAATTCGTCGCCAGAAGGTGTCTGTTGACCGGCTTCGATGCTGGCGAGCCGTCCAGCTTCAATGCCTGTCTGCGTAGCAGCGTCAATGAGCTCAACAGATTGAAGTCGGCGTGCTTCTGCAAGCCGAGTCGATATCAAAACAAGATCAATCTTCATGCTTTGCCTTCTGCTGGATGGAAAACGAGCACTACATCAATGCACCGCCGCTAACTGCATCTGAGTTTCCACTTATTGGTAGATCACCTCGGCACGCGCTACGATGTCCTCGCTGGAGAATTCATCGGGCATCGTTGGAATGGATTTCGTCACATCGCTCCCTTATGTCTTAGGTGTTGTCCCTTTCCGCGAAAAAAGGCTAATATTTTGTAGGTCCCTAATATAGCGCCCTAGTAAGTATGCTGCCTTTCATCACAATCTTCGTTCTTCAACGAATAAGAGTGGGGCTATGGCCGGAATGTGTCAATGACTTTGCTGCACCTTGCTTCATGAATTTACGGTGCAGGGTTGTGCTGTTTCAGTCGTTGTCCTTTGCTCTGGCGGTGGGTTGATCCAGGCCGCAGTGGGCATGGGTTTTAGGCAAGGGCGCATGCCCTTGAATCGGTTGGGCGTGGCGATGAACGCCGCATTCAGTGTGGCTTGTCGCACTTCTCGCATGGCCTGTGCTTGCCCGTAGTGCACGCTGTGGGGTGTCATGTGCCCAATACCTGAATGGCAGTGCTGGCCGTTGTACCAGGCAAAGAATGTTTGGCAATGGCTTCTGGCGTCTTCGATGCTGCCAAAGCGTTCCGGGAAGTCATGTCGGTATTTCATGGTCTTGAATTGCGACTCCGAATAGGGGTTGTCGTCCGAGGTGTAGGGGCGGCTGTGGCTCTTGGCCACGTCCAGATCCACCAGCAAACTTGCCACCGGTTTGGAGCGCATGGACGTGCCGCGATCCGCATGCAGCGTGAGCTCGCCCGGCATCACATCATGACGGGCCACTGTATCGGCAATTAGTTGCTCGGCCAGCTCTGCGCTTTCGCGAGGCGCAATCAGCCAGCCTACGACGTAGCGACTGAAGATGTCCAGAATGACATAGAGATGGAAGCAAGTCCACTTGGCCGGACCCTTGAGTTTGGTGATGTCCCATGACCAGACCTGGTTGGGTGCGAGGGCCAGCAATTCAGGCTTGGCATAGGCCGGGTGGCTGCGCTGGCGGCGGCGCTCGGCGCTGCTGGCGTTGGCTGCCAGCAAGCGGTACATGGTGCGAACCGACCCCAGGTAACTACCTTCGTCCAACAAGGTGGCGTGCACTGCCGCTGGAGCAGCGTCGGCAAAGCGTTCGCTGCACAGGGCTTGCAACACCAGGGACTGCTCCACCTCACTCAAGGCCAACGGTGAGCGTGGGCGCACTGGCCGTGGCACCGGGGGCGGCCCCACAAAGGCGGTACGGTGTGCGCGAGCCTTGTGTCGAGCGGGCGCACCGCGCCACAGCCCCATGGCGCGGCATGCAGCAGCACTGCCAAGCGCTGGGGTGAGTTCAAGCGTGCCAGCCATCAAGGACTCGCGAACTTCGGGAGTGGCTCGAGTTGCTCCAACAACGCGGCAACTTTTTTTTGGACCTCGATGACCAGATGCGCATTGCTGAGCTGCACCCGTAGTTTGTCGCGTTCACGGGTCATCAGCGCCAATTGCTTGAGTTCATCACGCGCAGGTGCTGGTTTGGGGCCGCGTTTTTTAGCTTCGGCTCCATTGAGCTCTCCTGCCGCATACTGGCGTCGCCATGCAGCCAGTGCAGATGAGTACACGCCTTCGCGGCGCATCAGCGCGCCGATCTCACCGGGCTTGGTGCACGCGGCGGCGGACAGCACAATGCGCCGCTTGTCTGCATTGGTAATGTTGCGACGTTTGGCAACGGGCACGACTTCGGAGTCGACGCTGGGTGACAATGGCAGCGTCGATACAGGCGCATCTTCAGTCGCCCTCCGGGCTCCTTGCGATGCGCCTGTATCGACTGAATCTCCGGCTGCATGCATCTGTGCCTTGGGTTGTTTGTTGATCTTCATACCTACCTCTTTGCTCTCTAAACTAACAGGGGTAGGTGCAGCAAGTCATTCTGGCACGGGGGGGGCGGAGTCAGCGGGCGAACGTAGGCGAACTGCTGAGTGATTCGGTGTTCGATGATTGGCATCAACTACAAAGGTCACTGCTATTCCAAAACTAGCTGACAGCTGACAGCCTGAAATAGTAGTAGCAGAAACGGGTGGTGGCCCAACAAGAGGGCTGATTTCAAAACCTCTTAGCCGACATTCACGAGCGGCAGCTCCTGTCCCAGAGCAAAGTTCCAAAATGATCCGAAAACGTCAACATCTGCCAATCCGACTAAATGTCAGGTGTGCAATTTACGACTTTATTCCAATTGCATTTAAAATTTGTACGACTTTGTTGTAAGTTTTACGAGTTTATTCTCAGCAAACAATCAATATTCTGAGCAAATAAAGTCGTAAACAGCCATGTAGGATTCATGCGGGTTTGCGGCGTACCAAATTTACAACACTGCGAATCAAAGTCGTAAACACTGCAACCATCCCCCCTTCTTAAACGGGCCACATCTTCAATGGGCGGTCTTAAAGTTCAAAATCTGCAGTCTCAACCATTTGTCGCTGCCTGAGTTCAGTTTGGCGCCCCAAGCAGCTTGTCGATTGCGATTGGGTTTACCAACCGCCACAGACTGCTTTGTGCGCCATTCGGTAGGCGATTCCAGGAGAGTTCAGCTAATTTTCTAACGTCTCCTGAGAAGCTCTTCGCCAAACTCACGACGTACATGGCGAGGCAACTTCCTGGCATTGCGCCCAAAGAAGCGTCGGACCAGCCGACCCAATATTCGAACGAGCAGCCGAGACAACTCCGCGCGTTCATGCGTGAGGACTTCAAGAATCAATCGTGCATAGCGAGCCCACGTACTTGGCGGAAGCCGCAGAACAGCAATTTGAAGAAACTCAAGACTGACTTTGATACCAGAGTCCAACTGTAAGGTTGGACTTTTGAAACTCTCGAATGCTGCTTTTGCCGCAGGTGCTATTCGGGCAGGAGTTTTGAGAGCTATCGTAAGAAGATCGACCGCAGTCACGCTGATGAAGTCATGCTTTGCAAGCAGCTTTACTGACAACATGTCCGCATATCGATCTTGGGTAATGAGTTTTCGGTCACGTGCAACCATCAGCAACGGTTGGATGTTTGTTGACATCGCAGCTCCGGCCTCAATTGCGATGGCTCTTAAGCCGCCATCCTCTGTCAGCAGAGCAGCGTTGTGCTCCAAGCAGAGATAGATGCTGTCAAGGGTGCCAGAATCAAGTACCCGACGCAAGACTTGATGTACGTCGGTGATCTCCTCTGGTCCAGTTGTGGGTACCACGTCGCATTCATTGTCAACAAAGTCCAATATAGATTGGAGAAGCTTCCTACGACGCAGAAAGTACCATGCCGGTACATCGGTGATTTGTAGGCGTCCGTCAATCTCGCTAAGATTTGCACTTTCCTGCCTTTCGCTAGAAGAAGCGAGCATGACCAAGAGGGATTCACGTTGAGTCTGGGCAACCAAGGGGCGGCCAATCAATTCTCGGACTGCTCTGTCGGCGCCAAGCCGGATCAGTTCGGCAATTGACATCATGTCGATGACAAAGCGGCTACCGGTTCCGATCAGCGTGAATGCTAGTTGACGCTCTGCCTCGCTGCCGACACCAACAAACAACGGCAGCAAATTTGATGGCCATTCCAACAGCAATTTGATCGGATCAGCACCGATTAATTGAGCGAGCACTGCAAGCGGGTACCGATGTTGGCCATACATATTGAAAGTGTTTTCGATATGAGTGCGTCGCTCCTGAGATGACCGAAGTAGGAGATCTACGTCAACATCACCATCATCCTTGATGATGCGCACGCTCCATAAAGGGCCGTCAGAGTTGTTCGAGCTGGCTATTAGCGCATGGGCTTTATCTGCGGCAAATCCAACTAATGATCCGATGGCTTCAATTTGGACGGTCTCTTCGAACATCCCCCGTTTCATTACAACTTCATCGCCAGCACGTCGTCCAAGAAGGGCGCGTGCGCTGTCAGACCCAATGTCCACTAGCTCTGGCCAAGAATCAATCAGCGGTACCCCGTCGCGCTCAATCGCAGTGATTCGCTTCTCACTCCCCTTATGCCAATAGACGACGGTAGCTGGTCCAACAACTTCCGGTGGGTCCATCACTGTGAGATTTTGAGCCATCAACAAGTGACCAAGAAAGTGGCTCGCTACTTTCTTGCTGTTTGGATGCAATCTGAAGATCCGATACAGGCGCAATACACCGGCGTCAGCAAATCCACAGTGCAATTGCAACTTAGCGAATTCCAACTCTCGGTCCGGTGAGGCGCCCTCTAGCAATGGATCCCTTGACACGAATGTGTGGAGCGCATCCCGATCTCCCGACCGAAATAGTGCGTCTGCATATGAGACGATGTACTCAGCAGATTTTGGATCGACGGCGAGTTGAGCCTCCAGCAACAAACGCATTCGCGACCAATCACCCATGCGGCCGGCAAGATTGATCTCTACGCGTCTGAAGATTACTAATGAGCGAACTTCAACTGAGAGCGTATCGAAAAAGCGTTGTGCTTCGCGGCGTCTGTCGGTTTCTACCAGACACACTGCCAATTTCCAAGTCAGTTCGTTGTCCCCCGGTGTCATCACCAATCGGCGGAACAATGGCAAGGCCTCGTTGTGAGCCTTAAGCTTGAACAGCAGGTCGGCAACATGCACTGTGTTCAAACCAATGTCATCTTGTGCCAATTTGTCTCAGCCAAGCCAATAGCGTCGGTAAGTTGGACGCGAGAATCTACATTGGCATCTACCAAGGTCTTATCAACGACTACGAGTCCTTTGATGTTGGCTTCTTTGATCTGATCGTCGCCGACGAATCGCACAGGTCCATCTACAACCTCTATGGCGATCTCTTCAAATACTTTGACGCATTACAGATTGGATTGACTGCCACGCCTGTAGAAATGGTCAGTCGCAGCACATGTCAACTTTTCGGTTGCGATTACAAGCTCCCCAC
>CANBYM010000212.1 GCA_947373605.1 Comamonadaceae bacterium
CGGTAATGCGCTTTTCATCGGTGCGCAGCTTAGGGTACGCATCGCCCATCAGGCGCGCCAGGTCGGCGACCAGTTTGTGGAAGAACGGCGATTTTTTGCCCAGCTTGTAGCCGTGACGGATCGCGCGGCGCACGATGCGGCGCTGCACATAGCCGCGGCCCTCATTGCTGGGGATTACGCCGTCGACCACCAGAAACGCAGTGGCGCGGATATGGTCGGCAATCACCTTCAGCGACGGGTTGGTCAAGTCGGTGGTTCCGGTTTCGCGGGCAGCGGCCTTGATCAACTGGTCAAACAGGTCGATCTCGTAATTGCTGTGCACATGTTGCAAGATGGCGGCCAAGCGCTCCAGACCCATGCCGGTGTCCACGCAAGGTGCGGGCAATGGAGTCACGGCACCGGTCTCGTCCATGTTGAACTGCATGAACACGTTGTTCCAGATTTCGATAAAGCGATCCCCGTCTTCATCGGGTGAGCCCGGGGGGCCGCCGGGAATGTGGTCGCCGTGGTCATAGAAAATTTCCGAACAGGGGCCGCAAGGGCCGGTGTCGGCCATCATCCAGAAGTTGTCGCTCTTGTAGCGGCCGCCCTTGTTGTCACCAATGCGGATCACGCGCTCAGGTGGCAAACCGATTTCCTTGGTCCAGATGTCAAACGCTTCGTCATCTTCGGCATACACGGTGGCCAACAGACGTTCTTTGGGTAGTTTGTAAACCTCAGTGAGCAATTCCCAGGCCCATTTCAAACTCTCACGCTTAAAGTAGTCGCCAAAGCTCCAGTTGCCCAGCATTTCAAAAAACGTGTGGTGGCGCGCGGTGTAGCCCACGTTTTCCAAATCGTTGTGTTTGCCACCCGCACGCAGACAGGCCTGCACCGAGGTAGCACGTACATAGGAGCGCTTGTCGGTACCCAAAAACACGTCTTTGAACTGCACCATGCCCGAGTTGGTAAACATCAGCGTCGGATCATTGCCGGGCACCAGCGGACTGCTAGCCACCACAGTGTGTCCTTTGGAGGCAAAAAATTCGAGGAAGGTCTTTCGAATGTCGGCAACGCTCATTACATTGCCGGGGCCGGAGTGTGCTGTCTGGGTCATGTCTTTGGTAATTCGGGCAGAAATTCAACGATAAAGATGGATTATCGCCGCCCAAGTGGCTCCCGCTGTCCAATGCCATGCGGTGCCCAACAAGTTCATGGCAAGGGCTATGCTCGCAAATTACGATTCGGTCACAATCCAAGACAACAGGAGCACACACATGGACATGAAAACTTCACCCCTTTCCCTGCTCAAAGACCCGAGCCTGCTCAAGACTGATGCGCTGATCAACGGCAATTGGATCGCCGGTAGAAGTCGCTTTGACGTGTTCGACCCTTCCAACGGACGCAAGCTCGCCGATGTGGCCAACTTGGGGCCGGCCGACGCTGAGGCCGCAATTGCTGCCGCCAACGACGCATGGCCCGCCTGGAAAGGTAAGACTGCCAAAGAGCGCAGCATCATCCTGCGCAAATGGTTCGACCTTCTGATGGCCAATCAGGAAGACTTGGGCCGCATCATGACCGCTGAGCAAGGCAAGCCGTTTGGAGAAGCCAAGGGCGAGGTGGCTTATGGCGCAAGCTTTGTGGAATGGTTTGCCGAAGAAGCCAAGCGCGTGAACGGCGAAACCCTGCCCCAGTTTGACAACACCCGTCGCCTGACTGTTATCAAACAACCCATCGGCGTGTGCGCAGCGATTACGCCGTGGAACTTCCCGCTGGCCATGATCACGCGCAAAGTGGCGCCTGCACTTGCAGCAGGCTGCACCGTGCTGATCAAGCCCGCAGAACTGACACCCTTGACCGCATTGGCTGCGGCTGAGTTGGCCATGCGCGCGGGCATCCCCGCCGGGGTTCTCAATATGATCACTGCGGATAGCGAACAGTCCATTGCGGTTGGCAAAACTATTTGTGCGAGTGACGTGGTGCGCCACCTCTCGTTTACCGGATCCACCGAAGTCGGCCGCATCCTGATGGCGCAAAGTGCCCCAACGGTGAAAAAGCTGTCATTGGAGCTGGGCGGCAATGCACCCTTCATCGTGTTTGATGATGCCGATGTGGACTCAGCTGTAGAAGGCGCGCTGGCCAGCAAGTATCGCAATGCCGGTCAAACGTGCGTCTGCGCCAACCGCTTTTATGTGCAGGAAGGTGTGTACGAGCAGTTTGTGGCCAAGTTCACTGCCAAGGTGAAAACCATGAAAGTCGGCAACGGGTTTGAAGACGGTGTAGTTCAAGGTCCGCTGATCGAAGATGCTGCCATTACCAAAGTCAAGCGCCATGTGGCCGATGCCATTGCCAAGGGCGGCAAGGTGGAAACCGGCGGCAACGCGCTGACAGGCCAGTTCTTTGAACCCACCGTGGTGTCGGGTGCCACGTCCGACATGCTGTGCGCGCGCGAAGAGACCTTCGGCCCCTTTGCACCGGTGTTCAAGTTCAAGACGGAGCAGGAAGCCATTCATGCGGCCAATAACACCGAGTTCGGCCTGGCCAGCTACTTCTATAGCCGCGATATCGGTCGCATCTACCGCGTGAGCGAAGCGCTGGAGTACGGCATGGTCGGCATTAACGTCGGCATTCTGGCCACCGAGCATGTGCCCTTCGGCGGTGTGAAGCAGTCCGGTCTGGGCCGTGAAGGCTCGCACTTCGGTATGGACGACTACATTGAAGTCAAGTACCTTTGCATGGGCGATATTCTCAAATAAACCGTCTGAGCGCTACGTGCCAATCCGAGCGGGCAAACCACTAGATTACAAGCTATATGCGATCGGCATAATTGCCCAAGCGCTATGCACATGTTGATGCACAGCACGAGTGGCAAAGGAGCGCCGTGGACCTCAAGCAACTTGAATACTTTGTGCGCGTCGCAGAAATGGGCAGTTTCACACGCGCGTCGATCGCTCTGGACGTCGCCCAGCCCGCGCTGAGCCGCCAAATCCGCTTATTGGAAGTCGAACTCCGTCAAAACCTGCTCACCCGCAACGGGCGTGGCGCCGTGCCTACCGAGGCCGGCAAGTTGCTGCTGGAGCACGGGCGCGGCATTCTGCATCAGGTGGCGTTGACCCGAGAGGAGTTGGGTGCCGCCCGCGGTGCATTGGCTGGCAAAGTGTCGATCGGGTTGCCGCCCAGCCTTTCCAAGCTGATCACCGTGCCATTGGCCAAGGCTTTTGCCGATCAACTGCCCAAAGCCCAACTCAGTCTCACCGAGGGATTTTCGGTACTGATGCACGAGGGCCTTCGCATGGGAAATCTGGATCTGGCTGTGCTCTATAACCCGGAGCAAAGCACGGACCTGGAAATGTCGACACTGCACGAGGACACACTGTCGCTGATTTCTCCCGCAGGTGAATCTGCGACCGCAAAGAGCCGCCGCGCCAGGAGCAAAGAAGTCATGTCGCTCGCAGATGTTGCACAACTCCCGTTGATCTTGCCCAGCCGTCCCAATGCATTTCGCATCCTAATCGAAGGCGAAATGATGAGTATCGGCAAGCGACCCAATGTCATTCTGGAAGTGGATGGCCTCAACGCCATTTTGAATCTCGTCAAAGAAGGCATGGGCCACGCCGTGTTGCCGGGCTATACCTTAAGCAACTTTGATGACGCCACGCCCTTTACCGTGCGCTCCATCCATTCACCTGCGATAAAGAGCCAGTTGATGCTTGTCTGGTCCTCGCGCAGGCCCACCACGCTAACGCAAAAGAAGGCGATGGAAGTGGTGACCGCCGTCCTTCAAAAAGCGATCCAGCAACACGATTAAGTCGCTGAATGCTTCAGCGCCCACTGTAAAAACTCATCCACGGGCATGGGCTTGCCAATGCCAAAACCCTGCGCCATATCGCAACCCAATTTGCCCAGCAATTCCAGCGTATGGGCGTCTTCCACACCTTCGGCAATCACGCTCAGTCCCAGCCCGTGGGCCAGCCCCACCGTGGAGCGCACAATGTGAACGTCCTGCGCATTGGCGTTGAGTTCCATCACAAATGCCCGGTCAATCTTGAGTGACTTCAGCGGAGGTCTACGCAAATAAGACAACGATGAATAGCCGGTACCGAAATCGTCAATATCCAGCGCGAACGCGATGGCGGCGAGTTCACCGATCACCGTGGCCGCACGCTCCGGGTCACTCATCAGAACGGTCTCGGTAATTTCGAGATGAATTGCGTCCGACTCCAGACCCGAGTCGGCCACCAATGCCTGCAATTCGGATGGAAAGTCCGCGTCCACCATGTTGTGACCGGACACATTAATGGCAATCGGAATGTTTACCCCGGAGCATCTTAATTCGCGAGCGTGGCGCAATGCACGCCTGGCCACCCATAGGGTGAGCTGGTCCATGAGCTCACCTTTTTCCGCCACCGCAATAAAGTTGGTTGGCGGAATGTAGCCGTGCTGCGGGTGAATCCAACGCAACAATGCTTCACAACCGACGAGGCGCCCGTCCACAAGCGACACTTTGGGTTGCAGGTGCAAGTCCAAGGCATCAGACTTGATCGCCTGGCGCAAATCGGCCATGACCTCCAGACTACGCGGGCCGCTGGCGTCTCGCGCCATGTCGTAAAAACTGATGCCGGACAAATCAACGCCTGCCCATCCCAGCGCCACATCGGCGGAGCGCAGCAGTTCGTGACCGTTACGCCCATGCTCCGGCAAATTGGCACTGCCCACGCGCGAGCGCAATATCAAGGACAGACCAGCCACTTCAAATGGCTCGCTCACAATGGTTTGCAACTGCAACGCCAGCTCTGCAGCCACAACGGGCGTTTCGCACCTATCCATGAGCACGGCAAACTCATCGCCAGCAAGGCGATAAGCAACACCACGTATGCGCTTTGCGAACGCGGCTACGCGCTCAGCTGTGATTTTGAGCAAACGGTCTCCGTTGCCCCGCCCCAGAGTGTCATTAACCTGCTTGAAATCTTTGGTGCCGACCAACATCAAGCTCATGGCTTTCGCCATCATTGGGGCTTGCGTATGGACTTCAATGTCCTGATGCAATTTGTCCCGGTTTGGCAGCCCCGTCATCGCGTCATGTAGCGCGGTGGCGAAGTTGTTCCGCGTTACGGGCATTGGCAAATGCCACCGCAAAGGTGGTGGATGCTATGTCGAGCGAAGACAGATCGTCTTCCGTCACCGCATCATCACGCAGCAATCCGATCACCATCGCACCAATGAACTTATGGTCGTGGAACAATGGAACCCCGATCGAAGCAATCATGGGATTGGAGTCCACTTTGGCATAGAGGTTTTGAAATACTTCCCCGCGCGCTGACACAATCCGACGCTCCCGCATCGCCTGACCAATCACGCTATGGGACACCGGTACACGTCTTCGGCTCTCCACAAAGGCTATGCTGGAACCCAGCGACCGATTCGCCAGCATGCACAAATAATCGGGGTCAGTGTCCGGCACATAAAACGCAGACCAGGTATCCGGAAACAATTCAGCCATTTTGACCAATGCGAGTTCGGCCAGCTCCAGCTCTGTGTGGTCTTCACCCAATTCCGGCCCCATGCTCAGAAGCAATCGTTGCAGCTTTTCTCGACGTCGCAGGTCGGCAATCAAAATCAGTTGACCTGCCAAATCCGCCAGTCCGACCTCCAATTCAATTTGCGCCTCGCTACAGCGTCCCACGGCTTGCTCACGCTCACAGCACAATACACCGGAAACCGCGCCGGCCCGCCGTACGGTTGCGTCAATCAGCGAATTCACATTTTTGGGAATTAAATAGCCATCCAACAAATCCGACAGGCGCGGATCTCTCTTGGCGTCGCTAGCGTCCAGTACGCGCTCTGCGTTCAATGCTGCAAAGTATGCTGGAAACCGGGCTGCACTAAAAACACCGGCTAACGCGGGTTTTTCTGCTCTTCCGGTAATGCGCTCACGGCGGGCCACGCAGTCCATACGCTCGCCGGAGCGTGATATCTGCCAGACCGCCGCTGTGTCACCGCCACAACCCGCCAGCGATACCACCAACAAACGGTCCAGCGATTGCAGCAGCGATGCCGACCACAGGGCCTCACGCGTATAAGCCCCAGTAGCAGTTTGCGAACTTGGTCGAGTCTAAGTGAGTCCGGATGGATTGCTTCGATCGCCTCTTCCAAATTATTCATGGGCATCCCGGATTTATTGTCGCTTACTACTATATCGGTCCGCAGGCTGTTTACCAGCGAGATTTCAAAACATCACAATGAATTAAAAAATTTCC
>CANBYM010000213.1 GCA_947373605.1 Comamonadaceae bacterium
CTAAAAAGGTACCCACGATAGTTGACGCAGCGCGTAGGAATAATATTTCTGACGATTAGCGCACAACTAGCCTGCTTGAAACATCAAAGAAAATCGCAGCAATCCTGTGCCAACTTGATGATGGAAGTTGTCAGTGTGCTGCGTTGCTCTATTTTGCAAAGCGCAACGTACGTCACTTCAGGCAATGCCGGCTTTACATCAAGAACTTCAAGTACGTTGGAAGTGGTCATTCGCTTAAGGCAGTGGCGGGGCAGGTGACTGATGCCGAGCCCTGAGACTGTGAGTGCCTAAAGCGCAATCAGGTTGTTTCCATGGTGAGAGGACTTTAGGGTTGCCCAGGTGTGGCCAGCAGATACTCGGTTGGAATTCGAAACCCCGTATGCTTACAACTACGCAAAAATCTTTCTACCTTGATGCAAGGCTTGAACCCATGATGATTAAAGAAGCAATTGACGCGATTTCAATTGCACGACAACCCATATTTGACGAAAACAGGAACGTAGTTGCCTATGAGCTTTTCAATCGATCCAATGCCAGAGACAGCCACACCGTAGCGAGTGACATTTCCCTTGCGTTGAATGCAATCGTGAACAACGGGTCGCCGATTTTCACCTCGAGCACGGACCTTTTTGTACATGCCTTGCATGACGGTTTAGCAGGGCCGCATTGGGAATTTTTGGATCCCAAGAGTGTGGTGGTGACGGTGCAGACCGTTTCAAACCATGATCCTAATCAAATCGCTAATGTCGCAACTGCACTGGAAGAATTGCGGGCACGGGGATTCAGGCTGTGTTTCAACTACGCGGTGGTCGCGCCGCCCTATAAAGCGTGGCAAGCCTTTGCCGATTTTGTGAAAATTGACCTCGCAGCGGTCACTGTCCAACAGCTAAAGCCACTTGTCGCTGCGATCAATACACGGACGCCGGCCATAGCAATTGCAACCAAGGTCGAAACCGTTGAACAGTTCAAGCAGCTTAAATCCTTGGAGGTAAAGCGGTTTCAAGGTTACTGGTTTTCAGTTCCCGAAATTATTAGGCCGAGGGTGCTGGCCCCCAGCGAAAGTTGGGCCATACGCTTGTTTAATCTGGTATCTAAGGCGGCACCGATTGATGACATTGAAGATTGCCTGAAAAAAGATGATGCGTTGGGTGTCAATCTGCTCAGGATTATCAATTCCGCAGGCTTCGGACTGAGTCAAAAAGTGACCTCACTCCGGCAGGCCGTCATGCTTATCGGCTACGAAAAATTGGTGAAGTGGTCTGCTTTGGTGCTTGCAACTTCGTCATCGAAAAAGCCCAGCTTACTGACCTCATCGTCGATTGTCAGAGGTCGCATGATGGAGCTTTTAGCGGAACTCGATCGGCCCAACCTGGACCCGGACACTGCCTTTCTCATCGGACTCTTGTCTCAAGTTGATGCGATGCTGGGTTGTCCCTTGCAAAGTGCGCTGGATCAACTATCGTTGGGTGACGAAATTACCGATGCCTTGTTAAACGAGGGAGGTAATTATGGGGCTATGCTGACGATTGCAAAAGCATGTGAATCAGACGATGAGTCTCAATTTTCCCGTGCCTTTAGCAAGCTAAATTTCACGCTTCGGCAAATCAATGTCGCACAAATGAAGGCCTTAGTGTGGGCCGACAGTGCGCTGTCCACTTAATCATGACCACATCACTTTTGATAACCCCGATCGAAGCCCGCGTACTGGCGACCTTAATGGAGAAGGCGCGCACCGTGCCAGACAGCTACCCGCTAACCCTGAATAGCCTGCTGTTAGGCTGCAACCAGAAGTCCAGCCGCGATCCCACGATGGAGCTGACCGAAACCGATGTCAGTGCTGCGGTCGACACTCTGCGTGAGCGCGGCCTTGTCAATGAGACAGCGGGCGGGCGCACTGTGCGCTTCACCCACAACGCCCAACGCGGCTTGGGTGTTCCCGATCAGGCAAGCGTATTGCTGGGATTGTTGATGCTGCGCGGGCCGCAGACTGCCGCAGAGTTGCGACTCAACGCCGAGCGCTGGTACCGCTTTGCTGACACATCTTCGGTAGAAGCGTTTTTAGATGAGTTGCAGGAACGCGCGCCTGAAAAAGGTGGCCCTATGGTGGTGAAGCTCGACCGCGCGCCGGGTGCCCGTGAACAGCGCTGGGCCCATTTGTTGTGTGGCCCGCTAGATGCAAGCGTAGGCGTGGGGCGCTCATCCAACAAGGCGCCTGCTGGTGAGTTGGGTGCGCGTGTGGCGCACCTGGAGTCCGAAGTTGCCGGTCTGCGCGCTACGGTTGAAAGGTTGTGCGCTGAGTTGGGTCTGGCTCAGCCTGATTAAGCATCAACGCTCTTGTAGCGGCTTTCGCTTGCGCGTGATCGCTGCCAGCAGGGTCAAGCCCGCCAGCAACATCGAGTAGTTCTGGGGTTCCGGTACCGGGGACACTTGAATGTTGTCAACTGCGATGTACGCGCCACCAGCAATATTTCCTAAAGTCACTGAGCGCAGGTTGGTGAAATTGTTCAACTCATACGTGTTGAATGTGGTGGGTGCGATCAAGGCGTAATAAGTTACGGTGGTGTTATCGATTCGGGTACCGGTGATTTCCAGAGTGTTGCTCGCCGTAGGATAAAAATTCACCCACCCGCCTAAATCCAAACTATTCAGATTGAACGCACCAGTTCCCGAAGTAAAGGTTTCTGTACCTACACCCGATTCATAAACCAGATAGTTGGTTCCATTAGATGCGCCCAAGTTTGGGATGTTGGTGACAGCGTGAACCCCGCCCGGGTAAAGGGTGCTTGAATAGTTAAATGTGTACCCGCCGCTGGTGATGGGGGCAGAACTGGTGACGTTGCTGGCGCTTACATCTTCGAACGTAATCGTTGCCCTCGCTTGAGTGACCAGCAAAAATGCACACAGGCCCAGTATTGAATTCAAAAGGATTTTGGTCATTATGGTTTTAGTGGCCCTAATTTGGAGGTTGATCTATAAAATACCGATGATCGCAGCGACAGACGTTGTGGATTTTGGCCCATAAACCGTGCAAAACTGCGTGGCATCCGGAGGGATGGTAGTGGGAAAGCCGACAGTCAGGCTGTATCCTGCTGGCAAGCCGCCCTGCAGCAACAAACCGGCATCTGTACACTCGCTCACTTTCTGTCCGTTGGCAAGGTTGGCCTTGCGGGCCGCGTAATTTATTGAAGACGCGGAGGAGAGTGCTCCGGCAACTCCTTGGGTGGCGGCCGTTTGGGCATCAGCACTCAGATCCACAAACTTGGGTAACGCGACCGCAGCCAGAACACCCAAAATGACGATGACCATCACCAACTCAATCAGGGTAAAGCCACGCTGGCGGCTCCTGTGAGCAGATATGTCGGGCGCGCGAGCCGTGCTTAAAACATCGTTACGGTACATGCCGGACATCATAATTGCAGACGGGCAAAACTGCATGCCCTTGTATGCCAAGGGCAACAGCTTAAGCCGACCAGGGCAATAGCCCGGGCAACATCTGCAGCGTGGCATCACGTAGGCGCGCTGTGGAAAGTTCCAAAAGTTTGCGCAACAGCTTGCTGCCCAGCTTTGGGTGCTCATTGAGCAGCGCTTCAAAGTCTTCTCTGCTCAATACCGCGAAGTCGCTCGGTTCAATCGCCACACAACTCGCAAAGCGGGGCTGTCCGTCTATCAGCGACATCTCGCCCACCATTTCTCCCGTGGACATTTCGTGAAGTAGCCGGTCTGCATCGTCAAAAATCTTAGAAATAATGGCTCGACCCGTGAGCAATATGGCGAGAAAACTGCCTTCGTCGCCCTCGCGCAAAACTACCGCTCCTGCCGGCACGCCGTAGCAATCGAGATAGCCTGAAAGAACAGTAACCTCAATACGGCTAAAGTCTGCAAAAAATGGCCGCGGCGTCACCGCCTCTACAAATTCGTCAACAAATCCGCTGACGCGCCCTAGCGGTTCTATATTGAGTTCCAGTTCGGCAAAGCTTGAGGACATGTACGCCAATTCATTCAGTCTGGTCGTCACAAGCAACCATACCCAAGCAGATTGTCGCAACACAGGCAGTTTGCGCAATAGCCCAAATGGACTAACTCCATCAACTTTTACCCTTCTGCATGCGAGGAACCTTGCGCCGTTCGAAAAAATCAACCGCAGGGCGGGGCGCGGAAGCTTCTTTCTTCTTGGTCCATTCTTCTGGCGCCGGCATGTCGGGAAACGGGACGTCGCAGTCCTTGGCGTATTTCCACAGCCATTCATAGGCACCGTGGTCGACATGGGGTTCGAATCGATCCAAGCAGATACGCATTTGGCGCTGAAACGCCTTGGAATAGCGCAACATCTGGCCACTCCATTTTTTCATGATCAGGTGAACTTGGAACTGGGGGGCGTTCCTGGCATCCACAAAATGCACGCACTCGCACTCCAGAAATGAATGCGGGACACCCGTCATGCGCAAGGTGTCCCTAAAGGCGGTGTAGACCATTTCCCGCTGCGTCGCACTGACGTCGAATCCGGATCGAATAGACGATTCCGTACCTGTAGACTTTGGCGAATTGAACATGGTAGCCCCTTAATTTGTTCATGCGGCCTTGTGCCTGCTTCATCCCTACTTTTGAGACTCTACTGAAAATTTTGTCCGCATGCATGTACGGCATTAGTCCATTCGGACTATTGATACAAGTCAATCGCTAAATAAAAATGGAGTTTCATCAAAATATCTGGGAGTGCACAGATGTTTTCCATCAGAGCGGCATTAGTTCTTTGTGCATCGGCGGTTGTGCACCAATTCGCTGTTGCAGATACTGTATACAGCTGGAATTTTGATTCGGCCTGGACCGGCAGTCAGGTCACCGATTCGAGCGGGTATGGGGTTTTCCTGGGTGCGCGCAGTCAAACAGATGGCACGGGTGCGACCGTTCGCAACAGCACGAGCCTGAATTATTGGACCGCTGCCGATTACTCGGGAAGCGGTGGGGTGGCTATTCTGACCAATGGTGGTCAGGTTCCCGGATTGTTCTCGGGTATCAACTTCAAGCCTACCGGCGTGGATCCAGCCTCTTTTTCGCAACTTGTTGATCGCTCCAGCAATCCGTTCGTGCAGGTCGATATCTGGAACGAGAACAATCCCAAGCTTAACCAGCAGCTCTATACCAATTCAGTGGGGACCGATCAGACAGATACGTACCGGTTCATTGCGGCCAACGGATCAAACGTTCTAACCAGCTCGGGCTGGCATACCAGCGGATGGAACACTTTTCGCATTGAGTTGCACCCCGATGGTGTGGCTCATGGCTATGTGAATGGCTATGAAGTCGGTACGGCCAGTGGCATACAGAAGCTTACTGACATCAACAACGGCTCGCTCGGCATGATGTTCACCTCAAGGGAGGTGGTAATTGATAACTTCAAGTTCGGCGCTGTATCGCCGGTGCCTGAGCCGGAGTCATATGCCATGATGTTGGTGGGTCTTACATTGATCGGGGCAATTGCCAACCGGCGTAAGTCGCGGACGTCTGACAATTGGATTCAAATGCGCTGCTTAGAATGCAGACATGTCTATTGAAACTGAACGTGTTGTAGCGGGCATCCTCGCAATTGAAAACATGTACTTTGTTGCCAAACCTATCCCGGCAGAACTTGATGGGAATCTGTGGGCATTTCCCGCAGGCGAGTTGGTAGGTGATGAAGATCCCCGACTGGCACTTGCGCGTGTATTAAAGAGCAAGTTGAACTTGAGCGCAGTCGTGGGTAAACGGCTGGGCATATTCAAAATCAACGTGGGTAACCAGCCAATTGAACTTGATTGTTATTTTGTTGATAGCTTTACGGGTGAATTGACGCTGTCTACCTACTGTGCATGCAGTTGGTTGATTAAGGAATCGCTTTGTGTGGTTGACCTTGCACCGCCACATGATTTGGTATTGCAGGCGTTGTTGATTTCAGGAACTTCATCACTGACTCATTTGCGCGATAACCTGGCCGCGGCAGCACTGAAGTTGCCGAATGAAGCACTCAACGAGTTGGACGGTATTGCCGCTTCCCACTTGGCGCATTGACCCTCAGTACCTGTACTGTTGCCACAGCAGAAATAAAGAAAGCAAACACAGCAGGGGCCAGGATTTTAGGGAAATTTTGCAATCTGTAGCGCTGGGTAGGCACATCGACAGAATGGGCGCAGCAATGAGCCATTGCTGCAAATCTTCCATACGCAAAGTCCAGCCGATTAGCGCCGGGGTCATTAC
>CANBYM010000214.1 GCA_947373605.1 Comamonadaceae bacterium
GATGCTTCCTGCCAATTCAAAAATCGGGAAATACATAACTACCACAATAAAGCCTATGACCAGACCGATGAATACCATCAAAAGCGGCTCAAAGAGGCGCACAAACCAGTCCACCCACTGGCTTATTTCAGAGTCGTAGAACAAGGCAATGCGCTCCATCATTTCACCCATCTGGCCAGTGCGTTCACCGACCCGGAGCATGCGCGCCGATACCGGCGAGGTCAGACCGTGGAGTTCCATGGCTTCCGATATCGGCGAACCTTCGCGAATTTGCTGCGTCGCCTGACGCAAACTGTCGGCCAAGCCACCGGGCAAAATATCAACCACAAGTTCCAAAGAAGCAACCGCCGGCATACCACCGCGCAACAGCATTCCCAGCGACCGGTAAAAGCGGGTTAGCTGATAAATGCGAATGCGCTCACCCACCGAAGGAATCTTCTGAAAGAGCCGCAACAGTAGCAATGGCGTTTCCGGCCGACGCAACCACAGCACCAATAACGCAATCACCACGGCGATCCCCACGAGGATGCTTCGACCATGGTCGGTAACCAGATGCCCCCAACGAATCATCAAGCGCGACATCCAAGGCACTTCACCGCCGAGATCTTCAAAAATGCGGGCAAATCGGGGCACCACATAACCGAGCAAAAAACCAATGACCATGATTCCGACCACCGCCAGCACCGTCGGGTAGATCGC
Source organism: Comamonadaceae bacterium (assembly GCA_947373605.1). Lineage (GTDB taxonomy): Bacteria > Pseudomonadota > Gammaproteobacteria > Burkholderiales > Burkholderiaceae_C > Allorhodoferax. The sequence continues at coordinate 700 of CANBYM010000214.1, forward strand.
GGAGCTGATCACCTTCTTTTTAACCACATCAATCTGGTTTTGGTATGTCACATACTTTCCCAGCGCTTCGGACAATCCCCCCGTGCGCTCACTTGCGCGCACCGTGGCGATATACAGCGGAGGAAAAACATGCGGAAACTGCGCGATCGCTTTGGAGAGCGATGCGCCTTGGTACAAGTCCTGAATCAAGCGCTTCAACAAATCTTTGCGGTCGCTGCGGACTTCTTTTTCCGCCAGGGTTTCTATGGATTCCACCAGCGACAAACCGGCATCGAGCAGGGTCAACAATTCCTGGCTGAATTGTCCCAGCGGGAATCCCTTTGCCGCACTGCCATGCGCTTGGACACCCAAGGTCCGCCTCGGAAGAATCGACAGCACCCGCAAGCCACGCTCACTGGCAATCTTTCGGGCAAGGTCTAACGAAGGTGCTTCGACCACTAAGGCGTCTACGCCGGTGCCACCCTTGAAAGAACGGATTTCAAATTGCATATTGCCGGCGCGTGCAGCCTATTCCCAGCTCGTGATCGGGGCGTTTTCGCCGGTACCACCAGGTACTTTTTCCTTGCCGAACGAAACAATGTCGTATTCACCATGCTGGCCCGGCTGTTTGTAGGTATAGGCGCTTCCCCAAGGATCTAAGGGCACTCCCTTTTTGAGGTAAGGGCCATCCCAACGGGCCTCATCAGTGGGCTTGGCAACCAATGCTGCAAGTCCTTGTTCCGTGGTCGGATAGTGGCCTGTATCCAACCGGTATTGGTCCAGAGCCTTACCGAAAGACTCAATTTGCGCGCGTGCAACCTTGATCTCGGATTTGCCGACTTGCTTGAAATACATTGGCGCAACGTAGCCCACCAGCAAGCCGATGATGACCATTACCACCAGCAATTCGAGCAAGGTAAAGCCACGGGATTTATGAGATGTGAGAAGCATGTCTAAGCGGTCAAAGTAGCAGTGTGTTGTTGTGTACGTTTAAGTGTTCTAGGAGCCGTGCATTTGGCCATGGATTTTTTTCACCAGTACTTGCGCTGTGGGGAAACCTTCAATTTGAAGCCAGGCTTTTTTCCCACCGCCGTTGATAAAAATTAAGGGCACGTGGTTCATCTTGTCGCCCCGATACGCATTAAACAACTTTTGAATGGCAACACTGTTTGCCAGGGTTCCACCATAGTGGCGCCACTGCGCCTTGGCACCAAAACGCTCCCCATAAGCATGCAAGCGGGCGGGCGTGTCATATTCCGGGTCGATGGACACCGATATGATTCGTACATTGCCCAAATCGGGCTGCAGCAAGTCCTGGACATTGGACAACACCTGACTGGTCACCGGACAAATCGTGGTGCACGAGGTGTAAATGAACGCCAGAACGATCGGGGTATTGCCCGCAATTTCTTTGTCTAACGTTGTACTGAGTCCATCATCTCTCACCATCGGAATGGATGCGGGCTTGACCTCCACCATGCGCTCTTTCAGTGCGGCATTCATGTCCATGTCGTGGTGGTGCTCATGCGATTCCATGGCCGACATATCGTGCGCGGGCATCGTGGTTTGCGCCAATCCCGATGACAGCAACACAGAACCGGCCCAAACGGCGCCGGCTACGCAAGCCGGCCAGGCCCGATTTGCAAGTAATTGAATGTTCAACATGGATATCCCCAATTATTAAATTTGATCGATAGCAAAACGGGCACGCGTCACTGCTGAATGCGGGATTGATATGTCGTCTTGTCCACCATCAAGTAGCGACGTGAGACGGCTTGGTTCGCGCCCATATAGTTTTCGGGTTTGGCCTGCTGCATCATGTCCAGGCGGTGCTGTACCAATGGCTCCGGCTTTTCAGCCTGTGAGGCAATCGCGGACTGCTCGCCCGTTGCCACAGGGGCTCCCGGAGCACTCGGCATAGCCACTAAAGCAGCGGGGGTAACAGGAGCCGCTTCTTCTTCGAGCGAGTCGAGGTTGCTCAAGCCGATCGATCCATCGCCATCTACCTTTACCACCACCCCCCCAGCCAACGACGGTGTGCTTGCGAAACCTGCCAGCAGAGCCAGTGCAATGGCAGCAGACCCAGCACGCCAAAATCTTGACGACTTATTCATGTTTCACTCCCTTGGCAAACGATTCAACTAATTGGCCTTTTTGACCTGCAACAACTTCACGTCAAACACCAGCGTCTCGTTGGGTCCCACGTCCGTCCCGATACCACGGTCCGCATATGCCAACTTCGACGGAATAACAATTTTCCAATGGGCACCCACCGGCATGATGGAAAGCGCTTCGCGCCATCCTGCGATGGTCTTACTGACCTGCAAAGTCGCCGGCTTTCCATCCGCAGTGGAATCAAATTCCTTGCCATCCACCAAGGTGCCTTTATAAACCACCACGACGGAATCGTCCTGAGTTGCTGTGGCACCAGTACCGGCTTCCAGTTCCTGGATTAGCACGCCATCTGGCAAGGCCTTAACGCCTGGTTGCCGCGCAAATGCTGCACGGAAATCGTCGCCACGCTTCTGGTTGGCGTCTTCCACATTCTTGCGATTGGCCACAAAGCGCTGGCGCATATCCGTTACCAGGCCATTCATGAGGGACTTGATCTCGTTGTCGTTGAGCAAAGTGGTTTTCCCGGCCACGGCATCGTTCATGCCCTTCAATACCAGTGCAGGGTCAATTTCCACGCCGTCTTTGATCAAGTTGCGGGCCGTCGTGACACCGATGGCATAGCTCAAATCTCGTTTGCGGTTTGGATAATCCGGTGAAACCTGCACGACGGAGTCCGGCTTGGCGGGAGCAGTTTGGGCTACAGCATAGCCATTGCCCAAGGCCAGCACGATGCAAGGAGCAACGATGGCACGCGTATTAAATGTGAAAGGGTTCATGGTGAAGTTTCTTATCGGATAACAAAATTAAAGAATAACGGCGTTTACGGAAAGATCATGGGCGACACCGCGTTTACCGCAGTACCCTCGCCCTGGCTAACGATGTAACCACCTTTGGAAGCGAAACGCTGACCGGCAGCCAGGCTCAGGTGCGAATACAGGGTCGTACCGTGGCTTGCAGCGTTACCCTCTGCCTTCTCCGGAATTGCGATACGTGTGGCTGCATCAATGGTTTTCTCACCATGCTTTTTTTCAAGATCACCGGCACGACCCAGAAAAACACGGTCCCGGGTTTCTTGTTCGGACTTGGCGCCTTCACGTTGACTCAGCATTGTTTCCGCCCGTTCGATCAGGTAGTCACGGTACAGGTTATCCATCATGTCAGAGAGCGTGTCGGTCAGAAACCCCATTGCAAAATAGACTTCGGACTGCATAGCCAAGTCCACGATGGGCAGCTTCCTGCTGGCCATCCAGATATTGAAATAGTCCAGGTTGCGCATGCGCTGATCTGGCAATTCATACGGATAGACCCACAAGGCGCTGCGCTTCCAAGCTTCCGGCAGTGGAAATTCCACGGCACGCCCCATCAACGCAGAAAAATAACTGGTATGCCCTCCGGGCTTGACCGCTGCCAAAGACGCTATGTCTTGCGCGGGCAACCAGAACATCACCACACTGTCACGTCCAAGCCCTTTGAGCAGAGGCGGCAAAGCATTGTCCAATGCGACACCAATCGGCAATACGCGAACCTGCACATCAATACCTGTTCCGGCCAAATTGGTTTTTAGATTCTGTGCAGCGGCAGCACCGGCGAAATCGTCGCGGGTGATCTGAATCAGATGCTTTGGAAGCTTGATCTGGCTTGTCAGGTGTTTGGCCAATATCGCAGCCTCCAAAGCAACGCCACCCGAAAAATACAAACTTTGCGAAGGCTCGGACGCGCCTGGCAGGAGAACGCTGGGAAACCAGCAAGGAACATGCGCATGATCACAAAAATCATGTACCGGCTGCCAGTTGCCCGCACCGAGCCCCGACACGATCGCGAACGGTGGATTTTGCTGATACCGGGCCTGCAACTGCGCCGCCCAGGTATCAGACGTACCTTGCAACTCCCAAATGTCGAGGTCCCAGGTGCGCTCGGTGCCCAACATCAGTTCGGCTGCAGAGACCATGTGGTGCCGGGTTCGCTTTTGATCTGCCGTAGTTAGCACCGTGCTGCCGTTTTTCTGCCGCACGATGGCCTGCATCATGCTGATGAACGCTTGCCGACGTGGCGCGTCTACCTCCGGTGTAATGACGGTGGCCAAATGGATGTGGCCAGCAGTCACGCCCGCAGACCATTCCACGGACAACTGTTTCAGGTAGGCCGCAAGCGCCGGCATTTCAACATCGTTTAACGCAAAGCGTGGCATTACCGTGCTCATGCTGCGTCCGTCGTTATTGGTGCCCTCGCGTATTGCTGCTGCCAGGCTTACGTTGGTGTAGGGCTCGTGCGCCTGGTTAAAAAACTTGCTGACACGCGGGTCCATGTTGACGAGCCGCTTTTCAGCAGGCTTGGCATACAGAAAGTTTCCGGCGATGGGGGGAATGAGTATGTCCGCTTCAACCTGCCCCAGGCCGCTGGAACGGTGACAATTGATACAGGCCACGCTGGCGCCAGAGAGCGTTTTGCCATCGCGCAAGCCATTCACCGGAACCCCTGATTGACCTATGCCCCGCTCGTAAATGCTGCGCCCCAAGGCTACGGTATCCACATCCGCTGCACCCGCCGTATTCGATTGTGCGTAGGCACTTCCAGAGGCACTCACGAGCAACGCCCATGCCAGCATTACGAATCGCCAACCCATACTGCGCACCACCCTCACATTCATTTAATCGCCAACAGCTCAAACTGGTAAATCAGCACTGCATTGGGTGCCACACCGTGGGTACCCTTGGTACCGTAGCCGAGCGCAGGAGGCACCACGATTTGCCATTTTGCGCCGACCGACATTGCGGTCACCGCGCTTTGCAAGCCCGGGACCATGCCCTTCACCGCGAGAAAGGCCCCGCCTTTGTCGTCAATCTTGTCGAACGTGAAGCCATCCTCCAGGGTGCCGATCAACTGACAGCGCACCGTGCTGCTGATTTGCGGCCGCTTACCATTTCCGGCCTTCAAAACCTTGTACTGAACGCCATTGCTCAGCAGCTGCACTCCGGGCGCCTTGGCATTTTTCGCCAGATAGTCGCCCGTGTTTTTCTGGTTAGCTTCGGCAGCAAGTGCGCTTGCCAGAGCGGCCTTCTGGCGGGGGCTCTCTCGCGGGCTTTGGCCCAAACGTTGCTGCGCTGCGGACGCGCTTTCAGCGGGCACCTGCGGCGCGATGGACTGGGCCCAAGCAGCACCGCCGACGGTGAGAAAAAACGCAACACAAATTACCGACTTCATTTTGAATGTCCTCTGGGAATATCCCATGATATTCCCTTCAAAGAAAAATGCCGGTGGCAGATTGCTCGGCCACCGGCGGGTTAAGGAGCGTCGTTAAAGATTAACGTGCCGTAACTTGCGCAGTTGTCACCGGTGCAATCGCTCCAGTGGCAGAGCTTCCACTGATGGTGTACGTGTACACCTGAGT
>CANBYM010000215.1 GCA_947373605.1 Comamonadaceae bacterium
AGTCTTCATCCCACCGAGCGCCTCCAGTCCCACCTTCGCCTTGAACTCCGGTGGATGAAATTTGCGCTTCTTTGATTCAGTCATTGGTAACCCGTTTCTTTAGACAGTGTCCCACCTAAACACCTGTCCCAAATTCCGGGTCCACTTCAGTATCCCTTGCATGAACTGCCATCGCAATCGACTCCTAAATGATTGAATAATCGATAGCCCGTCTTAAGTGAAACGTAAATTTGCGGCGAGTTAGACCTATAAAAACCTGGAATACCGGTTCATAGTTGTAGCACTAAACTCAAATTATGCGGATCTGATAACGACGCGACGCAGACTAATACCAGCTCCGATATTTATGACACAGTCTTCCATCATGTCCCGTGAAGATGCACACACATCGCAATTATTGAGATCGACCCAGTGTTCCCGGCGCCACCGTAATTGACTTGCCGTCGCTGAATGTGACATTGATTGGTGCCTTGCTGGCGTTGTAGGCCAAGTAAGTGCGCTCGCCACCAGCACGTTTAAACACCGCATAGAGTGTGGTATCTGCCGTCACACCAAAGTCCGGCGTACCCAGTTCTTTGAGACTTTGCATCCAATGCAAGGCGTGCGTTCTGGTGTCTCCCAGCTCAAAAGATCCCCAGCGGTTCCATTGCGAAAGCGCTGCGTCCGGATCCGCCAAACCCCTGTACTGCGCAAATATGTCTTGCCAAATATCAGCCGGTTTTGCGTACAGGCCACGGCTATTGAAGAGTGCTGTTTCAGGCTCCAATGTGGCCAGACTGCGTTTCACAAACTCAGGGTACTGCCCTAGGTACGTGGATGTTGTGGTGATAGGCAACAGGTTGATGCCTTTGATCGAGCGCGGGTCGTCAATCCACCAGGTGTTGTGCGAATACATGCCGCCAAATAGCTGACTTACTTCAGCATTTTTGTACTCCGGAGCCAAAACGATTTTGTGTACGTCAAACCAGTAGTGGTTGATGGCTTGAACCTCTGTCGTAAAAAGGTACAGGCCCAAATCGCGCAATGCCTTGTCGCCCTTGATTTCGCCCCACAGCACCAAAGCCGCCCAGGCGTTGGTTGCCTCGGAAGAGGACTCCTGGTTGTTCCCCATGGATCCCATGCCGATACCGGAAGCCCAAGAGTGGCCCTCGTACGGATCAAAGTTGCGCAGGAAGGGGAATCTACTGCTGCTGCGATCAGCGGTAGCAATGTCGGCAATCAGCAAATCGATGATGCCGCCCCAGCGCTCCGTGGTGGCCCATTGCGGGTCGCGAAGCGCGATTTCAGCGGCCGCACGAATCCAGTAGCCATAAGTAAAGTGGTGGTCATTGAGTTGCTCCACCGTAAAAAACTCTTCGGGGTAGCCGGCAATCGTGCCCTGTTTCTTGTCGTAATGAAAGTAACCACCGCCCTCACCGGTAAACCACGATTCAGCGCGTTTTTTCACCAGATCCAGCAGGCGGTCACGGCTCTCGGTGTCGCCTTGTTGCTCCACCACATCCATCAGCTTGAGAATGCGCTGCAAGCCCTTGCCCTGCCAGTAAGGGCCTTTGCCTTCTTCGAGCATCATGCGCCGCGCATTACGCACGTCCGCTTTCATGAGCTCGCTGAGTTCACCTTTGCGCTTGTCATTCGCAATGCCCGGCCAGAACGGCACAAATCCGCCATACACGGTGCTGGTCTTGAAGGTGTTGGATTCAATCAGCTTGATGCGACCCCGAACCGTGTCGAATCCGTTGCCCAGTTGCGAAGCCACCGAGGGGTTGTCGTACCAGTGATGAGGATACAGGCCCAACAGCGCGGACTTCTGATCGCCTTCCATCGACTGGGTGGATGCGGTGAACACGGTTTCAACGGTGCTGTTTGCTGGGTTAAAGCTCCAGTCCACGCGAGTACTATCGATAAATGCAAACGCATGCTTGCGGAACACTTGCAGCGTGGCGGCGTCACCGTCCGGCAACGCCGCAACAGAAAAATATCCGTGGTTGGCTGGTAGGTGCAATGTCCAGCGGCTGTTGCTTTCGCTTTGCCAGCTGCCACCGTCAGGCGCAAACGCAGCATAACGTGCTGTGCTGGTGTTGACTTTGAGTATCCGCGAGTCCGATTCGGACAATACTGCGCTGGCACCGACCGGTAGCTGGATTGTCGCGTCACCACGGCTGAGACGCACATAGGCGTATGGCACTCCGTGGGCAACGGTGACGGTCATGTCGTCACTCCCCCGACCTATGCTGATGTCTATCGACCAGTCGGAACGTTTTACAAGGGTGCTCTGGCCGGGTTCAAATGCCTTGGGTGCAATCAGCAAAGCGTTCTTGTGTGGATAGTGAATCTCGGTGTCTTGTCGTACCGTGGGGATGACTTCTTTCACAGGCAGCGCCATCTCCAGGCCTGCTGTCGTAGGCTTGACAGTAATTGGCTGTACAAAAATGGCTTCCGGCTTTGCGCTGTAAAGGAGGGTAGAGAACCACTGTGCGGATTGGGCCGGCGTATTTTCCAAACCCTTGCTGCGAAACTGCGCCGCGGGCACGGATCGATCACCCGTCTTGGGTGTGGCGAAATAAGCAGCCGAACCTAGCGGGACTGGTTGCGCCAGAAGGTTGGAGGCCATTAGTGCCGTGTAGGCGAAACACGTCGCTGTTCGCAAAGCAATGTTCATAGGAATAGTCCGCTTGCAGAAATACCTGATCATATTGAAAGCGCTTTCAATCATTGCTCGGGTTTTCCCTTGAATGTCGAGGTTGCATGTGATTGCCCGGCTTTGGCTTAGGGTAAGTACGGGTCGCAAAAGTGTTGACCTCAAGTCGGCAAAATACTATTCTCGTGAAAGCGCTTTCATAAAGTCGCAGTGAATATCAATCTCAGGAAACAAAATGGCACATTTTTTCGTTGCAAGGCCAGTGCGCGAAACCCGGTCGGTGGTTTATCGTCTGAAAAATAGATCGGCACAAATAGCGGTCGCACTATCTGTTTTGTTGTTACAGACGTCTGCGGGCGCTGTGGATTTCGGACCTGATGGCATGTTCAGCCTGACGGGCTTTGCAGAAGTTACTGCAACCACAGAGGCCAATGTCTGCATGAAATGCCAGGTTGCCGACCCTAACACCTCCAAGCAGGTGCGCGTGGCCGATGCCATCATCCCTGGCAAACCATACGGCAATGTCACTGCCACCCTGTGGCAAATACAACCCTATTTAGGCGCGAAGTACAACCTGGGCGGCGGCTATGAAGTTTCCGCACTGCTCAGCCAGCGTTACAGATACAGCACCGTTGAAGGCAATAGTGCCGATACGCGCTACCAAGGGTATGTGGACATTCCAGACTCTTGGTACGAAAAAAATATTGCTATCAAACACGATGACTACGGCAGCGTGCGTATCGGTGCCATGACGTCCCGCTCCTGGAGTGTGGCCGACTATCCCTATGGATCTAACCTGGGTGTATCTTATGAATGGGGCGCCAGTGGCTCAGGCTACGGAATGCTGGGCAATGCCATCCGGATAGGAAGCCGGCAATTTGATGTGGCTGACGGTGATCTGTTTATGGAGCTCACATACGATCAGGGAAACACCAATTTCACACGGCTTAAGCCGGCACTGTACGAAGCCTACGCCCAGTTCCATAAAGGGGACCTGGTGATGGATATGGTCTATCAGGATGCTACCAATGGCGGTGCGGGTGCCTGGGGGCACGCCCCCTTTAACGCCATATCGCCATTCGCTGTAGATGACGGCTATACGAGCACTTCAGGCGTCCAATTTGCATCCAACCATCAAACGCTGGCCCTATTGATGGCTCGTTACCAATACAACAGCAAGGTGGAAATATCGGGTGGCATCCGACGCAATTATTGGAGTGGCGCACCGCTTGTATTTAATCCCGCGACGCAATGGACCACTGCATTCAATGTGGACTACAGCAACCCGCTTGCGGCCAGCAATCCGGGCGTGTCTGCAGGTTCTACAGATATGCTCCTCGGAGCCAGATACCGAAGCGGCCCTTGGACATTCCTCACGGGCATGGTGTATCTGGGCGCCGCTGATACATCCAATTCCAGTGATCGGGGGCAAACCAATACCGCGTTGATCAACACATTAGGTGCACGTTATGACGTGGGCAAGGGGTTGATCCTGGAAGGCACTGTAGGCGCCGTGCACTACGGCAAGAAAGGGCTTTCGCCCATGTCTATGCCAGACAACGCTTCCTTTGGTCATGCCGACTCGCGGGTTTCTCAAGACGGCAACTGGCTCACTGTCGGATTTGTTTACGTATTCTGATCATGAAAAAAACTAACCTATTAAAAATACTCGCGCTCTCCGTAGTGTTGACAGCTTGTGGTGGCGGCGGGACCACTTCGGATCAGGCTTCGGCTAACACAACCACCGCGAGCACGGGTCTGAGGCCACTGCCCGCAGCCTATGCAAGCAAATCGGTTTCGTACTCGCCGTACGGTGCTACTAACGGGGCAGCATTGACCGATGCATCCGTGAAAGCAGACCTTGATTTGTTGGTAACTGCAGGGATCGGTTTGATACGCTTGTTCGACAGTTCCGACAATCTCGCACAACGCACACTCCGGGTTATTCGTGCCAACAGCATGCCGATCAAGGTGCAGTTGGGCATGTATGTCAATTCTTTCGAAGCGCTCACGCCTGCGATCGTGCTGGATCAAATCACCAAAACTGATGGCGCAGTGTTCGTTAAGAACGCTGCCGCAAGCATTCGTGCGCAAAGCCCTAGGATCAGTGATGCGGATCTGGCTAACACCATACTGCCTCTTTGGAGAGCCAGTATTCAGGCAGGTAATGAAGATGAAATGGCGCGTGGTGTTACTTTAGCCAACACCTACCCCGAAGTGGTGGCGGTGAGTGTCGGTAACGAGACGATGGTGACGTGGTCCTTTGTGGCGATCTCAACTACCACGATGGCTGGATACATCAAGAAGGTACGCGATCAGATCAAGCAGCCGGTAACCACGGACGACAATTACGCCTTTTACGCGGGTTATGCCCGCAATGGGGTGGAGCAGGCTACCGAGGTTTTCAGCCAGATTGACTTTGCATCGGTCCATACATATTCCATCGAAGACGTGCTGTACAGCAACACAGCAGACGCGGACCCCTTGCCCGACTGGGACTGGAAGCAGCTGGGCCAAACCGATACCACCAAGCGTGCGGCAGCCATGATGGATGCGGCGCTCGACAAAACCAAGACAGACTATTACCGCGCCCGCACTTACCTGAACAAGGTGGGCCGCTCGAACATGCCCATCATCATCGGCGAGACCGGCTGGAAGGCTGCTGATCCGAGCGGAACCGGGCGCTACAAATTCCTGGGTCATCCTGCGAACCAGAAGATGTTTTACCTTCGCTTGCTGGATTGGCAGCTGTCATCCAGGTTCGACGACGGCCCAAAAGGCATCATCTATTTCGAAGCGTTTGACGAAGCTTGGAAAGGCGCTGACGACAACTGGGGTCTGTTCTCCGGAGCTCGTAAAGCACGTTGCGCAGCGCAGGCGCTCAACCCCTCAGCGAGTTGGACGCTGGATACCGGCAATTGCAATGAATCGGCAGCCGTGTTCTTCCAGCCGCCCACGCTCAATGCGGCCTACAGCCAGCCCAAGCTTGTAATTCACAACGAGACCACCACCGGCTGGCCCAGCGATATGCGATCTGACGCTTATGCGAGCAACACCCTTACGCTGATCTACCCGCAAACCGGTGACTCTGCGCCTTCAGATCTGGGTTCCAGCCTGGGCACCAGCCACTTCATTCAAATTGACGTCACCAGTCCGGCAAGTTATGGATGGGGTGTGCTGTGGGGCTCTTCCAACCAAACCACACCAGTCACTGCCAATATGAGCCAGTTCGCCGCCGGCACGATCCGCTTCAGTATCAAAACTGCTTACGCGGGTTCCTTGCGCATTGGCATCTCCAGCGACACCGACAGCGGCACAGCCGTGGAGTCGCAGATTCTGGTCAACAACGGCAAATACGGTTATTGCAATAATGCATCGACCTGGTGCGATGTATCGATACCGGTCGCGGACTTTGTAGCAATCAATCCGAAGCTCGACTTGCGCTATATTTTGACCCGCTTCTCGATCTCCGACGTATGGAGCGACACTGGAAATACTGCGCGTACCAATCTGCCG
>CANBYM010000216.1 GCA_947373605.1 Comamonadaceae bacterium
CCCAAGCTCCGGTCGGACGAAAAGCGCATTACCGAAGTGCTGCGGATTGAAGAGGAGCGCTTCTTTGAAACGTTGGCGACCGGCATGGAAATACTTGAAGGCGCTTTGGCCGGCGGTAAAACTGCGTTACGGGGTGATGTAGCCTTCAAACTGCACGACACTTACGGGTTCCCACTGGACCTGTCGGCAGATGTGTGCCGCGAAGCGGGCGTGGTTGTGGATGAAGCAGGCTTTCACGCCGCCATGGAAGCCCAAAAGGCCAAGGGCCGCGCGGCTGGTAAGTTCAAGATGGACCGCGCGCTGGAATACACCGGCGCGGGCAATAATTTCGTCGGCTACGAGCGCCTGACGCAAACGACCAAGGTGCTGGCCTTGTATGCCGAGGGCACACCGGTCAACGCGTTGCTCGCCAGTCAGAGCGGCGTCGTTGTGCTGGAGAGCACGCCTTTTTATTCGGAGAGCGGTGGACAGGTGGGGGATCAGGGCGCTATTTTTGAGGACGGTGGCTTATTTGAAGTGGCCGACACGCAAAAAATCAAGTCCGATGTGTTCGGTCACCATGGTGTAGTCAAGTCCGGCGCGCTCAAGGTGGGCGATGCGGTCACTGCCCATGTCGATGCTGCATTTCGTGCGGCAACGATGCGCAACCACTCGGTCACCCACTTGATGCACAAGGCATTGCGTGCCGTGCTGGGCGACCATGTGCAGCAAAAGGGCAGCTTGGTAGATGCCGAAAAGACACGCTTTGACTTCACGCACAACGCGCCGGTAACCGATGAGCAAATCCGTGAAATTGAGGCCATGGTGAACGCTGAAATATTGTCTAACGCACCTACGCAGTCGCGCCTGATGGGCATTGAAGACGCCAAGCAAACCGGCGCGATGATGCTGTTTGGCGAGAAGTATGGCGAGATTGTTCGCGTACTCGATATCGGTACGACAACCGAACTGTGCGGTGGTACCCATGTGCAGCGAACCGGTGACATCGGCTTTTTCACAATCACTGCTGAAGGCGGCGTAGCCGCTGGCGTGCGCCGCGTGGAGGCGGTTACCGGTATGGTGGCGCTGAACTATGTTCAGGGTATGGAGATGACTCTGGGTGGTGTAGCGGGCACCTTGCGAGTCACCAATAACGAAGTGATCGCCCGCGTGGAATCCATGCTGCATCAGGTGCGTGATCTGGAAAAAGAACTCGCCGCGGTGAAGGGCAAATTGGCTTCTGCGCAGGGTGACGAGCTGATCAACAGCGCGGCCTTAGTCAAGGGTGTCAAAGTGCTGTCTGCGCGCCTGGATGGTGCCGATGCCAAAACGTTGCGCGACACCATGGACAAGCTCAAGGACAAGCTCAAGACGGCGATCATTGTGCTGGGCGCTGTAGATGGCGATAAAGTGCAAATCGCGGTCGGTGTGACCGCTGACACGGTCGGCAAAGTCAAAGCCGGTGAACTGGCTAACTTTGTAGCGGGTCAGGTGGGTGGCAAGGGTGGCGGCAAACCCGACATGGCCATGGCCGGCGGTACCGAACCCGCCAAGCTGGGCGATGCACTGGACAGCGTATTGGCTTGGGTAAGCGCGAAGATTTAATTCACCAGCTTTTGCCTCGGTGCAGGCGGTCGGTCAGGGCCTGCACCTCGGTGTCGCATTTGCTTGAACCGGTTTCTCCCAAGTGAGAATCGATCAAGCGCCGCAGCGTTTCTATGTGCGGCGTGACGGTTCCGAAAAAACGCGCCGTCTTGTGCGTGGCAATCAGGATGGTGGGGAAATTTTCCACTTCTATGGGGTCTATCAGATCGGCTTCATCCTCGATGTCGATCCATGCAAATCGCGCCTGCGGATAGTCCATTTGTAGCCGCTTGAATAACGGCGCGTATTCATTACAGGTTCCGCACCATTGGGCACAAAGGCAGGCTATTAAAAGTTCAGGGGTTGCGGGAGCAGCGGTACCGGTTGACATGGCTCAATGATCTCAGAAATGGTGTGCGTCAGCGCGCATCGATCTGCCTTGGCAGCATATTCATATTCTGCTGGAGCATAGCGGAGGTTTTACACTAGGCGGTTTGCCAAACCGTTGGCTTGAACCATTACAAGGCCCCCATGAGTGCATTTTTGGAAGAAACCGTTTTAAGTGTTCATCACTGGACGGATCGATTGTTCAGCTTCAAGACGACCCGCGACCCTGCTTTGCGCTTCTCCAACGGTCACTTCACCATGATTGGGTTGAAGTTGGAGACCGGTAAAAACCTGCTGCGGGCCTACAGTATTGTCAGCGCCAATTACGAAGAGCATCTGGAGTTTTTAAGCATCAAGGTGCAGGACGGCCCCCTGACTTCAAAGCTGCAGCATATTCAGGTGGGTGACAAGATAGTGGTGGGCCGCAAGCCCACCGGGACCTTGCTGATTGACTACCTGCTGCCCGCTAAAAATCTGTATCTGTTGGGCAGTGGTACAGGTATTGCGCCGTTTTTGAGCATTGTGCGTGACCCCGAGACCTATGAGCGCTTTGAGAAGGTCATCATCGTGCACGGCGTGCGCGAAAAGGCGGAGCTTGCTTATTACGATTATCTCAAGACGGAGCTGCCTGCCCACGAGTTTCTGGGTGAAATGGTGACCGATCAGATGTTGTACTACCCCACGGTCACGCGCGAAGCCTTTGAACATCAAGGTCGCATTACCGATTTGCTGGAAAGCGGAAAGTTGCAGACCGATCTGGGTCTGCCCGCACTGGACCCCGCCAATGACCGGATCATGATTTGCGGCAGCCCTGGATTGCTGCGCGATCTCAAGTCCATCCTGGAGGCTCGCCATTTCAAGGAAGGCAGCACAACCACGCCGGGCGATTACGTGATCGAACGCGCGTTTGTGGAGCAATAAATTCATGTCCCATTACGACCTCTATGCCATTGGCAATGCGCTGGTAGATTCTGAATATGAAGTCAGCGAAGCCCAATTGCAGGCCATGGGTGTTGAAAAGCGCCATATGACGCTGATTGACGCGCCACGCCGCGCCGATTTACTGGCAGGCGTTGCCGGATTGCACGCACGCCGCACCGGCGGCGGTTCTGCCGGTAATACGGTGGTGGCGTTGGCCCAGTTGGGCGGCAAAGCGTTCTACTCCTGCCGCGTGGCCGATGATGAATTGGGTGCGTTTTACCGCGAAGATTTAACTGCCAACGGCGTGGCCACCAATCTCACGAACACACAGTTTCCGCAGGGGCAAACCGGTATTTGCATGGTGATGGTTACGCCCGATGCAGAGCGCAGCATGAGCACGTTTTTAGGGGCCACGGCCGACGTGGACCACACCGCCTTGAGTCCCAAAGACATTGCTAAGTCCAAGGTCTACTACATGGAAGGCTATCTGGCAGCGCAGCAAGGCGGAACGGATGCGGCGCTTCAAGGACGCGCCATAGCGCAAGCGGCGGGTGTCAAATTGGCAGCCACGCTCAGTGACATGAGCATGATTAATTTTTGCCGACCGGGTCTGGAGGCCATGGTCGGTGACGGCTTGGACTACCTGTTCTGCAACGAAGAAGAGGCGCAAGTCTGGTGCAGTACCCAAGACTTCGCGGCAGTTTGTGCGCAAATCAGCAAGCTGGCTAAAGTGGTTTGCCTGACCCGCAGTGCCAAAGGCTGCGTGGTGCTTGAAGACGGCAAGCAAACGGCAGTGCCTGCCGCGCCGGTGAAGGCCTTGGACACCAATGGAGCCGGGGATATGTTTGCCGGTGCGTTCCTGTATGCGGTGAGCCAAGGGCATAGCCACACGGATGCAGCATGGCTTGCCAATCAGGCCGCCGGGCAGGTGGTCGCGCAGTACGGCAACCGTCTGACCATTGCGCAACTGCACGGCATACGCGCGCAGTTTGAAGTGCACCTTCAGCGTTGAACGGCCTAAAGCTTGCGCTGGACCAGCCGGTAGGGCGGCAGGCCGGCAAGCATGCGCTTGCCATAGGCGGTTACTAAAAGCCGCTTGTCGTAGCAAATCACCTGTGCGTGGTCGTCTTCCGTCCGGATGGCCCGGCCTGTCCATTGCAGCAGCTTGATGCCGGTTGCTGGAACAACCAGTTCGTTGAACGGATCGCGCCCTACTGTGCGCAGCCACTCGGCGCGAGCTTCGTCTACGGGCTCGCTGGGTGGCGCAAAGGGCAATTTCGCGATGAAAACCGTTTCACACAGTTTGCCGGGCAAATCGAGCCCTTCGCCGAAGGACTGCAATCCAAAAATAATGGAGGGGAACCCCGATTCCACCCGCGCGATGTGCGTGGCAAGCAGTCGGGTACGGGAGCTGGTCCCTTGAATCTGGACTTTTTGAATTAAGTCGGCCGTTAAGGCGTCGGCGGCAGAGCGCAGCTGTGCGCGTGATGTAAATAGCACCAAGGCACCGGCTTTTACATGCTGCAAATCTTCCAACAACACCTGCACCAACTCGCTGGTGTAGGCGGCGGCGTCTTTGGGTTCGGCGCGGGTTTGAACGACGGTGAGGCTTCCCTGCAAAGCGTAGTCAAACGGACTGGATACCTCCAAGGTGGACACACTGGCGTTGTGCGAGAGGCCGGCCTCGTTTAAAAAATAATCGAAGCTGCCGCAACTGGTGAGCGATGCAGAAGTCACCACGGCGGCGCGCACCTGGCTCCACAAGAACTGCCTGAGCAAATCGCCCGGAACCATAGGGCAGGCGTGGGCGCTGACGGTCATGTACGTGCCATCGGTTTTGACCTCCAGCCACTTGGCAAGGGGTTGCGCGCCGTGCTCCAACAGCAGATTGCTGGTGGCGACGATGGCACCCAGTCGGGGCGACAGCGGGCCCAATTTCGCATACAGCTGCGCGCAGGTGTGGGCTTGCGTGGGGTCGTCTTTGGCAACTGCCTTGATTTCCGCACCCAGGGCCTCCAGGCTTTTGAAAACGGCATTGGCCTGGGCTTGAATTTGTGCAACGGGTTCGTGCAAAGCGTCGGGCAGCACGCCATTGGCAAATCGCAGCACGCCCTCCTGCGTGTTGACATGCTGGCGCACCAACTCCATGGCCATGCGCGCCATTTGGCTGATCGCGGTTTTGAGTTGGCTGCACAAAGTGTTGACGTCTTCGGCCAACATCAGGTGCAACTTGCCGCTGACTTCCACCATGGTTTTGGGAAGGCGTTCCAGCCAACGCAGATTGGATAGATCCATGCTGTTGGAGAACTGGTCCAGCGCCACGGCAGGCAAGTGGTGTCCCTCATCAAAAATGACCAGGCAGTTATCCAGATCAGGCAGGGTTTTCATCCCCAGAGACGCCAGCACCAGATCATGGTTGGCCACGATCACATTGGCCTCGGCCAGTTTGGTGCGGGCGTTATAGTAACTGCAGTCCTTGTAGCGCGGGCAGTGTCGTGCCGTGCAACTGTGGCGCTCGGCTGCCACGCCGGACCAATCGCTTGCATCCGGCGCTTCTGCCAGCGTGTCGCGGTCGCCATCCCATTTGCCGCCCGCCAATAGGGTCGCCATATGGTCGTACAAACGAACCCGGCGCTCTTCAATGGCTTCTTGTGAGGCAGTGCTCAGCGCAATGGCTGGAAAATCATTTTCAAACAACTCGTCCTCGTCGCTGCCGGACCCGGCAAGGCGGTCGAGTTTGAGTTTGCAGACATAGCGCCCGCGTCCCTTTGCCAAGGCAAATGCAAAGGGCTTATCCATGCTGGCAGCCAGCGCCGGTAAATCCTTGCCCATCAGTTGTTCTTGAAGCGCTACCGTCGCGGTAGAAATCAGAACCCTCGTTTTGCGCTCCAGCGCCATGGCGATGGCAGTGCTGGCATAGGCGGCGCTCTTTCCCACGCCGGTGCCTGCCTGAACGACCGCAATCGACTTGACTGGTGATTTGGCTTCGCCCAAATCGCCTGCAGCCAGTGTTTCGGCAACGCGCAGTGCCATGTCATGTTGCCCGGCACGCGGGCGAAATCCCGCGGTGCGACTAACCACACGCTCGAAAGCCAGAACTGCCGTTGCGATGTTTTGTTTTGAAGGGGAGTCGACGTTCACGCTAAGCCCAATCCAAATGGCGGTTGCTCTCAAAGACTTTTGTAGCCCCCGTTACCGGATCTTCGAATGAAAGCTGTTTGGCCAATAGCCGCAGGGGATTCTGAAAATC
>CANBYM010000217.1 GCA_947373605.1 Comamonadaceae bacterium
ATGCATAATGAAACCATTCGCAAGGAGATATCTATGGCTGTAGCAATGAAACTATCTGACGATCTCGTCGAAGAGGCAAAGACGGTCGCAGCAGCAGAGCATCGTTCGGTTCCAAAGCAAATCGAGTACTGGGCGCGGATCGGGAAAGCAGTTCTGGACAACCCAGACATGCCCTTGCGCGTGATTCAAGACACGATGCTGTCCATTGAAGAAGCAAAGGCCGGCCAGGTCACAGCGTATACCTTCGGATAGCGCATGGCATTGACAGTCCTTGCGACTAACTCCTTCAGCCGTATTCCCAAAAAACTGCATGCCAAGGACAAGAAGGTCCTCGATGAAGCAGTCAAAACCGTTGCCAACAACCCTTCACTGGGTGAAGAAAAACGTGGAGACTTAGTGGGGGTTTTTGTCTACAGGTTCAAACTGAACAATCAAGAAACGTTGTTGGCGTATGGCCTGCAGCCGGACAAAAAGAAACCCACTACGCTTGTCTTGCTGGCAGTTGGCCCTCATGAGAACTTCTATACGCAACTAAAGCGTCCGACCTAAGACGCGGTTGAGCACCTGCGCCAACTTGGCACCCGCCTCCAGCAGGCGGCCTTCTGACAGTGATTGCTGGCAAATGATACGTAAACCCGTATGATGCATATACCCGCATTAAAGGAGCTTGCTATGTCAAATTTCACTGTTGCCATTCCCGATGACTTGTTAGCTGATGCAAAGGTTTGCGCAGCAAAGACGGGGACATCTGTAAATTCAATAATCCGCGTTCTACTTGAGGGCTTCGTCCGAAACGAAAGCGTCCCCCTCTCTGGGAACAACGAGATTCTTTTCAAGTACAGCCTGGGGCAGCTTTCCAATGCAAAAGCGATGAAACTATTGCATCTGGAAGACGAAGAAGTTTTGCGGTTAATGACCCTGCATGCCGGGTTGCCACTTCCTCGGCTTTCCGAGCAAGAGACTGAAGCCATGTCCAAAAAATTCGGTGAGATGATCGAGCGATTTGGAGCAAATGCATGACGAAATGCTCCATTTTGATAGTGGACACAGGCCCATTGAAAACTTTGGCTTATGCGGGTCGTCTCGATCTCTTGCTAAAGCCAGGATTGCCCGTGCTGGTCACCGATATGGTGCTTGAGGAACTACGTGCAAAAAATACAGACGGGAATGCCGCTGCATTAGCATTCCTGAGCGACTGCTTGTTGAAAAAGAGTGCAGAAGAATACAAAACTGGCGTACCGGAAAAGATTGAGATCTACCGTGGACTCGGACAAGACCCCGGCGACGAATCAATCAGGATTTGCTTGAGACAACTTGCAGCAAAGGACGACGACGACTCCGTCCTTTTGCTATTTGAAGATAACGACTTAGCCAAGAACTCGTTCCTCCCAGTCGATAACGTTAACCTCCTTACGACGAGGCCATTTTTGCAGCGACTCGAAACACTGCAGCATATCGATTCAGCAGAAGACCTGCTTCGCGAAGCAGAACGAAAGTCAGCAGAGTCTGATAACGCTAGGGCACTTTTGAACCGAAAACGAGAGCATGATGTACCACCCAGGAAAGACAGCCAAGTGCGTCCATTTTGAGCACCTGCGCCAACCTGGCGCCGGCCTACACAAAGACTATCTCAGGCGATCGACTTGCCGGGAATGAACATCGGAGATGTTTGAGGAGCCTTGTTGCCCTCCAGTAAAGCAAATCCGAGCTTTATGTAGAAATCAACTGCGCCGGGATCGGCATCAAGATACACGCCGTAGCCGCCAATCTGGGTAGCAAAGTCCTTGGCAATTTTCAGTGCCTGCTTCATAAGCCGACGCCCAAGATCCTGCCCCTTATAGTTCTTATCGACTCCCAGCATGACCAAACGTAGACACGGGATTTGCCTTGGCAAAGATCCCAACTGCATTAGGGATAGCAAAGATGCATCGATACTGTGCGGCGCAATAGTAAAGAATCCGACCAGTTTGTGACTTTTCTCAGGGTCGGTCAGTACATATGCCGCACTGAGGTTCTTTTTGACTTGCGCAACCATGCTGTCGTGAACAAACTTGTTGATGACAGCATGTCCACAGTCAAACTGTTTGCGTTCCGCGTAAACTTTTTCAGGGTCGAGGCGCGAATACTCAACGCTCATCTTGCATCTTTGCTCGGAAAGTCTGGCAGGCTCATCAAGTCCTTCATTTCGCGACTGGGCTTGGCCGGATTATTCAAAACGTTCGCCAACGCCAGTTGCCCCTTTTTCGATAGGCTGATAAGCGCATGGTCCGCAATCACTTTGCGGGCACGCTCGATAGCCGGACCGAGCACAAAAGACGTGAGGTCCATTCCATCCAGAAGCGCAGCCTGCCCCAACAATTCCTTGGCATCTTTCGTTGTCTTAAGTTCCATCCTGGCAGGTTTTAATGCTTCAGTTTGCATAAAAAAATCCTCACGATTAATTCCTTAATCATACGGTCAATAGCCGTACGAAGTCAAGAGCAACCTACTACCTAACCCGACTCAGCACCTGCGCCAGCCTGACTCCCGCCTCCATCACCTGCAAGTCCCGATCCCGTTCGTACTCTTGATACCACCCCTTTAGTGAATTCTTCGTTGGATAGCCCAACTGCCTAATGGTCGGACCGGTGCGTTTGCCGAGTTTGATGTAGAGCTTAACTCCTCGAATTCGCTCTTCGTATGAGTACATGAACTACCTCCAAGTAGTCCAAGTTATTGTCCGCACCCCCCACCGGTCAGTTTTCGGTCAGCGCCAACACACGACCGGTGTCAACGCAATTAACGCTGCGCTTATTCAATTTTTAAAATTTGTACGCGATGCACAAAATATTGCGATGAAAATTTTCTTCTGTGCGGGGTAGGCCTCGGTCGCCATGGAAAAATGGCTCATAAGTGCCTCTATGAAAGCCACTTTTGTGTCTCACGCATCCAGTTAACTTTAGTTAACTCGTATTAACTGGAACTGATGGTCCCAAAGTCCGATTGGAAATTCAGTTCGCGAAGATGCACTTTTTAGATGTGTTTTTTTAGTGCAACAAAAGTGCTGATGTGCCGTTGGGAGTTTGTTCCATTCTTTATTCCATTTTTGAAACAAAGTATGGAATAAGCCAATCCGCTTAGATCCAATTGCGCTCTTGCACACTGCCAACCTCGCGAAGTCGCTGCTCCCAAACTCATGCCCAACGGGCACCATGTCCAGCCATGCCTGCTCTTCCTTGGATCTGGGCGAATTCGGGTCAAACTGAGCCAAGCGGTCCTTAATCGACGGTCTGGCGAGGCCTCGCCAGTGCATGTTGTAAGTGGTCATGAAGCCACCATTCTTATGTGATCTCTTGTCTCGATGCCAATGACCGTCTCTGAAGTAGTGCCTAGCATTGCACTCTTTGCAGTCGTACCAGCCCTCGCGTGTGGGCGAATACTTCTTTGCGTTAAACCACGGGGTGAGCTTTTGCATGCGGGAACTTTAGCGGACGCCAGATATTTCGTCCCACAACCTGACTCCCGCCTCCAACAGCCGGCCTTCCATCAAAATCCTCTGTTTTCGTGCTATATTTAGTCCAAAATCGGAGATGCAAATGTCGACACTCTCTTACCCAGCTACAAAATTCGAACCTGCCGGCGTGGTTGACCTCAGCTCGAAATTGGAGCGTGAACGCTTATCCGGATCAGCGCTGAAGGGCTTCTTTAACCTGACTTCCAGGTGGGGACTCAAAGACGATGTTGCGCGTGAACTGTTGGGCGGCATTTCCAGCAGTTCGTTTTACGATTGGAAGAAGAGCCCAGACCGACTTCTGGACGTCGACAGAATCACGAGAATTTCGTTTCTGATTGGTATTTACAAGGCCCTTCACATCTTGTACGGGGATAAGTTGGCCGATGAGTGGGTGACGCTGCCTAATACAAATGCGATCTTTGCAGGCCACACCCCGCTTCAATACATGCTTGCACGCGGACTCATTGGGATGCAGACCGTGCGCAAATTGCTCGATGCCAGACGCGGTGGGATCTGATCTGTGGCGCTTCCCACTATTTCTGCCATTCGGCAATTTGACACCTCACGATTAATTCCAAGTCGGTTCGCAGAAAAGGAGAATTCTGTTCTTCTTGGAATCGCTGACGGCGACCAACATTTGTCTGAACTCTTCGAAATTGACAATGCCACAAACCAGCGCCTGATTGCTGAACTCGGTGGTCTCTCAGGTATCGGTGTTGACGAATTGGTGTTTGGAATCCCGAATTTTCGGATTATCAATGCAGCCTTTACATATCCACGCCCAGAGGGAAGTCGGTTCAATGATGGAGAGCGTGGCGCTTGGTACTGCGCCTTTGCCATTGAAACAGCTTTGGAAGAAATCATTTTTCACAAAACGATCGAATACGCGGAAATCAATCGCTTTGACGATTCGGTGATGTACCAGGAGTTTCTTGCCGACTTCAATGCATCTTTTCATGATTTACGTGCGAACGCCAACAACAAGGACTGTTTGAATCCTTCAAGCTATTTGAAGTCACAAAATTTGGCCCTCCGCTTACTTGCGGCTGAATCCCTCGGCTTGATCTATCCGAGCGTGCGTCATGCTGGCGGCACTAATCTGGTGTGCTTCCGTCCAGCACTCGTTGGGAATGTCAGAAAAGGCAAGGTTGTGAATCTTGCTTGGAGCGGTCAGCCGCGTCCAACTGTCCAACTGAGCTGAACAATAAGCACCTGCGCCAACTTGGCACCCGCCTCCAGCGGCCCTTCCTCTGCTTACGACGCCGTCAAAATCCTAAATTCAGTAGCTTTTGCAACGGGACGCACCTTGCGCAAGGCACCAGGTTGCATTTCCACGAGCCCGTAATTGGACATGGTCTTCAAGGTACGAGACAAGTTGCCAGGGCTTCGTCCCGTAGACATGGCCAACTCGGCAATGGAGTCTGGATGTGTACTGGAGATAACTTTTAGCAAGGCCCTGTTCTCATCGCTCAGAACCTCCGCCAGTGAACGCATCGATGTAAACCAAATTCGCGGTTCGCTAGGTTTGGGCTTCATTTCACCCCTTGCAATTGCGAGCATGCGTGAACGAATCTGATCCTGAGGCATTATTCCGATGGTGATTGTTTTCATGACAGTCCTTTCATTTGTGTTTCGCCAAAATTAGTACTGCATCGACCTCAGTGAAAAAATCGCTTAAGAGCTGATTCGTATCAGAAAACTTATATGGCACGCCCTTATCGGATACATGACGGTGCTTGTGATCGTAGGTAAGCGTCTGCCCGGCAAACTTGAATTTCTTGGGCGGCTTCACAGAGTGTGCGTTGTCATACCCAAGAATCCTCTTTCCTTATGGCTCATGCAGCGTTAGCGCATAACGAATTCCATGCGGAATCATGTCGCTCGGCGTCACCGACCACGCTTCTATCTTGATCCAGTAACCATCACCTTGGTCAATGATTGAACCAGCGAGGTCCAGCAAATTCTGCAAACCCGATGCATCTGGCATGACACATAATATCAGCCGTTGATACTATAGTCAACGCCCCACCCGATTAAGCACCTGTGCCCGCCTTCAACAGCCGGCCGCTAGAGAAACGAAATTTGCGCATCGAGCTTTTCCAAAAGGTCCACCAAGGCATCGAGTGCAATGCCGTCGTTTAGTGGCAAGTTCACCCCATGGTCCTGTACCTGCCGATTCGTTAACACCCCACCCGATTAAGCACCTGCGCCAGCCTGGTGCCCACCTCCACCAGTCGACCTTCCAGCACCGGCATGTACTTCGCCACATAGTCCGTGGTCACTAGCCGATCTGGATAGAACCCGGGCTTGGCCACGATCTGGCAGGAATCTCAGATCGTGAGACGCAGCATCGGCGTCATAGGCTGAAGCGGTGAGGACTGAAACCTGTAGTGTTCACCCTCCGTCGACTATGGACCATGCTTGCACATAACCAAGGCGAACTACTGGATCAGTCAAAACTGGCGTCAGCTTTGGCCATCAGCGGACAAGCCGTTCACCGCTACGTTGATCTCCTTTGCGACCTCATGCTGATACGTCGCTTGCCGGCTTGGAGCGGTAATGTGGGCAAACGCCTAATTCGC
>CANBYM010000218.1 GCA_947373605.1 Comamonadaceae bacterium
GTGCTGACCGGCAAATACGCCGATGGCCTCGGCAACATCAAAAACGTTCCCAACCGCGCCGACTTCGATCCCGTGCCGTGGCAGAGCATGGCCGTATGGATGCTTACCCAGATGCAGCGCTGGGGCTATATCAAGGGCGATGTGAACTATAAGCAAATTGCCGAAAAAGTGTTCCTGCTCACCGATGCCAAAGCCGCCATGAAGTCGCTGGACCAGAAGGCGCCGGAGGGCGCCTACCCCAAGTTCAAGATCATGGGCAAAGAGTTCGACGCGGCCAAAGCCGCCGAGTACACCAAGAGCTTTGCCATCAGCAAGGCGGCCTGAGGTGGGTGACACAAAAGCGCTGCAATGGCGCGCAAGCCTGCTCTCCATGCTCATCCTTTTGGTGGTGCTGCTCGCGTGGTACCTGGCCACCGGCAGCAGCACTCCGGCGGCATCGAACGCGGGCATGACGCCTGAGCAGATCGAGTACGCCAAGATGATGGGCAAAGACCCCGGCAGCACCAAGGCGGCAGGCTTTCCGACGCTGGCGCAAATGGGCAGTACGGTGTGGGGGCACCTGTCCAACCCGTTTTACGACAACGGGCCTAACGACAAGGGAATTGCACTGCAACTGGGCTATTCGCTGGTGCGTGTGGCACTGGGCTTCGGGCTTGCGAGTGTGGTGGCGATACCGCTGGGCTTTCTAATTGGCATGTCGCCGCTATTGCGTACGGCACTCAACCCCTTTATCCAGATTCTCAAACCCATCAGCCCGTTGGCATGGATGCCGCTGGCGCTGTACACCATCAAAGACTCGTCCATATCCGGCATTTTTGTGATCTTCATTTGCTCGGTGTGGCCCATGCTGGTGAACACGGCATTCGGCGTCGCCTCGGTCAAACGCGAGTGGCTCAACGTGGCCAACACGCTGGAGGTCAGCCCGCTGCGCAAGGCATTCAAAGTGATATTGCCTGCGGCAGCACCCACCATATTGACGGGCATGCGCATCAGCATGGGCATTGCGTGGCTGGTGATTGTGGCGGCCGAGATGCTGGTGGGCGGCACCGGTATCGGCTACTTTGTCTGGAACGAATGGAACAACCTGTCGCTCACCAATGTTATCTTTGCGATTGTGGTGATCGGCGTCACCGGTATGCTGTTGGATATGGTGTTTGCCCGGCTGCAGCAGGCTGTGACCTATGTTGAATAACTGAGGCGCTTGCTGTGCAGGAATTTTTAAAAATTGAGCGTTTAAGCAAGTCATTTGTAGCGGACAAGCCGGTGTTTGACGACGTGTCGTTTGCGCTGGCGCAGGGCGAGTTTGTTTGCATCATCGGCCACTCGGGCTGTGGCAAAACCACCATCCTCAATGTGCTGGCCGGACTGGATAAAGCTAGCAGCGGCCATGTGTTCATGGACGGGCGCGAGGTCACCGCCCCCGGGCTGGAGCGTGGCGTGGTGTTTCAGGGCCACGCGCTGATGCCGTGGCTGACGGTGCGCAAGAACATTGCGTTTGCCGTTCAGTCGCGCTGGCCCCAATGGGATGCCGCACAAACCAATGCGCAGGTCGAAAAGTACGTGGACATGGTGGGGCTGAGCAGTGCGCTGGATAAAAAGCCGAGCCAGCTCTCCGGCGGCATGAAACAGCGCGTGGGCATTGCCCGTGCGTTTTGCATTCAGCCCAAGATGCTGCTGCTCGACGAGCCCTTCGGCGCGCTCGATGCGCTCACGCGCGGCACGATTCAGGACGAGCTGCTGTCCATC
Organism: Comamonadaceae bacterium; assembly: GCA_947373605.1. GTDB lineage: Bacteria > Pseudomonadota > Gammaproteobacteria > Burkholderiales > Burkholderiaceae_C > Allorhodoferax. The sequence goes on from CANBYM010000218.1 coordinate 1,747, forward strand.
GTGCGGCAGACGCAGCAAACGGTTTTCATGATTACCCACGATGTGGACGAAGCCATCTTGCTGGCCGACCGCATATTGCTCATGAGCAACGGTGCCGACACGCCCGACGGCTACCGCAGCGGCGGCATTGCCGAAGTGGTGGTCAACCCGCTGCCGCGCGAGCGTACCCGCGCCGCTTTGCACCACCTGGATGACTACTACGCCCTACGCAACCACATCGTCGACTTTCTGGTGTTACGCGCCATAGCGCAATAAAGCGCACTGAAGTTTTTCATTCCCCCTTTTAACCACCCGCAGGAGCAAAAAATGAACCGCAATGACATCACGGAAAAAATCATCACCGTCAAAGTTTCCAAAGGCATTCAATGGGCCGATGTGGCAAAAAAAGTCGGCCAGAGCAAGGAGTGGGTGACCGCGGCTTGCCTGGGCCAAATGACGCTGGACGAGAAGCAGGCCAAGATCGTCGGCAAGATTTTTGGTTTAACGAGCGAAGAGCAAAAATGGCTGCAAGTGGTGCCCTACAAAGGCTCGCTGCCAACGCCGGTACCCACCGACCCGCTGATTTACCGCTGGTATGAAATTGTCAGCGTGTACGGCACCACAATCAAGGAGCTGATCCACGAAGAGTTCGGCGACGGCATCATGAGTGCTATCGACTTCTCCATGGACATCGTGCGCGAACCGGATCCCAAAGGGGACCGCGTGAACGTGGTTCTCTCGGGCAAATTTTTGCCCTACAAAACCTATTGAACAACTTTGATCGGAATAGGGCCCCCCCCCGAGATGGAGGACACCCGTTTCACACTAATGGACATGCAGATCATCGCCCGAAGGTTCGAGAGCTTGAGGTCATGAAAGTCGGGGTACTCCCATGTGGTCAAGGTGAGCGATTGTCATCACATTATTCAGCAGCATAGCGCTGTTGCGCAAGCGGCGGCCTTACACCGCGATGAGTCCAAGTCTTTGAACCTCTGGGTTGTTTGCGCGAGCCTCAACTAAGACTTCCAACCCGGCAGGTACTCCTTCATTTGTTCAGCGAACTGAAACCATATAGCAACAGTCATTTATCTTTTTCCTTGGAAAAATGTCTTTTTGACCATTAACCTGTGGAAACAATAAGCCGCAGAATGACCTACAAAGTGCAGCGATTCAGTAGTTTCTGTGATTATGGAATGCCCCTGGAAACGATCGGAATCAGACAACATTCATTTATAGACGATCTTCAACAAATGAATGTTGGGGAAATTTGTATGTGTCCATGGCGGGTTTTTGAGTTCATGGAGATTTTTGGAACGTTTATTTATTTGGATCTTTAAATTAATAAATGTTGGTACAAACTGGGGCTATTTTTGCCTGTTTTTTAAGCAGTAAAATTGACCCATTTAAAGAATCATTTATTTGAAAACCCCTCCGTTGAGGTGTTTGCTGAAAATTAACTAATTTCACCGATTTGTGAGATGACTATTTACCCTGTCAGAAAGTAACGCTGCGAAAAAATTCACCACAAATGTCCAAATCCCACAATAAAGAAGCCAAAGCGGGAATTTCTTGAGCGTCCAAACGACTGGAAAACGACTCAAAAAATGAGGCCTGAGAAAAAACAAGTAGGGATAGGTGTTTTCAGAGAAAACTCAAAAAACTGACGCAGAAGTGGTGCAACAATCCGCGGCATTTTTAGCTCGAAAAATGCGATGTGAAAATTGCTCGTTCACGATGCTTGGTCTGGAGACTGTGACCGTTTCACAGCAGTTTCGAATGGGCTGGGCTAACAGACTGGTCGCTGACGAAATGGAAATTGGTGGTCGAATCGTTGACAAATACCGGTCCGATGTTTTCGAAACACTGTGGGTCAACGATCCCACTGAACTTGACCGACTGATGCGGAACTATGCTATCGACTAGCACTAGGAATCGGGTATGACACTTCTTCGCTTCACATTTTCGGGCATGGCCCCGCTTGTGGTGGGTTGCCTCATTGCAGTTGCGGGCCTTGGGGCGCACGCGCAGTCCTACCCGTCCAAACCATTGCGCATCGTGGTGCCTTTCGGCGCGGGAGGTGTGGCGGACCTCACCGCGCGCGTCGTTGGACAGAAGATGTCCGAAGGACTGGGCCAGCCGGTGATCATCGACAACCGACCGGGTGCCGGCGGCATTGTTGCAGCCGATGTGGTGGCGAAGTCTGCGCCCGATGGCTACACGTTGCTGCTGATGTCCAACGCCCATGCGGTCAGCGCCGGATTGTTCAAGTCGCTCCCGTTTGATCCCGTGAAAGATTTCCAGCCGGTTTCCTTAATGGGTACCTTCGACCTCGTCATCGTCACCAACCCGGAATCGCGCTTTAAAACACTGCAGGACTTGTTGACCTGGACCAAGGAGAATCCCGGCAAGCTCAATATCGGCAGTATCAATATCGGTAGTACGCAGCACCTGACGGCGCTCTTGTTCAAGTCGCAGGCCGGGCTGGATGCGCAGGTGATTCCCTTCAACGGAACGCCTGCCGTCACGACGGCACTGCGCGGCGGTCAAATTGATGTGGCGGTTGAAGTGCTCAGCCCGCTAATGCCCCAGATCAAAAGTGGCGCACTTCGGGCGCTGGCCGTAACCGGTGAGCGCCGCAATGCCGGTCTGCCGCAAATACCCACGGCCAAAGAAGCGGGCGTGACCGACTTTGTGTCCACCTCGTGGAACGGTCTGGGCGTTCCCGCTGCCACGCCGCGGGCCGTGGTGGACCGCTTGAACAAGGAAGTGAACGCTGCGTTGCGCAGCCCTGCAGTTCTTCAGAAGTTTGCCGAGCTAGATGTTGAAGCGCATCCCGGCACCGTCCAGCAATCGCAGGACTGGGTGAAGTCGGAAGTGAAGTACTGGGGTGACATGATTACCCACGCCGGTATTGAAAAGCGCTGACGCTTACCAATTTGCGCGTAAAGCCCCTGGCTTTAGCCATGGGGATGTAAGCGCTGAGCACGCAGTGCGAAATAGCTATTGGTGGAACTGAGATATTTCAGTAAACTGTATGTAATCGTGGGGTATCTCTTTAGCTTCAATCGCTCTATGAAATCAATGATGTGTAAGAACCAGCACTCAGATTACCCCTCAGGCGTGTCTATTGGCGGCTCAGTGCGCTCGTCTGAAGAACATTGCTGCGCAATGCAGTCGCCAAAAGATTTAACCGCCTTAGTTGCAATTTCGGCTTTTTCGAGAACTATTAACGGATCCAAGTTGGCCACGTATGAGAGCCTTTCTCTATGCCGAAAAGACCGAAGGTCATGAAGAGTTTTGGCAAAAGCCTTGTCCAAAATCGCTGGTCTTCCATGTGGACCGATACTGGCAGCTCGCTCAATTAATTGGCGATGCCAGTCGTGACTCGAAGGGATTGAACCGTCTAGTTCCTGCAATAAATTTTTGAGAATTTTCTCGATACCGGAGTAGCATTTTTCAGTACTTGACGCCATTGCAGTTAAGGTGATCCAAGCAGCTTGGTCATCTTTTGGCCAGCCATCGGACGATACTTTCCGACGCAGTTTGTCCAAGCGCTGGCTTTCATCACTGAGCGACTTAAAGTCGATGCTTGCATCAAAAAATGCTGTCTTCGTCATACGACCTCAGCCTCGTCCCCATAGATGACGTCAAATGGAATGTCCAACATAACACTTTCAACGATTGATTCAATACCGTATTTCAACTGTCGCGGGCACTCTTCAATAAGAAAATCGACATCAGAATGCAGAGCGAACCTTCCATTAACAAGCGAACCAACGACGCGAACCCTAATACCCATCGAGGCTAAGCTCTCAACGACCACATCCGCGCGTGACCGAGCGGCCGCAAAGCGCTCAGTCAACCGGCTGTTTACAACGTCATCTATCCAGGCAACCATATTGGTTCTATATATTTCAACATTCGTAACGTGATTTTAATGGTCTTTACGCCGCATCAGCCACAGAGCATCTGACTTGGCTTCCCTTTCCGATTCAAAAAATTGGAGCTAAAGGGATACCCCGTATGTAATTACAGTATCCATGACCAAGAAGAAGTCCACCCCCAAAGACCCATCCATTGCGGTGCGCACTCTAAGGGTTCGCGTGAAATACCCGCGACTAAACGCCTTTTGGCGCTGTAGTCGGGGCATCTGATTTCGCAATCAAATATTCCTGCTTCGTCTGCTGCTGCATGGATATGGCTTGCGCCTCACCATGGCTTATGCGTGCATCCACAGGCACACCGGACAAT
>CANBYM010000219.1 GCA_947373605.1 Comamonadaceae bacterium
GGATTGGGCGTCTTCGCCCATGTTCTTGATCAGCCCTGAATCCCACACCGCATGCAAATTGCTACCCCGCATGAAGGCTTGGAGTTGATACAGGTTCCCTCCCCTGTCGTCCAAATACCCCGCGTGCAATGGCTGGTGCACATCACCCATAAAGTGAACCAGGTACTTGAGCGCTGTCAGCTTTTTGTCGTCCGTTGCCGACGAACCCAAAACCTCCACCTGCTTTTTGATGGCCACAATCACGCAACGACCGTCAGGACAATCGCGCTGTTCGTTGTACAAGCAGTCGCTTCGAGGGAAGTTGATGTAGTGCCATGGCGCGGTTGCAGGGTTGCGGTGCTCGTCGGCCCAAGTCGAAATCGACGCAAGCGTGGCGCCGGGCTCAAGATCAAGCAATCGGCCAACTTCTACCCTCGCCTTCGGTGTTAGTTGCGATTGCGCGATGAGTGCGATGACTTGATGGCCCTCACTGCCCCACGCATGTGCAGTGGACACGCCACCGAACACCATCACGAAACCGACCAACAACGCGCGCGCGAATCCAAGACGTGGTCGGGTCATCGAGTCACGAATCCGTAGATCAGAAGGAAGCCAAAAAGCCCAACGACACCCCACAAAAGCAAGGCTCCAAAACCCATTCCAGCCATTGGCGTACCACCGCCGTCCCCGACTGGTTCGGCATCTGAGTCAGTTGGTGCAGAAAGATTTTCCGAGTAGCTGATGCCGGAGCCAGGAATACCGATGGTGCCGCGCGTTCCACGCTTGCTGACGTTGACGGTTGCACCTGCGACGCCAATGGACGTGCTGATGCCAGATTTGCTGAGATTCAGCTTGACCCCGGGGAACAGCTTGATTGTTTTGCGAAATCGAAATCCCATTGGGTTTCCCTCCGGTCACGCCATTATGGCAACGGCAACGCCTGCAAGCTTCACCGCAACTTCACATTCATTGGTAAACGCATGCAGGTCCAACGCGTTGTGGGTGTAGGGTTTCAGATGTTTGAAGCCCACTGTCAAAGGAAGTTCAAATGAAGTCTCAAGTTCGTGCTCTCACCATCGCCGTTGGTCTTTTCTGTGCTGCCTCCGCATTTGCACAGACGCCCGCCCCAGCTGCAAAAGCGAGCGCGCCAGCTGCTATGGCTCCCGCAGCAGTGGCCGCACCTGCCGCTGCAACGCCTGCAGCCAAGCCTGCTGCCACTTCTGCTCCCAAAGCTGCTGCCACTGCAGCGCCTGCTGCCGGCGGCGGAGATGGAAAAGTTTGGGTGAACACCAAATCCAAGGTGTACCACTGTGAAGGTTCCAAGTCGTACGGCAAAAGCAAGACCGGTGAGTACATGACCGAAGCCGATGCCAAAGCCAAGGGCAACCATGGCGACCATGGAAAGACTTGCGGCAAGTAAATCCGCAATCACTCGGTGACAAAAGGCGCTTCGGCGCCCTTTCGCTTTCGTACTGGCAGTGCGGTTTGATACAACGGCAACAAAGTGCCAGAAGCGGCTATTTGGGATCGTTGCACAGAAGCGGTCGTTTGGCGTGCCGAATTCTCCGTGGCTGCCATTCGCTCTGAAAAATTCGCCATCACCTTTGGCTGCACTTGTGTAGCGCAACTGCCGGTAACGTACACCCTCCTTTTGGGATTTCTAAATGCCCGCATCAACTGGTGAATAACCTCGTCGACTTCGCGTAAATCGAGGTCTGCATATTTGAGGGTAACCAAATCGATACGATTTGGTTACCCTGGATTGCGCGATTAGACCGGCATTGGACCTTACTGAAGGGCACGCTGGACTACCACGGTATCGGTATGCTGCCGGAAAGAAATAATTTGATCGCCACTCAATTTCCATACATGAACGAACGGAGCCCTGAAACTCTTGCCCGTGGTCTTGTAGGTCCCACTGTATTCGCCCAGCGCCACCACGGTGTCAGCTTCGGCAACGAGCTCTTGAGCTACCACGGTGTAGCCGTCCCACTCGGAGACCAGCTTCATAAAAACATTGTGAACGATGGCGTCAGGGCCAATATAGGTCCCACCATACGGAAACCCTTCCGCTTCGGTCCAACTGATCGTCGGTGAAAATAATGCAAGTACGGTGGGTACGTCACCCTTGGTGAACGCGGCGTAGAGATTGTTGATGGTGTTTGAATGCGTAGTCACTTGTGTCATGTTGATCTCCAGAAGAAGTTAAGTGGTTGATGGGGAGCCCTGATATTCGTCCAATGGCGCTGTCTTGTGTCTTAAAGAAACCTGAATTAACCTGAATCGGCTTGATTGCATCCAATCGTCGTTAAGGGAGGCAAAATTCCGACATGACTGAACAGACACTCACCCTGGGAAACTGGACGTTGGACCCCACCCGGCGGACGCTGGTACAAGGCGAACACACAGCCGATTTGGGTGACCGCGCCTTTGATCTTCTCTGGACCTTGGCGCAGACACCGGGTGAGGTGATTGGCGCCGCCAGCCTGTTTGCTCGCGTGTGGCCTGGCCGGGTCGTCGAAGAAAACAATTTGCACGTTCACATCTCAGCCCTGCGCAAGGTGCTGGGCGCGCATGCCATTCGCACTGTGCGCGGGCGTGGCTACCAAATCACGCTGGACGTGGGGGCTATAGATGCACGGCACCCACCGGAAGCACGGAAGTCACCCGATGTAAATTTACCGAGTTTTACGTACCCAGACGCCGTCCTGCGCACGCGCCAGCTCTTGGGCCGCGACAAAGAAATAGCTGAGGTAATTAACAGCGTACGTACCAATGCAGTCACCACGCTGGTAGGCCCTGGCGGCGTGGGCAAGACGGCACTGGCAGGCGTGGTGGCAGCCGCTTTGGACACGCAAACCAGCACGGCGCCTGCTGTGGCCTTTGCCGATGGCGTCTTCACCGTGTGGTTGGCCCCTTTGCGCGCCGCCGAACTCGTTGCCGCTGAAGTCGCGGTCGCCTTAGGGCTCTCGCGCTCGGGTGGGCTGGCTCAATTAGAGGCACTCACGCGCTGGCTGGTCGATAAGGACCTGCTGCTTGTGCTGGACAACTGCGAGCATGTAGTTGATGCCGTCGCTGAATTGGTTGACGCTTTGACGGCGCGGCTGCCTCGGCTGCACATTCTGGCCACCAGCCGTGAACCCCTTTGGGTGGACGGCGAGGTTAGCCATCGCCTGGCACCCCTTGCGTTACCCCTGGCGGGGACGGACGTGAGCCTCGGCGAGATTGAAGCAAGCCCTGCGGTGCAGCTTTTTCGTGCACGCATGGGCACACGCTTTGCTGATCCGCTCAAAGCCGAACACGCAGCCCGAGTGGCCGTTGAAATTTGCCGCCGTGTCGATGGCCTGCCGCTGGCCATCGAGCTGGCGGCCGCACGCGTGGTTGGGCTGGGTCTGGAAGACATTCGCCTGCACCTTGACGATTTGTTTCATTTGTTGCCTCGGCCGGTGCGCCGTGCAGACGGCGGGCGGCGCTCGCTGCGCGACACGGTGCAGTGGAGCGATGCGCTGCTTAGCGTCCAAGAACGCAGCTTGCTGCACCGTATGGCCGTATTTGCCGGAGGATTCAACCTGGCTGCCATCAACGGCGTCTGCGCCGCGCCGCAACAAAACCCCGCGCAAGTGGCCGACCTGACGGCCCGATTGGTGGAGAAATCGCTGCTCATGAAGCTTGGCGACAGCGGCCGTTACCAGTTGCTGGAGACCATCCGCCAATACGCGCTGGAGCAGCTGTCCGGTGTAGGCGAGCAAGATGCAATGCGCGATCGCCACGCACATTTCTACCGTGAGGCCGCTCTGCCTGCCTGTGCAGGATTTATGAGTGGCCCGGAGCGACCTCATATTGAGGCCATTGGGCTCATTGAGGACAACCTGCGCGTCGCGGTTGCCCGGCTGATACACATTGCGCCCGAAGCCGCGCTGGAGCTGGTCGCAGGGTTAAACGTGTATTGGTGGACTCAAGGCAAGCTGCATGAGGGCATTGGTTGGCTGGAGCAGGCACTTGCGGCAGCGTCCAACGCTCCGCCCGAGCTGCGCGCGGCGGGCTTGTTTTGTTTGGGGTTTTTGGTAGGCCACGACAGCGATGATTGGCATGCTGCCGCCGGGTGGCTTGATGAGGGCATCGCGCTGTTGGCGGACGTTGCTGAGCCCCCACTGATTCTGGGAATGTTGCACTGCTTGCGTGGCGAGTGCGACGTATTCAACGGAGATGCCCCATCTGGAGTGGCGCGTACGCAAACCGGGCTGGCTATCGCAGAGCGCTATCCCGGCAGTTGGGGCCTCGGCTTTTGCTTGTGGAACGCGGGCTTTGCGAAGCAGGCTGTCGGAGACACAGACGAGGCCATTACACACTTGCGGCGAATGATTGCGCTGTGCCGGCATGGGCGCTTTGGTATCGCTGAAATGGTGGGATGCAATTCGCTGGCCGAGATCCTGGAAGCGCGCGAAGCGCTTGAAGAGTCGCGGGCATTGCTGGAGCATGCCTACCAATTGCGCCAGGATTTGGGCGCGTCGCGCATGGGATATGTGCACGGCAGCTTGCCCGGCTCGATGCTCGCACTTGCGCGTGTCGCGGGGAAACAAGGCGACATCGCCACGGCAAAGCCGCTTCTGACTGAAGCCCTACCGTTGGCACTGGCCATGCGCGACAGCAAACTTATAAGCCAGATTGAGGAGTTGGCGCGCAGACTTGGTGCAGTAAAAGTACATAAATAGGAACAGCCCTGGCTCCGAGTAAGACCAGGTGTTGCCCTGTCATACCCCCAAACGCTGCCCTGAAGCCGGACGCCCAGCAACAAGCATCGAAGAGTTCCACGTCTGCTTCCTGCTTCCCGATCGAAAATTGAGTGTCCGCTCTGCTCTGACTGGAGCACCCGCCGCACTAAGGAGCCTTAAACCAATATCAGCGAGTGAACTGCCTCGAAATCGATTGATTCGCTGCTCCAATCCTGCCGCTAAAGAATGCAGGTGAGCGGCCCTCAAGTGACAGTCTCGTGCAATCAATGTCCACCACTTTCCAAAACTGCTGCGTGTGCGCGAGCAAAGCTTGCCTCGAGCCCTGGATTCACCTCTCCAAGGTTGTCGACCAACCGCTTGGCCCAATTCGCATACTCATGCCTGCGGGAGCGCGTCAAATCCGCCGGAGGGTGTGATGCGACATCGCGAAGGTTGGCTGTCTTGTCGGCGATCTTTACAAGCTTTGCTGGCGGAGACATGCTTGGAGCGTGCTCGACTTGAAGCTCCTTGCGCTCAGCCTTTGGCAATGACTTGTCATCAGTGCACTCCATGACCACGTCAGCCACCTCTGCGCCGAAACGCTCGACCAGCTCCGCGTAGGTCGTCTCCGTGTCTTCGACAGTATCGTGAAGAAGCGCACCCGCCAGCGCAACGGGGTCGGTGATGCCCCCCTCAGTCACGAGAATGTGGGCAAGCGTCACAGGGTGGTAGATGTAGGGGCTCGCTCCTTTATTTTTGCGACGCTGGTCCCTGTGTTTGTGTGCGGCAAAGGCCAGCGCATCGATGATGATTGCGATCGGGCTATCTTGTTGCATGGGCGCCTCCTTTGGTTAATTTGCGCTCTGCCATAGGCGGCGAAAGGACGTTATGGCAATCAATTCGACGACTCGAACATGATTTTGCGCCAGCCGGTCCTTGCGCGCTCGGCAAACAGCGATCAGAGGCTCAGCGCGGTAGTGAGGGTTCCCATCACACATGTTGCATGCCGCCAACGCAATGCTGAGAAATTGAAGAAACCCCAACATCAAATTCAGCGGAGCTTGTACATTTCCAATCCCGTCCGGCCAAGCGGAAATTCACTTCCGTTTTTCAATTTGGCTTTGCTGTAGCTAACGGTTTTTCCATGACCTTGGCAGTGCT
>CANBYM010000220.1 GCA_947373605.1 Comamonadaceae bacterium
GAATCAAGCGCGGTCATCACAATGGAATAGGGCTCTTCCCCCGTAGACGCAGCAGCGCACCAAACGCGCCAATTCGGCACGGAGGTCTTGGACTTCAAAAGGTCGGCAAATATTTCAAAATGATGGCGCTCCCGAAAGAACGACGTCAAATTAGTAGTCAACGCGTTAATAAACTCCTGCCACTCGGGACCGTCCGTAGACTCCAACCAACTCAAATAATCTTTGAAACTCTGATGTCCGGTGTCGCGCAGACGCCGTGACAAACGGCTGTACACCATGGCATGCTTGCCGTCATGCAGGCTGATTCCTGCGCGCTTGTAAATCAGCGACTGAACCCGGTCAAAGTCGGCATCAGTCCAGGCGAATTCGCGATTGGGCACCCCGGAAACCGCATCCATACCGTGATCAAGCCGCGATCTGGCGTTCATTTTTGAAAACGCCTCTTTGCCTTAGGCTGGTTGACCAGCATATGGACAGCGCGCCTTCGCACTATCAACTCACTAAGCCCATGTCAGATGCGGACATCAGCCGCTCAATATCCAACAATATCAACATACGGTCTCCAAGTGACCCCAAACCAAGGACGGCGCCACTGTCAATAACGCTATCAATATCGGGCGCGGCCTTCAATGCCTCGGGTGGCAGTTCCATTACATCGCTCACCGAATCCACAACGATGCCCACAATGCGATTGCGCAGATTCAGGATGATCACCACCGTAAACGAATCGTATTCCGCCTTGGAACAATTGAACTTCAGGCGCATATCGACGATGGGCACAATCGTGCCGCGCAGATTGACGACGCCCTTGATAAACCCCGGCGCATCGGCCACGCGCGTAGGCGGCTCGTAGCCACGAATCTCCTGCACCTTCAAAATGTCAATGCCGTATTCTTCCTGATCCAAACGGAAGGTCAAATACTCCCGTGCACTTGATGATGTCAATTCATCCATTTTTTCCATTGCTCCCATCACAGGACTCCTTTAATGCCTGGACCTGCGCACCAAGGCGCCGGTATCCAGAATTAACGCAACCTTGCCGTCACCCAAAATGGTGGCTCCGGACACATTCGGTACCTTGCGGTAGTTGGACTCCAGGTTTTTCACCACCACCTGCTGCTGCCCCAACAATTCGTCAACCAGCAGGACAACCCGACTTCCCTCAGCCTCCACCACCACCATGATGTCGCTGCTTTTCTCGAAATCAAAACGCGGCACCTGGAACACTTTTTCCAGCTCAATGACGGGCATGTATTCGTCACGCACTTTCACCAACTGTGAACCCTGACCCACCGTGCTGACCGCCTCGGCTTTGACCTGAAATGACTCGACCACTGAAGACAAAGGCAGGATGTACACCTCATCGCCAACACCCACCGACATACCGTCCATGATGGCCAAAGTGAGCGGCAAGCGCACTGACACTTTCATGCCGTAGCCTTCAACCGACTCTATTTCCACCGTTCCGTTGAGCGCCGCAATGTTGCGCTTGACCACATCCATGCCCACGCCACGGCCCGACACATCAGTTACCACCGCAGCAGTAGAAAAACCGGGCGCAAAAATAAGCTGCCAGACGTCTCCATCAGACATAGAGTCCGATACATCCAGGCCCCGCTCCCTGGCTTTGTTCAAAATCTTTTCGCGAGACAAGCCACGACCGTCGTCCCGCACCTCGATGACGATGGAGCCACCTTGGTGCGATGCGGACAAAGTAATGGTTCCGGTTTCGGATTTGCCGGCCGCCAGCCTCTCCGCCGGCATTTCCACGCCATGGTCGCAACTGTTGCGCACCAGATGGGTCAGCGGATCGGTGATTTTTTCCACCAGCCCCTTATCCAATTCAGTGGCCTCACCTTGGGTGACAAAGTCCACCTTCTTGCCGAGCTTGCCCGCCAGATCGCGCAGCATGCGCGGGAAACGGCTGAAAACAATCGACATAGGAATCATGCGGATCGACATGACCGATTCCTGCAGGTCACGGGTATTGCGATCCAAGTCGGCCAAGCCCGTGAGCAACTGCTGGTAGATGGCAGGGTCCAGTGCACGGCTATTTTGGGCCAGCATGGCTTGCGTGATGACCAATTCACCCACCAGATTAATCAATTGATCGACCTTACTGATGGCGACACGAATCGTTGCAGCCTCAGGCTGAGCTGCATGCGCAGCGGCTGGCGCTTTGGCCGGCACTTTTGCCGCTACAGCCTCGGGCACTGCAACGACACTAGCTGCGGGTGCCACTGGAGCCGAAGGCGCTCCAGGCGCTCCGTCAAAAAAGCCGAACCCATCGCTGGCCTCAGTTGCTGGGGCCGCTGCCGCAGGCACAGCAACCGGTGCGGGCGCAGCTGCGGTCTGCTTTGCCGTGATCGCAATATGTTCCCGCGACACATGAAAAGCAAACAAGTCCAAAAGGTCATCGTCCGTAGAGGCTGTCTCCACCGAAAACAAGCGCACGTCCTTACGCTCAGAATCCAAGGCTTTAATGGTCCCCAGTCCCGGAATATCACGGAATAATTCTGCAATTGCGTCAGCCTGCTCGACGCGCTCCATCGGACCGACCCTGATTTCCAGTGCACGCATGCCATTGGGCAGAGGCGCAGCAACCGGCGCAACCGCTACAACTGCCGGCGCGGCAACAGGAGCTGCAGCCACTGGCTTGGCCGCAGACGCGGGCGCGCCGCCCGCTGCTAATTCGGCAATTCGTCGCACGAGGTCCGCCGTAGGTGTCACCGCCCCCTCATCGCCTGATTGATGTCGCGCCAACAAACTGCGCGAGGCGTCGGCCGATTCCAACAGCACATCCACCATGGCTGAATTCGGTTGCAATTCATGTCGACGCAATCGGTCAAGCAAGGATTCCATTTGGTGCGTCAGCTCCGCTACATCGGTAAACCCGAACGTCGCTGCGCCGCCTTTTACTGAGTGAGCGCAACGGAATATGCCGTTGAGCTCCTCGTCGTCTGCTGTCTCCAAGTTCAGATTGAGCAGCATTTGCTCCATCAAATCCAAATTTTCCCCCGCCTCTTCAAAGAAGATTTGGTAGAACTGGCTCAGGTCGAAGTCGCCTCCGCCACTGTCCTGATGGGTTTCTGCCATGTCTTACTCCTGTACTTACCTTGTTTAAATCACTTTGCTCAGCGTTTAGCGAATCACTTTTTTGATGACATCCAGCAACTTGGCTGGGTCAAACGGCTTTACCAACCACCCGGTTGCCCCTGCCGCGCGCCCGGCTTGCTTCATCAAGTCGCTCGACTCGGTAGTCAGCATCAATATCGGCGTCGTTTTAAACTGTGGATGATCGCGCAATTTGCGGGTCAACCCCAGGCCGTCCATGCGCGGCATGTTCTGGTCTGTTAACACCAGGTCAAACGACTGACTCTGGGCCTTTTCGTAGGCATCCTGCCCGTCCACCGCTTCGACGACTTGATAGCCGGCACCAGTCAAAGTAAAAGACACCATCTTTCGCATCGAAGGTGAGTCGTCAACTGCAAGAATTACAGGCATTTATAGCTCCAGAGAACGTTCAGTATGTTGTTAAGAATCAAAATAGCTCGATGGAGCCGGCATCCATCTCATCTTGCGTGACAGGGTTAGGGCGCTCCGGCACTTCTTCGACGAATGGCACCGCCTCTCCGTCTTCCGAGCCCATGGACTCCGAGGCAAGCCGGTAGGCACAACCCTGCAGAATTTTTGAGGTGTGATTGATGAGCTGTGAGGCCATGTCCTGAAACTGCAGCTCCGTCACTGCAGCGCGCAAGGTACTGCGCACCATATCCAGTTGCGCAGAATCGACCAGCGAGGGATCCGCCAAGTTGGCGCTGGCCGCTGTAAAGCGCTCCATCAGATTTTCCATGGTGTGGGCCAACAGGCTATCCAACCGGTTGAGGTCATGTACCACCACCAGCAAAGAATCCTGTACTTCTGCCACCAGCATGACCGGCATTTGCACTGAGGGTGAACCCGGTGAAGTCACAGATGATTGCATCGTCCCGTATCCTCAAAACTACGCTCAATTTCACGGCAATCCATTTTTGCCACCTCTGTTTTTTCCACTAGGTTCTAGGTTATCAGGAATCCACGGCATTTGGGAATCATTTGCTTGCTCGCCCTGCCGGTGAACCGACATAATCCAACGCAATGCCAGCGAAAAACGAAATACTTAGCAGCGCGCCTGCGCAAATGAAGATTCTCCATCTAGAAGATTCTGAACTCGACCACCAACTGGTAGCGCGCGCCTTGCACAAAGACGGATTAAATTGCACCCTGACCCGCGTTGACTCGCTCGATACCTTTGCTCAATTGAACGCCACGCAAGAATTTGATGTCATCCTCGCCGACTACCGGCTCCCCGGATTCACCGCGATGGATGCATGGCAATCGCTCCAAAGCATGGCCGTGCGTCCACCGTTCATTTTGCTTTCAGGTGCCATAGGCGAAGCGGCAGCTGTAGCGGCCATACAAACCGGCATTAGTGACTTTGTGGCCAAAGACGACCTGCGCAACCTGCGTCGCGTCATCGAAAGGTCACTCGCCCTATTTCACGCTAAAAACGCAGAGGCTCGCGCCCTCAAGGAGCTAGCGCTTTCAGAAAAGCGCCTGGCCGACTTTGCCCAGCACCTTCAGGCCGCCATTGAGAACGAGCGCGCGGCCATTGCCCGCGAAATCCACGATGACATTGGCGGTTCCCTGGCTGCCGTCAAGCTTGACCTCTCCTGGATCGAGCGCCACAGCACTGCCGCCGACGTGCGCGAGCACTTGAGTACGGCCGATGAGATGCTGCGGCACGCAATTGGCGCCAGCCAGCGCATCATGATGAATTTGCGTCCGGCCATTCTGGATCAGGGCCTGTATCCCGCCATTCAGTGGCTGGCCGAAAGCTTTCAACGGCGTACCGGCGTAAAGACTTCGCTTGCCAGCAATAACCAACACATCCAGGCGGACAAAGCTGTCGAGCTCACCGCCTACCGCACCGCACAGGAAGCATTGACCAATATTTCCAAATATGCTCGGTGCAGCGAAGTCAAAATCGACCTGTCTGATGCCGAGGAAGTGCTGACGCTGGAAATTTCCGACAACGGATGCGGAATCTCCCGGCAAAGTCTGGAAAGCCCCACGGCTCTTGGTATTCGCGGTCTTAAAGAACGTGCCAAAGTAGTGGGCGGCTGGCTTGACTTGAGCACCCGAGAGGGTGCCGGCACCACCATCATTTTGTCGGTGCCATTGGGCACCAGGGGACCATCCCCGCTGGAGGAAGATTTTCTGTGATCAAAGTAATACTGTGCGATGACCACGCCATGGTGCGACGCGGAATCCGCGACACACTGACTGAAGCGGTGGACATACAGGTCACCGGAGAATCCGCAAGCTACTCCGAAGTGCGAGAGGCACTTCGGGCCTGTCCCTGCGATGTACTGATATTGGACTTGAACCTGCCCGGGCGCGGGGGTCTGGAAGTGCTCTCCAGCCTGAAAGAAAGCGGTTCGGGCGTGCGCGTATTGGTCGTGTCGATGTTTGCCGAGGACCAATACGCCATCCGTTGCCTGCGCGCCGGGGCGCACGGTTACCTGAACAAAGCGGGTGACCCTAACGAGTTGATAAAGGCCGTTCGTACGATTTCCCAGGGCCGCAAATATGTCTCGGCGGCAGTGTCCGAAATGCTGGTCAACAACCTCTCGGAACCACAGGCAGAAAACCTGCATTCCACGCTTTCCGAGCGGGAACTGCAAACTCTGCTGAAAATTGCTTCCGGCAAGAAGCTCTCCGAGATTGCCGAGGACCTGATGCTCAGCCCCAAAAC
>CANBYM010000221.1 GCA_947373605.1 Comamonadaceae bacterium
AAACCTTCGCGATAACCGCGCGCAGCGGACCAGTCCAGCACGAGCTCCATGCGGCTGCGGATCCGCGTTGCGGTTTCGGTCCGTGCCTTTTCACCAGACCAGATTGGCTCAAGCACCTGAAGCACGTTCGACACGGAAATATCGCGGACTAGTAGCGCGCCGATGTGGGGATAGGCATAGGTGGCCAGCGAGTTGCGCCACTGCTGGATGTGCTTTGCGTTGTCCCATCCAGATTCGTGGGCCTCGATGTAGGCGAGGGCTGCTTTCTCAAATGTAATCGCGGCGGCGTTCTGTGCCTTCATAGCGCTTTGAGCCATGCGGCGCTCGGTGATTGGGTCGATACCTTTGTCCAGTTTTTCCCGTTCCTCACGGGCACGCCGGCGAGCATCTGCCAGTCCGACATCAGGATATGCACCCAGTCCCATCTCTTTGCGCTTCTTGCCATCCGGATAACGAAGGATCCAACTCTTGGCGCCAGAAGGGGCGATTTGCAGCGCCAGGCCAGAGACAACACCTACGAAGTGCAGTCCGGGCTTAGTCAGTCTGGAGACCGCCAAAGGGCTCATTTCAGTCGCGCGTTTGGGCATGTTTCGAATCCCTGTTTGTCATTCACATCGGTCGGGGAATCGTCCCCACCAACTACCCACTATTGTGGGTGCTATTGGATGATATGGGGTAATAACGCTTGAGACAACTAATTTTAATTATCAGAGGGGGCAAGGCTAAAAATTATGGAAATTGATCCGGCCTGATAACGCCTAAAGTTCGAATGCGGTGGACGCCTGCTCCGCCAGTACTAAGTCTTTGTAGGTCTTTTCCAGCCTTCTTAAAGCACCTGAAAGCCCCTACTTCCCTGTGAAGTCGGGGCTTTTTTGTTTCCCACCTGCGCGTGTCGCGCTTACCTGGCGGTTTGCACCATCTTCATGGCGGTGGCAATGAGGGTGGAAACCTCACTCATATTGCCCGGGATGATTAAGGTAGTAGTGGAATCTGATGCCACTTTCGCATAGGCCTCAACCGCTTTTTCTGCCACCTTGAGTTGTACGGCCTGTTCGCCACCGGGTTGGCGGATGGCAGCGGCAATGCGCTCAATCGCCTGTGCAGTGGCATCGGCCACGGCGGTGATCGAGGCCGCTTCACCTTGCGCTTTGTTGATAACTGCTTGCTTCTCGCCTTCAGAACGGGCGATAAATGCTTCGCGCTCGCCAGTTGCAATATTGATTTGCTCCTGACGGCGGCCTTCCGAGGCAGCAATCAGGGCGCGCTTTTCACGCTCAGCAGTAATCTGCGCCTGCATCGCGTGCAGAATTTCTTTGGGCGGCGTCAGGTCTTTGATCTCGTAGCGCAGCACCTTGACGCCCCAGTTCAGCGCTGCTTCGTCAATCGCGGCGACGACTTGCGCGTTAATGATGTCGCGCTCTTCAAACGTTTTGTCCAACTCCAGCTTGCCGATTACGGAGCGCAGTGATGTTTGTGCCAACTGCGAAATGGCAACGATGTAATTACTGGAGCCGTAACTGGCGCGCATGGCGTCCGTCACCTGAAAATACAAAATGCCGTCCACCTGCAGTTGCGTGTTATCGCGTGTGATGCAAACCTGGCTGGCAATGTCCAAGGGAATTTCTTTGAGCACGTGCTTATAGGCGACGCGATCCACAAAGGGCACCAGGAAGTTCAAACCCGGCGTGAGCGTTCCGTGGTATTTGCCCAGTCGCTCAATAACCCAGGCATGCTGCTGCGGCACTACCTTGATCGAGCGGGTCACAAAAATAATAGCGATGACCAGAATGACAATTGCGACTTCCATGATGCTTCCTTTTTTCGGTTCCTATGCTTTGTCCACCAGCAAGCGGTTGCCTACCAGTTCCGCGACTTTGTGCGCGCCGAGGCCCGGTATTACGCCGGTGCGGTGAATGGCGGTCCAACGGGCACCGCGGTAATGTACGTCGGCAGTTCCATCAGCGTTCCAGTTGTCGATGTGCACCACTTCACCGATATCCAGATTAACGTTGACATTGGCCTGCGCAGGGGGTTCCACGTGGCGCTTCACCTGATGCATGTGCCAGGTAATGACTGCGCCACCACCAACAACGGCAGCCAGCAGAATTTGTACCGTCGCATTGGCACCCGACATAGCAGCACAGGCGGCTGCGGCCATGCCCATGGCCAGCATCAGCAGATAAAACGTGCTAGTCAGAAGCTCCACCGCCACCAGACCACCGGCAATCAGCCACCAGATTGTGGATTGCGCCATGTTGCAAGGCTCCTTTGTATTGACAACGCCACATTGTGGGTCAAAAGGCAAATAGCGCAATAAAACATGTGCATTAAGTCACTACACTTCGCGACTGTTTGCGGTTTTAATGGTTTGCGTGCTGGAGTAACAAGATGAAGTTCCGTTTTCCCATCATCATCATCGATGAAGACTTTCGCTCTGAGAACACCTCAGGTTTGGGTATCCGCGCATTGGCGCATGCCATTGAGTCCGAAGGCTTCGAGGTGCTGGGCGTTACCAGTTACGGAGACTTGAGCCAGTTTGCGCAGCAGCAAAGCCGCGCCAGCGCATTTATTTTGTCTATTGACGATGAGGAATTCACCCCCGGCCCTGATCTGGACCCGGCAGTGCTCAACCTGCGCCATTTCATTGAGGAAGTGCGACGCAAGAATTTGGATGTGCCGATTTATGTGTACGGCGAAACCAAAACCAGTCGCCACATCCCTAATGACATCCTGCGCGAACTGCATGGCTTCATCCACATGTTTGAAGACACGCCCGAGTTTGTGGCGCGCCACATCATCCGCGAAGCCAAAAGCTACTTGGAAGGCGTACAGCCACCGTTTTTCAAGGCGCTGCTGGACTACGCGGAAGACGGGTCCTATTCCTGGCATTGCCCGGGTCACTCCGGTGGAGTGGCCTTTCTGAAGAGTCCTGTAGGTCAGATGTACCACCAGTTTTACGGTGAAAACATGCTACGCGCCGACGTGTGTAACGCGGTAGAAGAGCTGGGCCAGCTGCTGGACCATAACGGCGCTATCGGTGCCAGTGAGCGCAATGCCGCGCGTATTTTTAATGCCGACCATTGCTTCTTTGTGACCAACGGTACCAGCACCAGCAACAAGATGGTGTGGCACCACACCGTCGCCCCCGGTGACGTCGTGGTGGTGGACCGCAACTGCCACAAATCGATTCTGCACAGCATCATCATGACCGGGGCGATTCCGGTTTTCCTAAAGCCCACGCGCAACCACTTCGGCATCATCGGGCCCATCCCCAAAGAAGAGTTCGAGCCCGCCGCCATTCAGGCCAAGATTAAGGCCAATCCGCTACTCAAGGGCGTGGATGCCAAGAAGGTCAAGCCGCGTGTGCTGACCATCACCCAGTCCACCTACGACGGTGTTTTGTACAACACCGAGACTGTCAAGAACATGCTGGACGGCTACGTGGACAACCTGCACTTTGACGAAGCCTGGTTGCCGCACGCAGCGTTTCACCCTTTCTACGGTACCTACCATTCCATGGGTAAGAAGCGTGCGCGGCCCAAGCACGCCATGGTCTACGCCACGCAGTCGATTCATAAATTGCTGGCCGGTATCAGCCAGGCCAGCCATGTGCTGGTGCAGGACTCCCAAACCGTCAAACTGGATAGGCCATTGTTCAACGAGGCATATCTGATGCACACCAGCACCAGCCCGCAATACAGCATCATCGCCAGTTGCGACGTGGCCGCGGCCATGATGGAGCCGCCCGGAGGCACCGCGCTGGTGGAAGAAAGCATTGCCGAGGCATTGGACTTCCGCCGCGCCATGCGCAAGGTGGACGAAGAGTACGGTGCGGATTGGTGGTTTAAGGTCTGGGGCCCCGAAAAGCTGGCCGATGAAGGCATAGGCCGCGCGACCGATTGGGTGATTAAGGGTGAGAGCAAGAGCGCCAAAGCCAACAGCACGGCCAACTGGCATGGTTTCGGCAAGATGGCTGCGGGCTTCAATATGCTGGATCCCATCAAGGCAACCATCGTCACCCCCGGAATGGACTTGAATGGCAAGTTTGCCAAGACTGGCATTCCGGCCAGCATCGTGACCAAGTTTCTGGCCGAGCACGGTGTGGTCGTTGAGAAGACCGGGCTGTACAGCTTCTTCATCATGTTCACCATTGGCATTACCAAAGGTCGCTGGAACAGCATGCTGACTGCCTTGCAGCAGTTTAAAGACGACTACGACAAGAATCAACCCATGTGGCGTATCCTGCCGGAGTTCTGCCAGAAGTATCCGCGTTACGAAAAAATGGGATTGGCCGAACTGTGCCAGCACCTGCATGCGCTGTACGCCAAGTACGACATTGCGCGCCTGACTACCGATATGTACCTGAGCGACTTGACGCCCGCCATGAAGCCCAGCGATGCATACGCCCACATCGCACACCGTAAAACAGAACGCGTTGAAATTGACAACCTGGAAGGCCGCATTACTGTGGGCCTAGTTACGCCGTACCCGCCCGGTATCCCTTTGTTGATTCCTGGAGAGGTGTTCAACAAAAAGATCGTGGACTATCTCAAGTTCTCACGCGAGTTCAACACCATGTGCCCGGGCTTTGAAACGGATATTCACGGGCTGGTGGAAGAGGTGGACGCAGTCGGCAAGAAGCATTATTTTGCGGACTGCGTCAAGGGTTGACTCTCTTATTCCGAGACCACACCCATAGTCTGGCTATAGCCGCCATCGACGTATGTGATTTCGGCAGTCACGCCAGCTGCCAGATCGCTCAGCAAAAAGGCGGCGACATTACCCACATCTTCAATGGTCACATTGCGGCGAATGGGTGATGCACCAGCCACCATGCTCAGCAGCTTGCCGAAGTCTTTGATGCCGCTGGCGGCCAGCGTCTTGATGGGGCCGGCACTGATACCGTTGACGCGGATACTCTTGGGGCCGACGGCCTCGGCCAAATAGCGCACTGACGACTCCAGCGAGGCTTTGGCCAGACCCATGGTGTTGTAGTTCGGGATGATGCGCTCCGCGCCAAGATAGGTGAGCGTGAGAAGTGCGGACTTTTCATTCAGGTAGGGCAGGGCAGACTTGGCCATGGCGGGAAAGCTGTAAGCGCTGATGTCGTGCGCGATTTTGAAACTTTCGCGGCTCAGGCCATCCAGAAAGTTACCGGCAATCGCTTCGCGTGGCGCAAAGCCGATGCTGTGCACAAATCCGTCGAACTTTGGCCAGTGTGCAGACAAATCGGCAAAAAGCTTTTCAATCTGGGCATCGTCGCCGACATCGCAATCAAAAATCAGCTTGGAGCCGAAGTCTGCGGCAAACTCGGTAATTCGGTCTTTAAATCGTTCGCCCACATAGCTGAATGCCAACTCGGCACCTTGCTCTTTGCATGCTTTGGCAATGCCGTATGCGATGGAACGGTTCGACAGCACCCCGGTAATCAACAACTTCTTGCCTGCTAAAAAGCCCATATCGTCCTCTTCAAAAATACGTTGCGTGTAAGGCAGAATTGTCGCATGCGTTTTTTAGTGTCTCTCCTGATGATTTTGTGTGCAGTTGTGCTCTCAGGCCCGGCATTGGCGAACTACGGTTATGCGCTTTGGGCAGACCTTCAATACCCGGCCAACTTTGCGCACTTCGCTTATGTGAATGCCGCAGCGCCCAAGGGGGGGGAGTTGCGTCTGGTCAGCAATTCGCGGGCTTCCAACTTCGACAAGTACAACCCGTTCACCATCAAAGGCAGCGCGCCGGCCTACCTGAGTGAGCTCATG
>CANBYM010000222.1 GCA_947373605.1 Comamonadaceae bacterium
AGCGATCATGCTGAAACTGGGTGCATACGGCTTCTTGCGCTTTTCGTTGCCAATCGCACCGGATGCCGCGCACGAGTGGGGCGCGTTCATGGTCACGCTGTCCTTGATTGCAGTGGTCTATGTGGGTCTGGTTGCTATGGTTCAACAGGATATGAAGAAGCTCGTTGCTTACTCGTCCGTTGCGCACATGGGATTTGTGACGCTGGGCTTTTTCATGTTCAATGATTTGGGCATGTCCGGCGGTTTGGTGCAGATGATTGCCCATGGATTTGTCTCAGGCGCCATGTTTCTGTCCATCGGCGTTTTGTACGACCGCGTGCATTCCCGCGAAATTGCCAGCTACGGTGGAGTGGTCAACACCATGCCCAAGTTTGCAGCATTCGCGTTGCTCTTCTCGATGGCTAACTGCGGCTTGCCGGGACCGGCCGGTTTTGTCGGTGAATGGATGGTCATTCTGGGCGCGGTCAAATTCAACTTCTGGGTTGGCTTCGCGGCAGCTAGTGCTCTTATCTTTGGTGCTGCGTATACCTTGTGGATGTTCAAACGCGTATACCTTGGCCCGGTAGCCAATGAGCATGTTAAAGAACTTGTTGACATTAACGCACGAGAGTTTTTGATGCTTGCGATTTTGGGTGGCGCAGTGCTTTACATGGGCATTTATCCCAAGCCCTTTACCGATGTCATGGATGTGTCTGTTGCGCAATTGCTCAAACACGTTGCTGTTTCCAAGCTCCACTGATCAAGCTGAATTGAGAGACCCAAGATGATAGACAAAATCAGTTTGATGACCGTTTTCCCGGAGATCATTCTTTTTGTGATGGCCTGTGTCATCGCGTTGATTGACCTACCGGTGAAGTCACCGCTACGCACCCGTACGTATGTTGTGACGATGTTGACACTGGCCGTCGTTTCGGCGCTGCAGGCGTCAATTGCATCCGGTGGCGCAACTCAGTATGCTTTTGGCAATATGGTGGTAAGCGACTCCATGGGCAATTGGCTCAAATGTTTTGCCACCGTTGCTGTAATGCTGACGCTGCTTTACGGGCGTCCCTATGCATCACAGCGTGACATGCTGCGGGGCGGTGAGTTCTTTACGCTGAGCATCTTTTCATTGCTGGGCATGTTTGTGATGATCTCCGGTAACAATTTCCTGGTGACCTATCTAGGGCTGGAGTTGCTTACTTTGTCCAGTTATGCCTTGGTGGCCTTGCGGCGCGACCATTCCACTGCGACTGAAGCGGCAATGAAATACTTTGTGCTGGGTGCGATGGCTTCCGGATTTTTGCTTTACGGCATGTCCATGCTTTATGGTGCCACCGGAACGCTGGACATAACGTCGGTTTTCAATGCCATATCAAGCGGAAGCGTCCGCCATCAGGTTTTGATTTTTGGCTTGGTTTTTATTGTGGCCGGTTTGGGCTTCAAATTGGGCGTTGTCCCGTTTCACATGTGGATCCCCGATGTCTACCAAGGTGCACCCACTTCGGTTACTTTGATGATTGGTGGAGCACCTAAATTGGCTGCCTTTGCTATAACAATGCGCCTTTTGGTGGAAGGTATGCTGCCACTGGCTATCGACTGGCAGCAAATGCTGATCATATTGGCGGTGGGTTCACTCATCGTGGGTAATTTTGCCGCGATCATGCAGACTAACATCAAGCGCATGCTTGCGTTTTCCACTATTTCCCAAATGGGTTTTGTGTTGTTGGGTGTGGTCTCAGGCGTGATCAATGGCAACTCATTGCCGTTCTCCACTACCGCGTACAGCGCAGCCATGTTTTACGTCATTACCTATGTGCTGACGACGCTGGCAAGTTTCGGGGTCATCCTGCTTCTTTCCCGCGATGGATTTGAGAGTGAGGAAATTTCTGATTTTGCAGGCCTTAACCAACGCAGCCCGTTGTATGCCGGTGTCATGTCTATATGTTTGTTCTCGTTTGCCGGCATACCGCCAATGGTCGGTTTTTATGCCAAGCTCTCGGTGCTTCAGGCTCTGATGGCATCTGGAAGCGAAATGCACATCGTCTTGGCAGTGTTTGCGGTGTTTATGTCGCTGGTCGGTGCGTTTTATTACTTGCGCCTTATTAAGGTGATGTACTTTGATAGTCCACTAACAGCCAGCACAGTGGTTGCGTCGACTGACGTTCGCGTTGTACTTTGTATTAATGGCGCATTGGTCCTGGTGTTGGGCTTCATTCCTGGCGGTTTGATGGCGCTGTGCGAGCAGTCCATACGCCAAATGCTGGGCACTTGAGCCTGCCTGGAGCAGGCGAATGACTTCAATGCAAGCAGATGATGCACACCTAGTTGAACTAAAGCAGTCGAGTCAGGAAATTCTGGTTGGCAAATTTCTGCATGCGAATCGTGACGTCGTATCCCTGCCTGACGGTGCTTCGGCTACACGTGAGTACTTCGTGCATCCCGGTGCTGTGATGATCATCCCTTTGATCACAGATGAACAAGGTAAAACGCAGGTTGTTTTAGAGCGGCAGTTCCGATATCCCGTGGGGCGCGTGATGATCGAGTTCCCGGCGGGCAAACTTGATCCCGGAGAAGATTTACGAGCATGCGCGCAGCGTGAGTTGCACGAGGAAACGGGCTACATCGCAGCCGAATGGGCGAGGGCAGGGGTACTGCATCCGGCTATTGCCTATTCCACAGAGTTTATTGATATCTGGTTTGCCCGCCAGTTGAAGCTAGATCAACGTAAGCTTGACCAAGGTGAATTTCTCGACGTGATTACTGTGTCCGCAGATGAGCTGATGCAATGGTGTTCTCTGGGAAAGGTCACCGATGCTAAAACTTTGACAGGCGTGCTCTGGCTTCAAAATGTAATCAGTGGTGCCTGGAAGCTGGACTGGCTATCGTTGGCATAGATGCGATGAAAGTGTTGGATCTTCGTTGCAGTAACGACCACACCTTTGAAGGCTGGTTTGCCAGTGAACAGGATTTTGTGGATCAAGATCACAAGTCCCTTGTGCAGTGTCCGGTTTGTGCAGATTCCAAGATCACCAAAAAACTCAGCGCGCCGCGTTTGAATCTTTCGGGACAGTTTACTTCGCATCTATCAACAACCGAGGCCCCGGCGACAGACACGGTGCATACAGTTGCACAGGCTTGGGCGGCGTTTTCAAAGAAGGTTTTAGACAACTCTGAAGATGTAGGTCAGCAGTTTGCCGAAGAGGTCCGCCGAATCCATTATGGTGAGTCAAAGTCAAGGGCAATCCGGGGCCAGACCACGGTGGACGAAGTGCATTCACTGGTTGATGAGGGCATCGAGGTGATGCCTTTGCTATTACCGGAGTCGCTTAAAAATCCCCTGCATTAGCGCTAGCCGTTGCAGGGGATCGTACGATCAGGGGTACAAACCGCGTAACTCGCGCGCGTGGAGTATGCGCTTGCAAGCCACAATAAACGTGGCGGTACGCAGGCTCACGTTGTTTTCCTGAGCCACATTCCATACACCGGCAAATGCTTCTTTCATGATGCGAACCAGACGCGCGTTAATTTCATCTTCTGACCAGAAGAAACTCGAAAAGTCCTGGACCCATTCAAAGTAGCTCACCGTAACTCCGCCGGCATTGGCAATCACGTCCGGTAGTACCAGAATGTTGCGAGACTGCAGGATGTCGTCGGCCGCAGTGGTAGTCGGGCCGTTCGCCCCTTCGATGATGAGTCGGGCCTTGATGCGACCTGCATTTGCTTCGGTAATTTGTTGCTCCAGCGCTGCCGGTATCAGGATATCGCAGTCCACATCCCAGAAGGCATCGTTTGCCATCACTTCCGCATTGGCAAATCCTGCGACTGAGCCCTGTGTTTTGACGTGTTCCAAGAGTGCAATAACGTCCAGTCCGGACTCCCAATAGATGGTGCCTCCGTGATCCTGTACTGCTACTACTTTTGCACCGGCCTGCGCAAAAAGCTTGCCTGCAATTCCCCCCACGTTGCCAAATCCTTGCACTGCAACTTTGGCTTTGCTGATATCCAGCCCGATATGGTGGGCGGCTTCCACGCCCACGGTGTAAACACCCCTGCCAGTGGCCTCTCTGCGGCCCAATGACCCACCCAGATCGACAGGTTTACCGGTGACGACACCGGTTGCCGTTGCACCCTCGTTCATCGAATAGGTATCCATCATCCAGGCCATGATCTGTTCATTGGTATTCACATCAGGTGCCGGAATGTCCTTTGTTGGCCCGATGATGATGCCGATTTCACTGGTGTAGCGTCGTGTCATGCGTTCGAGTTCACCACGCGACAACTTCTTGGGGTCGACACGGATGCCGCCCTTGGCGCCGCCGTAAGGCACATTGACAGCTGCGTTTTTGATGGACATCCAGCCCGCCAGGGCCATGACTTCCGAAAGCGTCACATCTTGATGGAAGCGCACGCCGCCTTTTCCGGGCCCGCGCGACGTGTTGTGCTGCACACGGTAGCCTTCAAAGTGGGCAATAGTGCCGTTGTCCAGCTCGATAGGCACGTCCACGATCAAGGCCCGCTTGGGACGTTTCAATGTCTCGGCCCAACGTGCCAGATTCCCCAGATAAGGGATTACGCGATCTACCTGTTGCAGATAATTGCCCCACGGACCCAGATGATCCGCTTGCAAATAGGAAGGCAAGGGGTGGTTGTAGGGGTTTGCAATCGCGACATTTTTCTTGTCAGCGGGAATGGATTTTGACATTGTGGCTCCTGTAATACTGCTTGAAGCCCAAACTGTATGCCTGCAAAGAAGTGCTGTCCAAGGCTAACAAAACCTTGGGATATGCAAAAAATGTATAGATGACGGAGCGCGTAACAAGGCGCAATTGCAAGTTTTAAACAGAGATATTCAGAATGCGGCCGGTCGTTTGGCCTTGCGTATTGAGTACCGAGGGAGCGTTGGGCGTGCTTTTGAGGGCGTTACCACTATCGGCAAATTTCTGGCTGGTGGCGTTGTAAAGCCGAACCAAAAACTCCTGGGTTGCAACCGGCACCGCCGACGATGTGTTCGCGGTCGATGCACTGTAGATAGCCTGCGCCTGCGAAGCTTGGTTAGTCAAACTCTGCACATTGCTTTGCTGGTGCTCAGACTCCTGCTGTGCCTGGTCTGCTTGAATGCGCAGCGTTTTTGCATTGGCATCCGCTTGGTCTGCTTCCTTGCGCGCCTGATCCAATCGTGCCTGACTCAAGGCCAATTTCAGCGATGGCGTTGTGCTGTTGGTGGCGGTAATGGCGACCATGATCGTAACGATGACCGCTAGTGCATATGTGAAGAGGCCTTATATTGGCGGTGTTTCAGGCCCTGTAATTGATCCGGGTCCCAATGGCCTGCCCCTGGGCATTAGTGGTTTGACGGGGCGCATCGTAAGGAGATTTTTGCGCGGTTGCACTTTTTGCTTGCGACGCCTGTTCAGACTTGTTTTCCGGGTTGCGTTTGGGCGGTTGAACCGCTTGTACCGGCTGAGATGTTTTCACTTTAGAGGCATCCATGACTGGCTCCGATCGTTGTGTAAAACCACTTTAAATTCTACAGCGCTACTGTAAAAACTCAAGTCTGCAGCATGCACTGTCTTCAGGCGTTGAACTGAAGCGCGGCAAGACCAGCATAAACCCCGCCTTTGGCCACCAGTTCAGCATGGGTGCCTTGCTCAACCAGACTCCCGTGATCCAGAACAACGATCAAGTCCGCCTTTTGAACGGTTGCCAGCCGGTGGGCGATGACTAGCGTGGTACGGTCACGCATGGCCGACTCCAGCGCAGCCTGCACCATGC
>CANBYM010000223.1 GCA_947373605.1 Comamonadaceae bacterium
GGGCAGCCGCGTGGTTTGCGTGGGTAGTTCGCCCGGTGGAGGGATCCACCACAGGCGCACCCGGCAGTGCGGGTCTGTTGTGCAAATTCCTCGTCTATGCGGACCAGGATTTGAAAAAACTTGATGTCTTGAAGCAGGGCATGGCACACTGGAATAGTCTCTCGTCGTAGTAAACAAGAGACTCCCCCAAAATTAACTTTTAATCAAGTTTCTTGCGGGGGGTCACCCAATTCCCATCACGCATCTTGACCGCCACTGCACCAAAGGCCATCAGGATTCGTGACCGCACTCACAAGCCAACGGTAATGCGCCTGTGTCCAGTTGCTTTTGCCGTCGTAACTGCGACCCTGGCGCAGCAAGAACGCCAACAGGCGCTGCTTGGCTTGGCGTTGAAGGTGCTTCATGTCTTCACGCGCTCGTGTCAAATCGCGCAAGGCCTCCTGGGCGCCATCGGGCACCCATACCGCCGTCAACTCTCCTGCCCGATGGAGTCTGGCCAGAGACAGACTGTCACGTCGGTCGGTCTTGACGCGATCACCTGCCTTCTTCGGAATCAAAGAGGGTGCAACAACCTGGCATTCCCAACCCAACTCAGACAACTGACGATGAATGCCGTAGCCGCAAGGACCTGCTTCGTAGCAAAACTTTAGATCCCCGTTGTCTTTGCGTAGTTGCTTGACCAACTTCTCAATGGCCTGAGGTGTGTTGGCAATCTCACCAACATAGCGCACTTCGCCACCGCCCGAGGGTGCGACAGCTACGGCAATCGTTACTTTATGCACATCCATTCCTACGTACTTGATAAACTTATCCACGACCTGTCTCCTCAATATCGGCTCTGCGCCTTCGGTTGAAAAACCCAAGCGTAATCCGCGTCGCTTGAGGTTGGCAGGTCAATACATGATGTCTAATTGGCATTTACAAAGCCGCCAAAAGGGCGACAATGGTAGCGGAAACGGGACCCGAGGCATTAATCCATATCAGGGGCGTGCTGTGTTACCCTGATTAGTCTGACTTGAGCCAAACCAAAAGGCAATCAGACAGGACTGATATTCAGTAGGGAAGCCTGCGGGGGTTGTTAAGGCATTTCCTACAACTATCTTGCCTCCAAAGCCGCTGAAGATGCGCCGCGAGTCTGTAGTTCTAGGCCACCACCTAAAATGGTGGTACGAAATTAGCGAAGGCAGACTTGCAATGCAAACGGCTTCCAAACACCTTGATGAACTGGAATAGGATCGTTGGCCACTCGATAAGATGCACTGAACGTTGCCGCTATGCCAGCACCGTCAACCGCACCAGTAGCTCCCGCCGTATTCGGAATCCCTGTCAAACTGCTCAATACGCCCGTGGCAATCGCAATCATCCGCATTTTGTCTGATTAACGTCACGCTTTGGCAAGTCGCTCCTTTGCAAGCCTAGTGCCTGCTGCCAGCGCTTCGAGCTTGCGCCACGCCACGTCCCGCGCCATCGGCGCCAAGCCGCAATTCGTACACGGAAATAGTCGCTCCTTTGGCACAAACTCCAGCGCTCGGCCGATGGTGTCAGCAACTTCTTCGGGTGTCTCGATCACGTCGCTGGCCACATCAATTACGCCCACCATCACGTCCTTGCCGACCAGTAGCTTCATCAGGTCGGGCGGCACGTGGGAGTGGATACATTCCAGGCTCACTTGATTGATGCTGCTGCGGGCAAGCGCGGGGAACACCTTCTCATACTGGCGCCATTCGTCGCCCAGGGTGCTCTTCCAGTCTGTATTGGCCTTAATGCCGTAGCCATAGCAGATGTGCACCGCCGTCTTGCAGGTCAGCCCCTGCGCCGCGCGCTCCAGCGCCTGCACGCCCCAGTCGGCGGCATCCTTCATGTAGACATTGAAGGCGGGCTCGTCGAACTGGATTATGTCTACGCCATCGGCCTGAAGCGCCAGGGCCTCTTGGTTGAGCAACTCGGCAAAGGCAAAAGCCATCTTGACCTTGTCCCCATAAAAGCGGTCCGCTACGGTGTCGACGATTGTCATCGGGCCGGGCAATGTAAATTTCAGCTTCTTCTTCGTATGCGCGCGCGCCAATTGCGCTTCGAAGGCATGTACCCGCCCCTTCAGGCCTAATTTCGAAACTACCTGCGGCACCATCGCGTCGTAGCGGTTGTCGCGGATGCCCATCTTCACCTTGTGCTCGAAGTCGATGCCTTCGACCTGTTCGAGGAAACCATGCACGAAGTGCTGTCGCGATTGCTCGCCGTCGCCCACGATGTCCAGGCCCGCGTCCTCCTGGGCCTTGATCCAAAGCAAGGTCGCGTCGGCCTTGGCCTGGCGTAGCGCATCACCCTCAGCCCGCCACTGAGGCCAGAGTTTGTTTGTTTCAGCCAGCCAGGCTGGCTTCGGCAAGCTGCCGGCAATGGAAGTTTCTAACATTT
Source organism: Comamonadaceae bacterium (assembly GCA_947373605.1). Lineage (GTDB taxonomy): Bacteria > Pseudomonadota > Gammaproteobacteria > Burkholderiales > Burkholderiaceae_C > Allorhodoferax. Next base: position 2,413 of record CANBYM010000223.1, read on the forward strand.
GATGATTCCTTTGAAGTAATGATAGGCGTGATAAACGTGCTTCGTAACGGTTTTTTCGAGCAGCTGGATTGCCAAGCAGATCTTCCTGGGGGCACGCTATGCGGACACTACCATCGACTATTTGCAGGCTTCTATCGAATTAGCCCGTCATCGTGGCACTTTCGCCGAAATTGCACAATGAGTCGGCTGATGGACACCACTGTTAGATGATGGGTAGGGCCCATCGGCGATGCCCCCTGAGGGGCCTTAGGCGACCAGAGGGCCCACTGTGCGTATTCCACTTTACTTGTCCACTGTGTACCCAAGCAGTCATGCGCCGCCCTGTCACAGCACGTGGGCCATTACCTTGCGCTTTTTGATCCTTTGGCAGGTGTTCCTGCGCCCTACCCGCTTGCCGATTACACGAAGTGCCATAAGATAAGTATCAATATCTTAGGCGTCACTTCAAAAAGACTCGAAGGCTAATCAGATACGAATGCAGCATGAACTAGCGCTGCAAAGTCACCAATCCCAACACCGTTCCTGTTACGTCTTACCTGAACCGTCCGATCTGCAAAAATATATAGATAACTGCAATAATCTTTCACGATTCCGCACCAGTTGACATCGAAAGTGGAATGCTGTTCACCGGAGCTCGCCGTTGGGTTGCTAAATACACGATACCTTGCCGCCACCCCTACCAATGTGCGCTCAAAGGTGGCCAAGTCAGCCAGTGGGCTATTTCTGATCTGCAAGTTTGTCCAGCGCCGCAGTAAGCATTCGTGCATTAATGCCATGCCCCATCCCAGATTCAACATCGAGCGATATATTGGCGCCCAACGCTTGCAATTGCTTTGCTGCAATGCGGCTGCTGTCCACCGAAATCACAGGATCTGCATCTCCATGGATCAAGTGAACAGCGACGCCAGCGGGTGCTACCACCGGTGCACTGGCGAACCGGCCTGAAAACGCGATCACACTCCCAGCCAGCACAGGTTTTCTCTGGGTGGACTCCAGGATCATGATGGATCCCTGAGAAAAACCAATCAACGTGGTCTTTTCAGCAGAGACACCTGAAACTTTTTGCAATTCTTGAACCATAGACTGAAAAGCAGGCATGGAGGCTGCAACCCTTGCAGGACGGTTTTCTTCGGTAATTCCGGCTACGGAGAACCATTGGCGGCCCTGCCCAAAGTCACTTGGCTGTAGGCCCTCTAGGCTCACCACCATTGCAGTCGGAAATTTAGCTGCGAATTGCTTGCCCACTGGAACCAGGTCTTGCGCGTTGGCCCCAACACCATGGAAAAGCAAGATGAGTTGGTGTGCAGCACCGACTGGTTTTTGAATGACGATGGAATCAGGCATTGTTCGTTTCGATGAAAGTGGTGCGCTTGGCTTTTCTGCGCCAGCGGTTTGTAACGAGACAGTAAACAGTGTCCCTGCAATCAGCGCAAGTGCCAGGGAAATTGATCGTCTTTTCATAGGAGTGCGTAAGCCTAAGCATAGACCTTTATTGATGCAATGGTTACTGTCTCTACCCTGAGATTTAAAGATCGACAACTTTACAGAATCTTCATCCACCGGAAGCAGTTCGATACGCGCACACCACATACTGGCTATCGTGAGATTGCCATCGTGGCAATCACCTCAAGGTACTTTTTGACTATGAAATTCAATCAAAGGCTGCTTTGGCTGCTATTGGGCTTTGCAACTCTTGCGCAGGGTGCTGCGCTTGATTCCGGCGTTCAAACTCCGACGGAGCTGAAGCCGCAGCGTTACGAGGCAAAGGCCGCACACCTTGCGGCGGAAGTCCTTTCCCGGTACCACTACAAGCCCACTGCGCTTGACAGATCCCTATCGGAAAAAGTCCTTGCAGAGTACCTAAAGGCTCTTGATACCGACAAGTACTTCTTTTTGCAGGAAGACATTGATCGGTTTTCTTCGAATCAGGGGCAGCTAAGTAACGCAATTCTCCAAGAGGATCTGAGCCTCCCGTTTGCCATCTTCAATTTGTACGAAAAAAGAGTAGTCGAGCGCTTTGAATTTGCAAGAACACTGCTGAAGCAGCCAATGGATTTTCAATTGCACGAAGACCTACCGCTGGTGCGGGATAAGTCGGCATGGTCACAAAGCGAGGCCGAGATACATGACCTATGGCGCAGACGGGTAAAGAACGACTGGTTGCGTCTCAAAATTGCCGGTCAGGACAGCACAAGTATCAGCCAGATTCTTGATAAGCGCTATGTTCATGCCATTCAGCGCATCAACAAAACAAAGAGTGAAGATGCCTTTCAGACATTCATGAACGCATTCACCATGTCCATTGACCCGCACACCAATTACATGATCCCCAAAACCGCCGAAGAATTTGATATTTCAATGCGGCTTTCTCTTACCGGAATTGGGGCAACTTTGTCAGAGTCCGAGGACTACACAACTGTCAGGGAGCTTCTCCCTGGAGGTCCCGCCGCCCTGTCCGGGCAATTACAAGTAGGTGATCGGATTGTTGCTGTAGGCCAAGGTGCCGCAGGTCCCATGACCGACATTATTGGGTGGCGTTCAGACGATGCCATCGAATTGATTCGGGGAGCTGCAGACACGATCGTAAGATTGGATATTCTGCCTGCGGATGCCAAACCCGCCGGTAGGCACAAGCAAGTCTCACTGGTGCGAAAGCCTGTTCACTTAAACGAACAGGCAGCAAGCTCGACCATTCAATCAATTGCGACTGGCACTGCTACGCATCGAATCGGTGTTATCACACTACCCTTGTTTTATCAGGACTTTGCAGCAAGGCAAGCGGGCGACAAGGACTACCGCAGTGCAACAAGCGATGTAAAGAAGCTTATCGAGGATCTGAAGACCAAGCAAGTCGACAGCGTACTGATTGATCTTCGCAACAACGGCGGCGGTTCGCTTACAGAGGCCATAGAACTGTCCAGTCTGTTTTTGGGTAATGGGCCTGTAGTTCAGCAACGTAGGGCGAACGGTAGCATTTCTGTTGAAAAGGCTTCCCAAGCCAAGGCCGTTTGGATCGGCCCAATGGGCGTCCTCATCAACCGGGGATCAGCATCAGCTTCCGAGATCTTTGCTGCGGCAATCCAGGACTATGGCCGGGGGTTGGTTATCGGCGATCAAAGCTTTGGTAAGGGCACCGTTCAGACGATGGTCGACCTTGATCAGATTGCCAAGAATGAAACGCCTCGCTTTGGCGAACTGAAGATGACCGTAGCGCAGTTCTTTCGAGTCAATGGCGGCACCACGCAGTTACAGGGCGTTGTACCGGATATCCCTTTGCAAGGTGGATCCGATCAAGGTGACCTTGGAGAAGCCAGTTTTA
>CANBYM010000224.1 GCA_947373605.1 Comamonadaceae bacterium
ATATGCCAGGCAAAGAGGTAAAGCCCGGTGTCTGGGTGGGCCTCAATACCCAAATTCCATGGGATCAGGTCAAAATCGAAGGCCCGGTTTACATCGGCTCAAGTGTCAAAGTAGAGCCGGGTGCGACCATCATCGGTCCGGCGTGGATTGGACACGGTAGTGTGATTCGGTCAGGAGCTCGTATTACACGGGGCATCCTGTTTGAATACACTCGCATTGCCCCCGATATGCACTTTCATGAAATGATTGTCTCGCGCCAATATTGCGTCAATCGACATGGTGAAACGTTGTACAGCGGAGATGATGCGTCGCGCCTGCGATGGGGTGACGCGAGGGCATAGTGACTGGTCGGGGTGAGAGGATTCGAACCTCCGGTCTCTACGTCCCGAACGTAGCGCTTTACCAGACTAAGCTACACCCCGAATGGTTGCCGATGTGAGAGTGAAATCAGTGTTTTCGATCGAGCAATTGCGACGCTAATTGTACCAAGCAGTCGGTGTATGGGCCATCAGGTAAGCGCTTGATGGCGTCTATTGCACGTAGCGCTTCATCGCGTGCCGCCTGCTTCGACACTTCCAGCGCACCAGTGGCTCTTACGATTTCGATAATTTGCAATAGTTTTGTCTGGTCGCCTTGCTCAATGGCTTCCTTGATCAGTTGTTTCTCGACCTCGGTTCCGCGTTGCATGGCGGCAATCAATGGCAAAGTTGCTTTGCCTTCGCGCAAATCGTCACCCAGGCTTTTCCCCATGACGCTTGCGTCACCAGCGTAGTCCAGCACATCGTCGATGATTTGGAATGCCGTGCCGAGTGCCTGACCGTAGGTAGCACAGGATTCTTCGATGGCCTGTGAAGCTCCAGCCAGGATTGCGCCAACCCTGGCACTGGCCTCAAACAACTTGGCCGTTTTGGAGCGTATGACCTGCACGTAACTGCGTTCGTCGAGTTCTGCGTTATGCATGTTCATGAGCTGCATAACCTCGCCTTCGGCGATGACGTTAGTCGCGTCCGCAAGGACCTCCATGATGCGCATACTCTTTGCGTCAACCATCATCTGGAAAGCGCGTGAATAAAGGAAGTCACCCACCAACACACTGGCTGGATTGCCGAATGCGGCATTGGCAGTCGCTCGACCGCGTCGCAATGCTGATTCGTCCACCACGTCGTCGTGCAACAGTGTGGCCGTGTGAATAAATTCCACCACGGCTGCCATATTGAAGCATTGCTCGCCCTCGAAACCTAAGGCACCACAGCACAACAGAAGTAAAGCCGGGCGCAGCCGCTTGCCGCCGGCGCTGATGATGTACTGCGATACATTCCCCACCAAAGGCACCGAGGAATCCAGGCGCAGCGCGATGACACGGTCGACTTGACGCATTTGCGCATCAATCAGGCCGAGGCCGGTAGGGGGGGCGCTTGTTTGAACTTCCAAAACTTTGTACCGCGGTAATATTGCACGGATTATAGGAAGACAAGCCCCCCGAGTTGCCTGCGATACATCAATATTTGCCATATCGCCTCAAAACTGCTAAACTCTAGGGCTCTGCGGAAATTCGTCTGTGGAGTCAAGTTAAAGAGGTCAACATGTACGCGGTCATAAAAACCGGTGGCAAGCAATATCGGGTTGCTGCTGGCGAAAAAATTAAAGTAGAACAGATTGCTGCGGACGTAGGCCAAGAGATTGTGATCGACCAGGTTCTGGCTGTCGGAAACGGCGCTGAATTAAAGGTTGGCACACCCTTGGTGTCCGGCGCGACCGTTACGGTCACAGTAATTTCTCACGGCAAGCACGACAAAGTGCGCATTTTCAAAATGCGTCGTCGTAAGCACTATCAGAAACGTCAAGGGCACCGCCAGCAGTTCACAGAGCTGCAAATCGGCGCTATTGCTGCTTAAGGACACTAAGTCATGGCACAGAAAAAAGGCGGCGGCTCTACGCGAAACGGGCGCGATTCAAAGCCCAAAATGCTCGGTGTGAAGTCTTTCGGTGGTGAGTTGATCAGCGCCGGCGGCATCATTGTTCGTCAGCGTGGTACCAAGTTCCATCCCGGAACCAATGTCGGTATCGGCAAGGATCACACCTTGTTTGCCCTGGTGGACGGCCATGTTTCTTTCGCTGTCAAAGGCGCACTGAACAAGCATACAGTGAGTGTTACTGCGGCTTAATCTGCTGCATGCTCTCCAAAAGAAACCCTGCGCTGTTGCGCGGGGTTTTTTGTTTATAACCATAGCCCCAGCGGCATTGAGCGCACTACCATGAAGTTTGTTGACGAAGCCTACATTGATATCTCCGCCGGAGACGGTGGGGCAGGGTGCGTTTCCTTCCGCCACGAGAAGTACAAGGAGTTCGGCGGCCCCAATGGCGGCGACGGTGGCCGGGGCGGACACGTCTTTGCGGTTGCTGATATTAATCTCAACACCCTAGTTGACTTTCGCTTTGCGCGGCGTTACGACGCCAAGCGCGGTGAGCATGGGATGGGTTCCGATATGTTCGGGGCCGCGGGTGATGACATTACGCTCAAAATGCCCGTGGGCACGATCATCTCCGACGCCGAAACCGGAGAAGTGCTTTTTGAGTTGCTGGTGCCCGGCGAGGTGATCACTATTGCCAAAGGCGGTGATGGTGGCTTTGGCAATTTGCGTTTTAAAAGCGCAATTAACCGTGCGCCCCGTCAGAAAACCCCGGGCTGGCCGGGCGAGAAGCGCAACCTCAAGCTTGAATTGAAGGTGTTGGCCGATGTCGGCCTACTGGGCATGCCAAACGCCGGTAAATCAACGTTTATTACAGCGGTGTCCAACGCGCGCCCCCGTATTGCAGACTATCCGTTCACCACGCTGCACCCGAATTTGGGTGTGGTGCGGGTGGGTCCCGAACAAAGTTTTGTGGTGGCCGATTTGCCGGGCCTGATTGAAGGGGCCGCTGAAGGGGCAGGTCTGGGGCATCAGTTTTTACGCCATTTGCAGCGCACGCGTTTGCTATTGCATATTGTTGATATTGCACCGTTTGATGAAGGTGTAGACACCGTCGTGCAGGCTAAGGCGATTGTCAATGAGCTCAAGAAATATGACGAAAACCTGTACACCAAGCCGCGTTGGTTGGTACTCAACAAACTGGATATGGTGCCCGGTGATGAACGCGTCGCACGCATTAAAGACTTTGTTAAGCGTTTCAAATTCAAAGGTCCGGTGTTTGAAATTTCCGCACTGACTCGTGAAGGCTGTGAGCCCTTAATCAAAGAAATTTACAAGCATGTGAAGGCGCAGCAAGTTGCTGAGCAGCCGCATGTTGAAGTGGATCCCCGTTTTACAGGCGAAGCCCCAGAATCTAATCAGTCATAACGTTTTACTGTGATGGATAAATCATTTCTTTTGCGCGACGCGCGGCGCATCGTTGTTAAGGTTGGCTCAAGCCTGGTGACCAACGAAGGTCGGGGTTTGGATGCGGACGCTATCGGCGAGTGGTGTCGCCAAATCGCCTATCTGGTGCGGGACGGTCGGGAAGTCATCATGGTTTCCAGTGGTGCGATTGCCGAAGGAATGAAGCGTTTAGGCTGGAGCAGCCGTCCGCACGCAGTGCAGGAGTTGCAGGCGGCTGCAGCCGTCGGGCAGATGGGCTTGGCCAATATGTACGAAACCAAGCTCAGGGCCAATGAGTTGGGCAGTGCACAAGTGCTGCTGACGCACGCTGACTTGGCCGATCGGGAGCGCTATTTAAATGCGCGTTCAACGCTGTTGACGCTTTTGAAGTTAGGCGTGGTTCCAGTCATCAACGAAAACGATACCGTCGTCAATGACGAAATTAAATTTGGTGATAACGATACGTTAGGCGCTTTGGTGGCCAATTTGGTGGAGGCCGATGCGCTGGTCATTCTGACCGACCAAAAAGGCCTTTACTCTGCAGATCCGCGCAAAGATCCGACGGCCCGTTTTGTTGACATGGCAAAAGCCGGCGATCAGGATTTGGAACGCATGGCTGGCGGCGCAGGTTCGAGTATCGGGCGCGGCGGCATGATTACCAAGATTCTCGCCGCTAAGCGCGCTGCGGGCTCAGGGGCCTCCACGGTGATTGCTTGGGGTCGCGAGCCGGACGTATTGATTCGTCTGGCAATTGGTGAGTCGATCGGTACCTTACTGATTGCCCAAACGCAAAAGACACAAGCCCGTAAACAGTGGATTGCCGACCATTTACAAATGCGCGGGGCAATCGTGGTGGACGCTGGTGCCGCGTTGAAAGTGGTGAGTGAGGGCAAAAGCCTGCTGCCTATCGGTATGCAACAAGTGGACGGGGAATTTTCCCGCGGTGACGTGATTGCAGTGCGCGATGTTGCCGGCAACGAAATTGCCCGTGGACTGGCGAATTACGCCAGTGCAGAGGCACGTTTGATATGCAAAAAACCGTCGTCTGAAATTGAGCGCATTCTTGGTTACGCCGCCGAGCCGGAAATGCTACACCGGGATAACCTGGTGCTAACACGCTAAGCCGCAATCCTCCGGCAACGCGACGTGTCAGTGCCCCGAGTCTTCATTGATGACGGGTGCATCCGACGAAGCAAGGTTTTCTTTGCTAATGGATCCTTGGCTTTCGCGGGCGTGTTCAGGCTCGCGCATACGACCGCCGTGCCGCAGGTAACGGTTGCGAGGCTCATTGCGCGGTAAATAGCGCGCCAACTCAGTCAATGCCATTTGGTATACACCCCGCTTGAAGTCGACCACGGCGTCCAGCGGCACCCAATAATCGTTCCAGCGCCATGCATCAAATTCAGGGTGGTCAGTCGCGCGCAGGTTCAAATCCCAGTCGTGACCGGTGAGTTGTAGCAAATACCAGATTTGTTTCTGGCCCTTGTAATGTCCGCGCGCATCCCGACGGATGTACCTGTCTGGCACCTCGTAGCGCAACCAGTCTCGGGTTCGGGCAACAATGCTCACATGCTCCGGATGGAGACCCACCTCTTCATGCAATTCACGGAACATGGCCTGCTCGGGAGTTTCTCCCCGGTCAATGCCACCCTGCGGAAACTGCCACGAGTGGGTGCGAATGCGTTTGCCCCAAAAAACCTGATTTTTCTGATTGAGCAGGATGATGCCGACGTTGGGGCGAAAGCCGTCCCGGTCGAGCATAATCAAACCCCAATTTTTAAACTTCGTTCATTATGCACAGCACCAGCTGTGTATCAAGCATTGAAGTCCTGCAAAAGCCCTTGAAGTTCAACGAGTCGCGCCATGAAAGCATCCCAATTTTTTATTTCCACCCTCAAAGAAGCCCCGACCGATGCGGAAGTCGTGAGTCATCAATTGATGATGCGTGCCGGGATGATCAAAAAACTAGGCGCAGGCATTTATACCTACATGCCCATGGGCTTGCGGGTGATTCGCAAAGTGGAAGCCATCGTGCGTGAAGAAATGAACCGCGCCGGGGCCGTAGAGATTTCCATGCCCGTGGTGCAGCCCGCCGAACTTTGGCAGGAGACAGGACGCTTTGAGAAAATGGGTCCTGAACTGCTGCGCATCAAAGACCGGCACGCCCGTGACTTTGTCGTGCAGCCTACCAGCGAAGAGGTGGTAACCGACATTGCCCGCCAGGAAATCAAAAGCTACAAACAGCTGCCGAAGAATCTGTACCAGATCCAGACCAAGTTCCGCGATGAGCGTCGTCCCCGTTTCGGTTTGATGCGCGGGCGGGAATTCACAATGAAAGACGCTTATAGCTTCGATCGTGATCAGGAGTCTGCCA
>CANBYM010000225.1 GCA_947373605.1 Comamonadaceae bacterium
CCGAATAGTTTGGGGTGAGAACTTCAAACGCTGGTTCCAACATAGAGTCGAATCCGCTTCCTTGTCTGGTACAGACAGACCATCAGAGGAAAACTCAATGGAAACGAAGAATGGATTTCAGCCTGGGACTTCTAGACCCCTGGGCGGCGCATCTGAAGGTGCGTTGTTTGGTAAACGTGTTGACAGACTAACCAATCACTCTGAAAGTGGATTTATCTACTGACATGTGTTGGTAATCTATCAACAAGTTAACTGAACGGCTAGACACATGGTCCCGCCTTTTACGCCCGGTCTACGCCGGTTATTAAGTCTTAGTCTGCGTTGCGTGCAGGACGCTTTTTGGCGTCACGCGGCACAAACACTTTGCCGCCGTTCCCAGGTTTGGCAAATCCAGCGGGCTTACTAAATGCTGGTTTACGTGCGGCGAAATCACCACGCGGCGCACCGAAGTCACCGCGGGGAGCGCTGAAATCACCACGTGGTGCGGAGAAGTCACCGCGCGGTGCAAAGTCGCCACGGGGAGGACGTGCATCGCCGCGGGGTGCACCCTGTCCTGCAAAGCGGTCGTTAAAGCCACCCTTGCGTTCATAGCTGAAACCTTCGCGGGCTGCTCCGCTGTAGTCCCGGCTGCCGCCTTCGGGTTTACCGGCGAAACTACGGTTACCCCCGCCAAAACCGCCTTCGCGCGGGCCGCCGAACTTACGCTCACGCGGCTGGAAGTCTCCACCGCGTCCACGTCCGCCGAACGATGGACGTTCTTGCGGAGCGCGCTGCTGTGGTTCCAAACCGGGCACTGTCTCAGCCTTGATGGGCTGGCGTGTGTAGGCTTCGATGTCAAAAATCTTGCGGCGATCGCGGAACTCGGCAAACGTAATGGCCAGGCCGTCACGTCCGGCACGGCCGGTACGACCGATGCGGTGGGTATAGTCCTCGGCCTTCATTGGCAAGCCGAAGTTAAACACGTGGGTAATGGTCGGCACGTCAATGCCGCGTGCAGCCACATCGGTGGCCACCAGAATTTGAACCTGACCCTGGCGCAGCGCCATCAGGCGACGGTTACGCAAGCCTTGGCTCAAAGCACCATGCAATGCCACGGCAGAAAAGCCGTCTTGTTGCAGATCATTGGCCAAGCCATCGCACTCGATTTGGGTGCTAGCAAACACAATGGCCTGGTTAATCGTAGTGTCACGCAACCAATGATCAAGCAACTTACGCTTGTGCTGAGCGTTGTCGGCCCAGAAAATTACCTGCTTGATATTGACGTGCTTTTCTTGCGGGTTGTCGATGGTTACGCGCTGTGGCTCGCGCATCACGCGAGCAGCAAGTTGCTGAATGCGCGGCGCAAACGTGGCGCTGAACATCATGGTTTGCTTGCGGTCGATGGTGAGTTGGTTGATCTCGGCCAAGTCGTCCGAGAAGCCCAAGTCGAGCATACGGTCGGCTTCGTCCACCACCAAAAACTGCACTTGGTCCAGCTTGATTTGCATGGAGCGTTGCAGGTCCAGCAAGCGTCCGGGAGTTGCCACCACCAAATTAGCGTTTTGCAGCTTGGCGATTTGCAACTGGTAAGGCATGCCGCCAACTATGTTGGCAATACGCAGACCACGGCAATGTTGCACCAAGTCAATCGCGTCGTGCGCCACTTGCTGAGCCAATTCACGGGTTGGGCAAACAATCAAAGCGCCAGGAGCAGCGGCCTTGAAATTGCGCGGGTTAGTCGGGTCTTTGCGCTTGGCGCGCTTAGGAGGTGCTTCGCCTTTGGCAGCAGCATCAGCAACGGCCTGGTCGTATTCAGCGCGCTCGGCGGCTTCTGCTGCGGCTTGCTGTGCCAGCAAGGTGTGCAGTACGGGCAGCAAGAAAGCCGCCGTCTTGCCGCTACCGGTCTGGCTGGAAACCATCAGGTCGACAAACTTGGCAGTTTTCTGGTCAGCACTCACGCCGGCCATAGCCAGGGGAATTGCCTTCATTTGAACCGTGGTTGGTTGGGTGTAGCCCAGATCTTTACAAGCCTGAACCAATTCGCCAGCAAGGCCTAGTTCAACAAAGCCATTGGGCACATCAGCCTCAATGGTTTCGGTCTCTGTGGACATGGCCACACCGGTATCCTCAGAGGAAACAGAAAAGGATTCGGCAGGCGCAAATTCGCCAGCCACTTCAAAAGCGTCAGTCATATTTTTCTCACACGCGAGCGCCGCAGGTTGTGCGACTGCTCCGTCATTGGTTAAAAAACATCAACCATCAAACGGAACTTGCTCTGACCCGTCGTGGGGTAACTCAGTGCGCGGGGTTCTTTTTTGAACCCGGTGAATGAAGGGAGATGTACAAATGCGCTACTTTAGTAGTGCAGCCTGCGAGTATGACACAGATTCGGGTTTCTACCTAATTATTTATGAGAATAAAAATGACGGCCCGATACAATTGTTCCTCTCAGTAACCAAATAAGAATGAAAAACAATGTCTACCAAAGCACACCTGACTAAATTTGCGCTGACCGCGTTACTTGCTTGCAATGCGATGTGGGCGCATGCTGACACTTGGCCTTCCAAGCCCATCAAATTCATTGTTCCGTTCGGTCCGGGCGGGGCCAATGACTTGGTTGCGCGTGCCGTCGCTGAAGCGACTTCGAAACAGTTGGGGCAGCCCATCATTGTGGAAAACAAACCCGGTGCCGGTTCAGTTCTGGGTGCCGATATCGTTGCCAAAGCAGCGCCGGACGGTTACACGTTTTTGGCGCCTGCAGCGGGAGTCATCACCAATTCCATGATCAAGACAAAAATGCCCTACCAGGCCGATGACTTGGTGCCGGTAGCCATGATGGCGGTGAGCCCCTCAGTGATCGTTGTGCCGGCAGACTCACCGATCAAGGACCTCAAAGGTTTGATTGCGAGTTCAAAATCGGGCCAGGGTCTGAATTTTGCAACTGCGGGTACCGGTAGCACGCCACACTTTGTGGCGGAGATGCTGAAGGTCAAATCGGGCGCCAAAATTCAAATCATTCCCTATAAGAGCGGTTCAGAGGGGGTGGTGGCAGTGATTAGCAAACAGGTTGATGCGACTTCAGAGGCCAGTGTTGTTGTGCTTCCCCATATCAGGGGCGGAAAGCTGCGGCCACTCGCATCAACATGGAACCGCCGTATCGCGGCGCTATCGGATATTCCAACTGCCGAGGAGCTGGGTTTTCCCAACGTATTTATCGGTCATTGGTCCGGCGTTTTCGCACCCAAGGGAACGCCTGAAGACATTCTGGACAAAATGAACAAAGCCATTGATACCGCCGTGAAGTCCACCGAACTTCGTGCGCGTCTGATTCCGCAGGGTATCGACCCTGTAGGCGGCACCCGCGCGGAATTTGTGAAATTTCTAGGAGCCGAGAAGCTGCGCCTAGGAGCCATCGTTAAATCTGCTGCGATGAAAGAGGACTAATCGAAATTCAAAAAATGTTGGCGATAGTGCGCGAGTTCATCAATGGACTCGTGTACATCCGCCAGCGCCGTGTGACGCTGCTGCTTCTTGAAGGAAGAGTGGGCTGACGGCTTCCAGCGCTTCGCTAACTCTTTAAGCGTGCTGACGTCAATATTGCGGTAGTGGAAAAAAGCCTCCAATGCAGGCATGTACTTCACCAGAAAACGCCGATCCTGACCAATGGAGTTACCACACATAGGGGCGACTCCCGCTGGCACAAACTGCCTTAAAAAAGCAATGATTTCGGATTCGGCTTGGGCCTCAGTAACCGTTGAAGCTTTGACCTTGTCGATCAAACCGCTTTTTCCATGCGTGCCTTTGTTCCAGGCATCCATTCCGTCCAGCAGCGTATCGCTTTGGTGAATGGCAAAAACCGGCCCCTCGACGCGGATCGCGAGATCAGGGCTGGTGACAATGACGGCGATTTCAATGATGCGGTCATGTTCAGGGTTCAAGCCCGTCATTTCACAGTCCAGCCAGACCAGATTTTTATCGGCTTTATTTAAAAGGGTGTTCGTATCGACCATGCCCGATTGTCGCCGATGGCCTAAACTCAAGCGCCATGACTGACGTATCCGTTTCCCAAATATCTTTCGCGCTCACCCTTACTTTTGCCAGCGTGCTGATGGCCAGCATGTTGCTCAAATTCTGGCTGGCATCGCGCCAATTGCGCCATGTCGCAGCCCACCGCAATGAAGTTCCACCGGTCTTTGCCAGCCGCATTTCGCTGGAATCCCACCAAAAGGCAGCCGCCTACACGATTGCGCAGTTGCGCCTTGGAATGTTGGAATTAGCGTGGGGCTGCTCCGTCACATTGTTTTGGACTTTGCTTGGTGGTTTAAGTGCGCTCAACCAGTGGCTACTTTCCTGGCAGGCGCCGGGCTTGGTGCAGCAAATTACCTTGCTAGGCTGCTTTTTGCTGATCGGTGCGGCTATTGACCTGCCCTTCTCTTGGTACCGATCCTTTGTGCTGGAACAAGGTTTTGGCTTTAACAAGCTCACGCCCAAGCTCTGGCTACAGGACCTGTTGAAGTCAGCCGTACTTGGCTGCGTGATCGGCCTGCCTTTGGCGGCATTGGTGCTGTGGATGATGGGTGCGACCGGAAGCTTGTGGTGGCTTTGGACCTGGGGCATCTGGATGGGGTTTAACTTGCTGGTGCTCCTGGTTTACCCGACCTGGATCGCACCTTGGTTCAACAAATTCAAACCGCTGGACGATGCCGCACTGGTGGCGCGTGTGACGGATTTGATGAACCGGTCGGGATTTGTCTCCAAAGGGTTTTATGTGATGGACGGCAGCAAACGCAGCGCCCACAGCAATGCCTATTTCACAGGATTTGGCGCGGCTAAGCGGGTTGTTTTTTATGACACGCTTTTAGAGGCGTTGAGTCCGGGCGAAGTGGACGCCGTGCTTGCGCATGAGCTGGGACATTTCAAACACCGCCATATTACCAAGCGTCTGGTCTCTATGTTTTCGCTGAGTCTTGCGGCGTTTGCATTGTTGGGTTGGCTCAGTCACCAGGTTTGGTTTTTCACAGGTCTGGGCGTCATGCCCAATTTAAGCGGCTTCAATGATGCGATTGCGTTACTGCTTTTCATGATGGTGCTGCCGGTTTTCTCCAGTTTTGCAGGGCCCTTGTTTGCGCAGGTATCCCGTAAACACGAGTTTGAAGCCGATGCCTATGCGGTATCCCAAACCAATGGAGATGACCTCGCGTCGGCGCTGCTCAAGCTTTATCAGGACAACGCATCTACGCTTACCCCCGACCCTGTCTATGTGAAGTTTTACTATTCGCATCCACCGGCCTCTGAGCGGCTTGGACGCATTCAAGGAACTGTGCAACATGCCTGACGTGTCGCAAACCCCCGACCGTCCGGTGGCACGTGTTGCTTTGTCTGCGACGCAAGTTATTGCCAATCTGGCAAAGGTCGAAGGTTGGAAGTTGCACGGCGATGGCGATACTGTGGCGATTGAAAAGACCTATAGCTTTAAAAATTATCTGCGCGCAGTTGCCTTTGTGAATGCGGTGGCGTATCTCGCCGAACAACAGAACCACCACCCGGAAATATTGCTCCAGTTTAAGCAGTGCAGCGTTCGATTCAATACCCATGACGTGAAGGGAATTTCGATTGCGGACTTTGAAAGTGCAAAGTTGGTCGATGCCTTATACGGCCAGCAATAACCTAAGCACATAAGGGCAAAACGCATTGGCAAATCATTTACTGGAACCCGGCCTGGTTGTTGCTGGCCATGGGCGTCA
>CANBYM010000226.1 GCA_947373605.1 Comamonadaceae bacterium
GTCAGGTTCACCCACAGAGTAGGGCGATATCAGCACCTTGCGGCTTAATAACCAGGAACCGGTCTCCACCACTAGATAGCGGATAACCCAAGCCTGATCGTCAAAGAAAAAATCACTCACATGACCGATCTCACCATCGGTGGCACCGATGGCGTAATGGTTGAGTTCTTGCATGCTTCGCAACATAGGGTTCTTTCAAAATGATGGAGCCCTCAATGTGTGCCAATGCCGCGTGCGGCTCTGTGCGCCAGTGCGCAAATGGCTTGGTTGCTTTTGCACATTTGGGTGCAGCCGTACAGAGTGACAAGGACTGCAAGAACACATTCAGTGTTTTAACCACTTTGACTGGAAAATATTTATGAAAACCGATGCTGAACTCTTGCAGGACGTTATTGCCGAACTCGAATGGGAGCCATCGGTGCAGGCCACCCACATCGGTGTAGAAGTTAAAAACGGCGTGGTCACATTGGCCGGCCATGTCAGCAGCTACCTTGAAAAATACAGTGCTGAGCATGCTGCACAGCGCGTGGGTGGTGTGAAAGCATTGGCGGTAGAAATGGATGTCAAACTTCCTAGTTCCGGCAAGCGCACCGATGCTGACATTGCGCAATCCGCCAAAAGCGCGCTGGAGTGGATGACCTCTCCTCTGGGCGACAAGGTCAACGTGATGGTGGAAAAGGGCTGGATTACCCTGACCGGGGATGTGGACTGGCAATACCAGAAGCTTGCCGCAGGAGTCGCAGTGCGCTACTTGCTGGGTGTGACCGGGGTGTCCAACCTGGTCATCATCAAACCCGCTATGAAGCTCAGCGCGGTTACCGAGGAAATTGAGGCAGCCTTAGTTCGACGCGCAAAGTCGGATGCCAAGAAAATTCATGTTGAACTCAATGGCAGCACCGTCACGCTGACCGGATCGGTCGACAACTGGGCCGAGCGTGATACAGCCCGCGACACCGCCTGGGGTACCCCCGGCGTGGTGAATGTCATCGACAAAATCACAATGGATTTTTAAACCCGTCTGGCCTCGAAAATTGTTTCGCAGGCCAGACACCGCAGCGCATCGGGCTGTGCCCGAAGGCGCTCAAATGCAATGGGCTCTTTGCAGTCCACACATATTCCGTAAGCTGCTCCGTGAATGCGGTCCATGGCCGCGGTGAGTCCTTTGAATGCCTCACTTTGCATGTCCGATAGTGCGGACTCTACCTCCATGTCACCATCGCTTTGGTTGGCTTCGTGGGGTTCATTGTGCATGCGCTCACCGGCCCATTCGACTTGTGTCTGGCCAGCCATGCGCAGTGCGGCTTGCCGCTCAGATTCGGCGTAACGTGTTTGCAAAACGTTGCTAATGATTCCGCGTTGGACTTTTGTCAGGTGGTTGGGATTGGGCATAGGCGCCTCGTAAATATGCACACTAAATCCGCAACGAAAAGTGGTCTGTGTGTTGGCGGACATAGGGCCACATGCCATGTGCTTCAGCGCACCGATTGCAGCGTTCCGGATGGTCACTATGCAGGTATGAATTTTGCAAATCAACAATCCATTGCGTCTCAGGTTGTGCGTTTTGCGATTGCATACTTTTTTTGCGTGGCAGGGGAACTGGTTGGTGCGCCAGTTGGGGCCCAACCGTTAACACCGGCGCAGGCTCCACCCGCGTTGGAAAGCAGTGCTTGGGCCAATCAATTTGACGCTCAGGTGGACCATAGGCTGCAAGTGCCCGCGGCCCAGCAGGCCGTCTACGTCACGCTACTAATGCAAACACTTGCGCAGGCCAATACCGAAAATTCAGGCACTCAAGCATTTGTTCTGGTGGACCGCAACCCCAATGTGCAGGCTGCGTTTGTTCTGGTGCACCTGCAAAGCGGCATATGGCAATGGATTGGGGCCACCGCCGTGTCCACGGGCAAGGTGGGCGCCTATGAACACTTTGTGACCCCGCTGGGCGTATTTGCACATACACTGGACAACCCCGACTTCCGCGCCGAAGGCACCTTCAACAAGAACCACATCCGCGGCTACGGACTCAAAGGCCTGCGGGTTTTTGACTTCGGGTGGCAATTTGCAGAACGGGGCTGGGGTGTGGGCGGCAGCAGTCGCATGCGGTTGCAAATGCACGCGACCGATCCCGCCACCTTAGAGGAGCGCGTGGGTAGCGTGCAGTCTGAGGGGTGCATACGCATCCCCTCCAGCTTGAATGTGTTTCTGGATATGCACGGCGTGTTGGATGCGGCGTATGAAGAGGCAACCGTTCAGGGCGACGACCTGTGGGTATTAAAGCCCGGGCGCAGCATCGTGCCCTGGCCGGGGCGGTACATGGTCATTGTCGATTCGCAAGTCCTCACGCGACCCGATTGGTCACCCGCTCCGCCCGTATTGCAAAAGGCCTCTGCCGCACGAGCCTTAACCAACCGACGTGTGCAGCGAACAGGCCTAAAACCCGAACTGACAAAACCCAATGTGAGAACCACGCTATGAATACCCCTTCCAGTTGCTTCAAACGCACTGCTGTGGCGGCATCTCTCGCCACTGCGATAGTGCTGGGTGCGGGCCTTGCCGGTGTGACTACGGCCAATGCTCAGGTTGCCGGCGCATCGACCACTACCACGGCCAATGTTTCGGAATCCACGCAAGTGGCGCTGGGTTGGAGTGTCAAGAAAACGCTGTTGGGCAAAAACATTTACAACGAAACAGGCACCCGCATAGGCCGCATTGAAGACCTGATCATTTCGCCCGATCAGAATGTGTCCTATGTCATTGTGGGCGCCGGTGGATTTATTGGCATTGGCCGGCACGACGTGGCAGTGCCGGTTATGCAGATCAAAAATGAGTCCGGCAAACTGGTGCTTCCCGGTGCCACTAAAGACACGCTCAAGGCTTTACCTGCGTTTGAGTACGCCAACGACACCGCCCGGCGCGATCAGTTCATTGCAAACGCAGACAAAGACATCGCCAATGGCAAAAGCAAGATTTCCGAACTGGCGCAAAAGGCCAGCACCTCTGCAACCGATGTGCGCGCAAAACTCGATTTGCGCCTGACCGCCCTGCGTCTGGATGTCAAAACATCAGAAGAAAAACTTAGCGAACTCAAGCAAGCCGCCAAAGGCCGCTGGCGCGAGTTGGAAGCCGGTGTCAGTGCGGCGACTTCACGCCTGCGTAAATCGATTTCTGACGCATAAAGCCCCGGATTCAGCTGGTGGTGCGTACGCGTGCCAGCGGCGGGTTTTTGGAAAAGTAGCCCTCGATTCCCCGCATCAGTGCATCGGCCATGCGCGTTAGGTATTCGGGGGTGTTGAGCTTGGCCTCTTCAGAGGGGTTGCTGATAAACGCAGCCTCGACCAGCACGCTGGGAATGTCGGGCGCTTTGAGCACGGCAAAGGACGCTTGCTCAACCTTGCCTTTGTGTAATTTGCCGACCCGTTTTATCTCGCCCAAGAGCGTGCCACCGAGCTTGAGACTGTCGTTAATCTGTGCCGTGGTGCTCATGTCCAACAGCGCGCGTTGCACCGTCGCGTCTTTGGCCTTGACGTTCAGGCCGCCTATCAAATCGGCCTTGTTTTCTTTGGCTGCCATCCATCGCGCAGCGGTGCTGGAAGCGCCGCCCTGACTGAGCGCAAACACGCTGGCACCCTGCGGATCGGGGGTGAAAAACGCATCGGCATGCAGACTTACAAACAGATCCGCCTGCACACGCCGCGCCTTTTGAACGCGCACGCCCAGGGGCACAAAAAAATCGGCATCACGGGTTAAAAATGCGCGCATCGGTTTGCCTTGTACCGATCCGTTGTTGATTCGCTCGCGCAGCAAGTGCGCGAGTTTGAGAACCACGTCTTTTTCGCGCGTGCCGCCCGGGCCAATGGCGCCGGGGTCTTCGCCGCCGTGACCGGGGTCCAGCGCGATGATGATGAGGCGGTCCGTGCCACCCGCAGCACGCGGATCGTCGTTGTCTTTGGCTGTGCTGTTGGTGGATGGTGCGCTGGCCGCAGCTGCGGCCGCAGTGGCTGTAGCCGCAGATGACGTTGTTGTCGCCATTGCAGTTGCAGCGTCCGCAGGCGCTGCGCTCTTGGGGGTAGCGCTCTTTTTAGTTTGCTGCGAAATAAGCTCGCCCAGCGGGTCGTTGTCCGCCTTGGCTGGTGCTTTGGGCGCTGTGCCATCGGCAATCAGCGCATCCAGCGGATCGGCTTCGCGCTCAGGGTACAGGTCAAGCACCAGCCGGTTCTGGTAGGCCGCTACGGGTGCCAAGGCAAACACTTGCGGACGCATGGCTTGTTTGAGGTCAATCACCAGCCGTACAATGGTGGGGGTGAACTGCCCGACGCGAATCCCAGCAATATTGGGGTCATCGGCGCGCACTTTGGCGACCAGCTCTTTCAGCGCAGGATTGAGCACAATACCCTCAATGTCCACTGCCAGCCGGGGCGGACTGGGTACAAAAAGCTGCTTGGTGGTGAGTGCAGAGTCGGATTCAATGGTTACCCTTGAATATTCCGGCGCAGGCCAAATGCGCACGTTAACGATCGTGGCACCGTGGGCAATGTGCGGCAGTCCCAGCGTCAGCACAATGCTGCCGGACTTTAAAACTTCACGCCGCTTCATGCCAAGGCCTCCAGCAGCCCAGCGCCCAGTGGCGTATTGGCCGTGAGCGTGGCCATGCGGGCCGATTCGGAGGTGTTATGGGTCGTGAGGTGCAGGTCGATATCGGCCGGTGGCAGCAGGGTAGCGGCTTTTTCGGGCCATTCGGCGAGTTTGAGGCCGCTGCTGGCGAAGATGTCGCGAAAGCCCGCTTCCTCCCACTCCTGCGGGTCGTTGAAACGGTAAAAGTCAAAATGCCAGATGTTGAAGGCGGGCAGTTCATAGGATTCCACCACCGCATAAGTCGGGCTTTTGATGCGCCCGGTGACTCCCAGGCCTTCTAACAAATGA
Source organism: Comamonadaceae bacterium (assembly GCA_947373605.1). Classification (GTDB taxonomy): domain Bacteria; phylum Pseudomonadota; class Gammaproteobacteria; order Burkholderiales; family Burkholderiaceae_C; genus Allorhodoferax. The sequence goes on from CANBYM010000226.1 coordinate 4,918, forward strand.
CGCACCAGCGTGGTCTTTCCCGTGCCCAGGTCGCCGTGCAGTGCAACAAATGCGTTCGCCAAACCCTGCGCTAAAGCCAGTGCGCGCGCGAAGCCCCGGGTTGCCGCCTCGTCGGGCAGGAGCAGGGTTTTTACAATAGGGGTGTGACGATTAACAGCACTCAATTCGATGGCAACCAACTGGTTTCGCAAATACAGGCGTGGGCCTTAAAGCTTGGATTCTCCCAAATTGGCGTGACCGGTGTGGATTTATCGTCGGCAGAGCCCGGTTTGTTGCAATGGCTGGCCCATGGATTCCACGGCGATATGGCCTATATGGCTAGCCACGGAGTCAAGCGCGCACGTCCCGCGGAGCTGGTGCACGGTACGCTTAGTGTGATTACCGTGCGCATGGATTACCTTCCGATTTCGCAAAATGCCGATTGGTGTGACACGGAGTTACAACGCTTGCAGCGTCCACAGGAAGGCATTGTCTCGGTCTATGCCCGGGGCAGGGACTACCACAAAGTGTTGCGCCAGCGGCTGCAAAAGCTTGCGGATCAGATCAGCGCCCACATCGGGCCGTTCGGCTACCGCGCGTTTACTGATTCGGCACCGGTGCTGGAAGTGGAGCTGGCGGCACGCAGCGGGCAGGGTTGGCGTGGCAAGCACAGCCTGATGCTCAACCGCGAGGCGGGCTCCATGTTTTTTCTGGGTGAGCTATTTGTGGATATCGCCTTGCC
>CANBYM010000227.1 GCA_947373605.1 Comamonadaceae bacterium
CAAGTAACGACAGCATTCCCCAGCATGCCGGCCCTTCACCAATGAAGTGCGCGTGCATTGGGGCATTGCTCTTCGCGCTGTGCGGGGGCGCATGGGCGCAAGACGCGGTGGCGCCCTCTGCCTTTGAGCTCCGCATCGAGGCACCCTACGACATTCGCACGGTATTGGAGCGCCACCTGGAACTTCAACGCTACCGGGCGCTGACCGACCTCAGTGACAACGAGCTGGAAAGGCTGATGGCCATTGCCGCCCAGGACAGCCGGGATCTGGTGGCCACGCTGGGTTATTTTTTACCAGTGGTTCGTATCGAACGCCCAAGCGATGGGAACACAAAACCCCGGGTGATCACATTGACGGTCGACCCCGGTCGGCCGACGCTGATCAGCGACGTGGCGGTCGCGTTCAGCGGCCCCATCACGCAGGACCCTTTGGCCGCCGCGCAGCGACAGCAGATTCAAGACAACTGGTCTCTGCGCACAGGGATGCGATTCTCGCAAGACCGCTGGGACGCCGCCAAACTGCAAGCCTTGCGCCAACTCACCACGGTGCGATACCCCACCGGACGAATTGACAGCTCGACGGCGGACGTCGATGCCCCCAACCACGTAGCCCACCTGAGCGTGACGCTGGATTCAGGCCCCGCCTATCAACTGGGTGGTTTGCGGATTGCTGGCCTGGAGCGTTATGACACCGAACTGGCCACTCGGTTGGCGCGGCTGCCGCTTGGCGCTCCCTACGCCCAGGCCGATCTGGTCGCCGCGCAGCAGCGCCTGACCGACAGTGGTTTTTTTGACTCCGCCTATGTGAACCTGAATACTGCGGGCGACCCTGCGGCAGCCCCGGTGCTGGTGGAGTTGCGCGAAGCCAAACTGCAAAAACTCGTATCGGGTGTGGGTATCAGTACCGACGCCGGAGCGCGCTTGTCGCTGGAACACACCCATAACAAGCTGCCCGGGCTCGGCTGGCGTGCGGTCTCCAAAATCGCGCTGGACCGCGAAACGCGATCCATCGGCACCGAACTGACTGCACCGCCTGACCCGGACCATTGGCGCTGGATCACCTCGGCCCAATGGCAGGCGCAACGCACTGGCAGCATCGACGTCAACAGCCAGCGCCTGCGTTTGGGCCGCAGCCAAAGCCAGGACCGCGTGGACCGCAGTATCTATGCGCAATATGACCGGGCCAACACGGTCGGCACCGACTCCACCGAGCCCGCGTTGGCGCAGGCGCTGAGTGCCAACTACGCGATCACGCGGCGCAACTTTGACAGCACGCCATTCCCCTCGCGTGGCTGGGGTGTCGGCATGGCGGTGGGCGGCGGCGCGACCCTGGGCAGTCAGACCGACCCCTATGCCCGTGTGTTGGCCCGCGGGCTGACCTATCTGCCGCTGGACCGAGGCACCCGGGGGTTAGTAGGGTCGGTCCAGCGTGCCGGGCGCCTTGCGCTGCGTGCCGAGCTCGGCGCGGTGCTCGCCAAGGAGGGAATTGCCCTGCCCAGCACCCAATTGTTTTTGACCGGCGGCGACAACAGCGTGCGTGGTTACACCTTCAGAAGTATTGGCGTCACCGGTTCCGACGGACGGCTTGTGCCTGGGCGCTACCTGGCCACGGGCAGTGCCGAGTGGCAGCGCCCCATCATCTTGAAGGACCAAGTGAGCGACTGGGAGGGCACCGTTTTCATTGACGCTGGTGCAGTGGCAGACCAGGTATCGGAACTCCGGCCCAAGTTCGGCGTGGGCGCTGGCGTGCGTTGGAAAAGCCCGATTGGACCGCTGCAAATTGACCTGGCCTATGGCCTGGAGGTCAAGTTGCTGCGTTTGCACATGAACGTGGGGTTCAGCTTTTGAGGACCTCCCTGCGCCTTAGTTTGTACACAGTCGCCGCCGCACTTTTGACCGTGCTGGTGCTGGTGGCGGGCGTCTGGATCTGGAGCGGCTCCAGCAGTTCGCTGAACATGGCTTTGGCGCGCGCCGCCCGCTACCTGCCTGCCGACCAAATCCTGGAGGTGACCGAAGCCACGGGATCCTTGCGCCAGGGCGGGCACATCGCAAGGCTGCGTTGGACTGGTGGCGCGCTGGCGGTCGAAGCCCTGGATGTCGACATCGCGTGGAGCCTGTTGCCGCTGTGGGATGGCGAGTTGCGCCTGGGTAAGCTCGGTGTGCGGCAGTTGACCATCGACGACCGTCGCTCAGGCACACCGCCCGGCAGCACCGAGCCCCCGACCCACCTGCAGTTGCCGATCCGTGTGGATGCGACGTTTGCCATTGATAAGCTGGTCTGGGTTGGCCCACCGGGCTATGATGCCACCGGTGTTACCGGTCGCTACAAGTTTGATAGCGTTAACCACCGCCTGGACGAGGGCCAGCTGCATATTTCTTCTGGAACGTATGGCGTGAAAGCGCGCTTGCAGGCCCAGTCGCCCATGGCACTGGAGGTAGAGCTCGACGGCACCGTGCACACCACGTTGCCCAACAGCAAACAAGCGGTCACAGTCCAGGCCAACGCCAACATCACCGGATTGCTGGCGGGGCGCGACGCCTTGCTGGTATTGCAAGCCGACCTGCGGCCTCACCTGGTGGCTGACGCAGACAATGCCCTGCAGGCCACACTGACCGCGAATATTCAGCCCTGGCAAGCCCAGCCGCTGGTCCGCGCCCTGGCCCAATGGCAGGCCTTGAATCTGGCCGCGCTGTGGCCGCAAGCCCCGCAAACCCATTTGGCCGGTGTGGCCCATGTCACCCCTGCTGGCACGGGTTGGCAGGCCGCCGTGCAGCTGCGCAATAGTGGTAGCGGTCCCTGGAATCAACAGCGCTTTCCGCTGGAAAGCCTCGATGCGCAGATCGCTTTCAAAGATGGGCAATGGGTCATTCAATCGCTGAAAGCCCTGGGCGCAGGTGGGCACATAGCGGTCCAGGGGCAGGCCAGCGGAACCAGCGCTGGCGCGGCCTTGGCGTCGGCCTGGGAGGTCAAAGCGACGGCGCAAGGCATCGATCCCGCCGCGCTGGATACCCGCCTGGAGGCGGTGGTTCTGGATGGCCAACTGACAGCGCAGCAAACGCCAGGCGGTATCCGGTTTGACGCCCGCTTGCAAAGCGCCGCAGACCAAAGGTCCTCCAAGGCGGGCCCGGCCAAACTGTCAGACACGCTGCGGGGCCTGAAACTCCAGACCGTTGAAGCAAAGGGCGTCTGGAAGAGCCCCGCCTTGCAACTCGACCACCTGCTGGTGCTAACCCCGGATGCAAAACTGGAGGGCACAGCCGCCTGGCACACCCTCAGCGGCGCCGCCGAGGGACGGCTGGCCCTTGCATTGCCCGGGGCCACGGCAACATTGAACGGCAACCTGAGCGCCTCCAGTGGTGACGGAGCACTGTCGGCCAAGGTCACGGATGCGGCCCGGGTATCCGTGTGGCTGGACCAATTGCCAGGCGCTCCCGTTACCTTGCCCAAAGCCCTGCGCCAGGGCCGAGGCGAGCTCAGCGCGCGTTGGCAGGGCGGCTGGCAACAACAGGGCCAACTCCAGGGCTTGAGCTTGACTGTGGCCGCGCAGCTTGACCAAGACCCGCTTCGACTGGCCCTGCAGTCCACGCTGCAAGGTGGCCTTGTGAATGACACCACCTGGCAAGCCAGCCTGGACACGGCCAGCGTCAAGATCCAGGGTCTCACCAAAACCGGCGTCTGGAGTCTGGCACTCACGGACAAGGTTCAGTTCAAGCGGCAGCAAGATGGGCGTATCCAGGTGCTGGAAATGTCCGCCGGCGCGGCCCGACTGACCGGACCCGTTCCCTGCATAGCACGCCTGCAGTGGCAGGCGGCGCGCTGGGCTCAACAGGCCAGCAAACCGGTCAGGCCCGCGCAATGGCAAACCCAGGGCAGCGTGCACGACCTGCCGCTGGCATGGCTCGAACTATTGGGCCAGACCCAAGTGGCGAATCTGGGCCTCAAGGGGGACGTGCTGTTTGGGGGGCAGTGGGATGCCAGCAGCGGCGACACGCTCAAGATACGCGCCACACTGGAACGCACCGCGGGTGACCTGCAACTGCAGGTGCCCGAGGCCCCCACCGGCCAGATCAGCGTGGGCCTGCGCGAGGCCCGGTTGGAAGTGAACGCCCAGGGCGACAAGGTCAACGCCAAACTGCGCTGGGACAGTGAACGCGGGGGCCAGATGAGTGCCGATGTCAGCACCCGACTGCAACACCAAAACGGCTTCTGGACCTGGCCCGCCAACGCGCCGCTGGACGGCAGCGTCAGTGCCAAATTGCCGCCGGTGGGCGCGTGGTCGGTGCTGGTGCCGCCGGGCTGGCGCATGCGTGGCACGCTGGACGCCACCGCTACCTTGTCGGGAACAGCCTCGGCGCCGCAATGGCGCGGCACGCTCCTGGCGCAGGACCTGGCCCTGCGCTCCGTGGTGGATGGCATCGATTTCAGCCAGGGCTCCCTGCGCGCCAGGCTGGACGGCCAGCGTCTGGAGATTGAAGAATTCAAACTCTATGGTGCAGGTGGCGCCAGTGGTGGGCAACTGGCGGTCAAAGGTTCCGTGGAGTGGATGCCTGCCGTTGGCGGCACCAGCCCCACAGCGACACCGCGCAGGCAAGCTGCAGTTCTTTGGTGACAGCTCTGGCCTGGCCGATCCAAAAGCCTTTGCCCGGTGGCTCGCGCCACTGCGCCAGATTGAGTGGGTGGTGTATGCCAAGCGGCCATTTGCAGGGCCGAGTGCGGTACTGGCCTATCTGTCGCGTTACACGCACCGCGTAGCCATCGCCAACTCACGCTTGCTTGCCATGGACGAGCGCGGTGTCACCTTCCGCTGGAAGGACTATCGCGACAAGAGCAACCCGGACAGACCAAAGCACAAGACCATGACGCTCACGGCCGATGAGTTCATGCGCCGATTCCTGCTGCATGTGCTGCCCCTGGGCTTCCACCGCATCCGCCACTTCGGCCTGATCGCCAATAACGGGCGCAAGGAGAAGCTCGCCCTTGCGCGTGAACTCTTGGGCGAGGTGGCTGCGGTTGCAGCTGTCCAGGTTGCAGATGCCCATGCAACAAGCGATGAAACCGTGCGGCCCAACTTTGTATGCGCGCACTGCGGCGCCCAGATGCTTGTAGTGGAGTCGTTCGTGCGCGGTCAGACGATACGTGCGCCACCGTTAGCGCGGAGTGCTCTGTGACAACGCGCGGGCCAGCACGCCAATACATGCATTTGACGCAACCATTTGGAACGTCAAGTGGAAGCGGCTTGCCTGCTGCTGCACTGGCGGGTCTTTATGCGCGACCGGGCACTGCTAAACGGCTGCGAATTGGCCCAAGGCGAAAGCGTCTTGGCAAATTGCCGGGCAGAGTTGTGCACCTCACTTGCTGGGATGCCGTCACTGGCAACGTCAAATCGCCATAGCTCTATAACGATTCGGTTTGCCAGCGGGCCGCCTCTGGCCCCGCGGTTCCCTCCCTCGGGGCTTGTACGACGCCCGCCCTAGAACGTATCCCACAACCCCTGCGCGCCTGCGCGGGCGGGCATCCTACAACCCTTAACATTCTGTGACGTCCTCCAAAGTTCCGTAAAGCGTCTCGGTCCGATTGTCAGATCCCATTTGTGCAAGGACACGTCCAATGCAG
>CANBYM010000228.1 GCA_947373605.1 Comamonadaceae bacterium
GGTGGCCATGCGAGCATCGAGCAGCTCGTTGCGTACATCCAGGATCAAGAATCGCCCCCGTAAATGAAGCATGTCGCCTTCGGCTCCTTTCGCTTGACCCGCGACTAAGCTTCGCTGTAGTCGGGGGATGCGCGAAAATTTTGCTCAAATGAACCGGCCAATGGGGTTCCGGGCCTTTGCGACCGGCTTTTCATGACGACCATCAGGTACGCCCTTATCGGCCAATTGTTCAACTGCTTCAGCATACCGTTTTGGCTGCTTAGTTTCTGCGGCCCGAAACAAGCCCGGCGACCCGAACCATCAGCAGAATAAGCGGCCAACTTAAGCAATTTTTTTAATATTTATATCTATGTTTATTACAATTTTAGGTTTAATAAACTGTACAAACTCGTTTAAATGGCCTATTCAACTCACTATGTAAATGCGATAGTGACCATTCAAAGATGGCCTCACAAGCATTGAGAGTAAATTTGCCCGCAGCAATCTGGTTGGCATTTACCGTGGCCGCGACACCAGTGGCAAAAGTGTCGTTCTGGCCTACCTACTGCTTTTAACGGGGACCTTGAACCTGCCCGGTGCACAGCGGTTAATTAGCGGGCCTGCCGACGTCAGGATCGCCGTGTGCGGTTGCTGCCAAATTAAGCACTTGCAAATTGAAGGTATAACTCAGGGACTCGTTGTAAGCGTGGTTGAATTTCGATGGAATAAAGTCACGTTTTGCTCACCGATCACATTTAACCTCACTGACAGGGAACGCTATGGCCTCCGAACCATCCAAAATCATTTACACACTGACAGACGAAGCACCGTTCCTGGCGACCTGTGCTTTCCTGCCGGTGATCCGTACATTTGCTGCGCCCGCCGGTGTGGATGTAACCTCGGCAGACATCTCGGTGGCCGCGCGTGTACTGTCTGCCTTCCCAGAATTGTTAACTGAAGAGCAACGCGTGCCGGACACCTTGGCCGAGCTGGGACGCCTCACGCTGCTGCCCAGCACCAACATCATCAAGCTGCCCAACATCAGCGCCTCTCAAGGCCAATTGATCGCCTGCATTAAAGAACTGCAGTCCAAAGGCTACGCCATTCCTGACTACCCTGAAGATCCGAAAACCGACGAAGAAAAGGCTATCCGCACTCGCTACGCCAAGTGTATCGGCAGCTCGGTCAACCCGGTTCTGCGCGAAGGCAACTCTGACCGCCGTGCGCCATTGGCAGTCAAAAACTACGCCCGCAAGAACCCGCACTCCATGGCCGATTGGAGCCAAGCTTCGCGCACCCACGTATCGCACATGCACAGCGGCGACTTCTACCATGGCGAAAAGTCCATCACCCTTGACCGCGCCCGAGATGTCCGCATGGAACTCATTACCAAGTCCGGCAAAACCATTGTGCTCAAGCAAAAGGTGTCGCTGCTGGACCGCGAAGTGATCGACAGCATGTACATGAGCAAAAAAGCGCTCATGGAGTTTTACGAAAAAGAAATTGAAGACGCTTACAAGACCGGCGTGATGTTCTCGCTGCACGTAAAGGCCACCATGATGAAGGTATCGCACCCCATCGTATTCGGCCACTGCGTCAAGATTTTCTACAAAGACGCATTTGAAAAGCACGCAAAGCTGTTTGAAGAACTGGGCGTCAACGTGAACAACGGCATGGCCAATCTGTATGACAAGATTGCCGCCCTGCCCCAAAGCAAGCAGGACGAAATCAAACGCGATCTGCACGCCTGCCACGAGCACCGTCCTGAGCTGGCAATGGTCGATTCAGCCAAAGGCATTACCAACTTCCACTCGCCCAACGACATCATCGTGGACGCCTCCATGCCCGCCATGATCCGCAACGGGGGCAAAATGTGGGGTGCCGATGGTCGCCTGAAGGACGTCAAGGCCGTGATGCCGGAATCCACCTTTGCCCGCATTTACCAGGAGATCATCAACTTCTGCAAATGGCATGGTGCGTTCGATCCCAAGACCATGGGCACCGTGCCCAACGTGGGCCTGATGGCACAACAAGCCGAAGAGTACGGCTCGCACGACAAGACCTTCGAGATTTCCGAAGATGGCATTGCCAACATAACCGACATCAACACCGGCGAAGTCCTGCTTTCCGAAAACGTGGAAGCCGGTGACATCTGGCGCATGTGCCAGTGCAAGGACGCGGCAATTCGCGACTGGGTCAAGCTGGCTGTCAACCGCGCGCGCAACTCCGGCATGCCGGTGGTTTTCTGGCTCGACGCCTACCGCCCCCACGAAGCGCAGCTCATCACCAAGGTCAAGATGTACCTGCACGAGCACAACACCGCCGGTCTGGACATCCAGATCATGAGCCAGGTGCGTGCAATGCGTTACACGCTGGAGCGTGTGGTACGTGGTTTGGACACCATCAGCGCCACCGGCAATATCCTGCGCGACTACCTGACTGACCTGTTCCCCATCATGGAACTGGGCACCAGCGCCAAGATGCTCTCCATCGTCCCGCTGATGGCCGGTGGTGGCATGTACGAAACCGGTGCCGGTGGCTCAGCACCCAAGCATGTGCAGCAACTGGTGGAAGAAAATCACCTGCGCTGGGACTCGTTGGGCGAGTTCCTGGCGCTGGCGGTCAGCCTGGAAGACCTTGGCATCAAAACCGGCAACGAAAAAGCAAAAATTTTGGCCACAACGCTCGACATTGCAACCGGCAAACTGCTGGACAACAACAAGGGCCCATCCTCCAAAACCGGTCAGCTCGATAACCGTGGTAGCCAGTTCTACCTGTCCATGTACTGGGCGCAGGAACTGGCCGCGCAAACGCAGGACAAAGAACTTCAGGCGCGCTTCACGGTGCTGGCCAAGGCACTGAGCGACAACGAGCAAAAAATCGTTGACGAATTCAAGGCCGTGCAGGGCAAACCGGCTGATATCGGCGGCTACTTCCTGGCCGACGCGCAAAAGGTTGCCGCCGTCATGCGTCCAAGCGCCACCTTTAACGCGATCCTGTCAGCGGCCTAAGGGTTTGCAAACCGGGCTGGTTGCCGTCACAGGCGGCGAGCGCAGTGGCAAAACCAGCTACCTGCGCCGCCTGTGCGGTGACCTTGATCCGCTGCCGGGCGAAGTCGAACAGCTCGGCGCGCAGGCCCATGCAATATGGGTGGATTTAAGCTTGCCCGGACAGGACGACAACACGCCCACGCAATGGTGGGCCACCTTTCAGGAAAGCAGCCCGCATTGGAACGCAGCGCTGCGGCTTGAACTGGCAGAAGCCCTCGGGCTGCTGCCCCATGTGCACAAACAACTCTTCATGCTCTCCACTGGGAGCCGCCGTAAAGTAGCCATCGTCGCCCTGCTGGCCTGCGGCGCCACTATCACGTGCCTAGACCAGCCCTTTGCTGCGCTGGACGGCCCTTCAATTCAGGTGCTACGCACATTTCTGGGCGACATGGCAGACCACGCCAGCCGTACCTGGGTAGTAGCTGACTACGAGGCCGACAAGCGCTTGCCTTGGGCGCAGGTGATTGCGCTGGACTGAACGACTCAACCTTTAACCATTTCAATAGGTATCACCCGCTGCGGCCTGCTGATTGCAGACGCCTGTGGCGCTTGCGCAAAGTAACTGGGGCATGCATAGCGCTCAATGTCATGGCGGTTGATGGGGAACGAGCCGCAGTTGGACAATTTGCGAAACAGTGAGTGGTACACGCCGCACTGGAATTTTTTTTCGTCCACTTTTTCCAAAAATACACATTGGTGGTTCATGCAGCAATTGCCGCACTGCACGCACTCGCCCTGAATATCGTCCGGCACCTGGCTGACCTGCCCCAGGATGTCTTGAAAAAAGTGCACTGCCGGGCCTTGCGACAAAGCGGCGATATGGACCCGCATTTTTTTGAGGGTGCTCAGGTATCTGGTGGTGAAGCGCAGCCTTGCAAAAATCACGGTTGCCAGAAGCGGCAAAAGCGGGAGCAACAGGTACAGCACACCAATCAATACGGTTCCCGCTATTCGGGCAAAGAATTTGCGCACAACTTGAGCTCCTCCAAATGGGACGGAGCTTAAGCAGGCATTGCGGCAGTTCTGTGACAAACGCCGCAATGCGCACCAGCCGCACTAGCTGTGCACAGCGTCCAGCGGGTCAAGACGTTGACCGCGCAACAGGGCGATGGGCGAGGCCCAATAGATTTGGACGTTGTGAATCGGGTCCAGCAAAATCTTGCAGGCCCATGCAACGCCGCACAGCGGGCTGCGAATGACAAAGAGATGAAGGGTCCTGAACAACAGTCCGCCAGCGCCCAGCGCGAGCCACATCAGACCGACATCGTGAACGTATTGCGGAAAACTGTTGGCGGGCTTGATCAGGCCGAACAAATCGGGGCTGAAATACAAAAGCGCAGGAATAGACAGCCATACCGAAATCAATATGGCCTTGCGGCGCATATTAAAGCCGACCTTGATGGATTCCTTGTGGTCGTAGCTGGAGTCGTTGATGGTGTCATAACCCCTGGGTTCAAAAAAGATATGCCCGCTTTGCCGCGTCACCATGCCCACCAGCCAGCCTACGATTCCAGCGGCAGCGGGGTCTACAAAAAGCAATGCGTAGGCCACCAGAAAGCTGATGGCACTGATCAGATGCAGCGTTTGGTTGATGCGGCATTGGTGGTAGTAACGGTGGTCATCCCATTGAAGCTGCCGGATCTGTTGGAGCAATGTCTGCATGGTGTGGGTCCTCGTGCGGGAGTTGAAGAGATGCGACGCAAGTCACATCGGTCAATGTAAAAATCCCGAATGACAATTCGATGACCCTGATCGTGATAGTTGGGCGACTATTGCGTTAGATCAAACCCGGGGTGCGTTAAGGCGAACTGATCGATTTCAGCGTCCCCCATCGCCCACCAAGGCATACGGTGCCCAGAACGCAGGGTGATTGAATTGCGGCATCGCCATCACTTGCAACATGGCCTGTCGCAAGCTCTCTGCTTTAGGCGCTTTGGGGTTGGCTGCGTAGTGGGCGAATGTGGCAGTAGTGAGCAATTTGGCGGACTCACTTTCAACCGCCCAGTGGGTAACTAATAACGAGCGGCTGCCGGCATAGAAAAATCCCCGGGCCAGCCCGCTCATCGCCTCGTCACCGCGCCCGTCTTCGGCTGCCGAGTTACAAGCAGACAGCACAACCCAGTCGGCGTTAAGTTTCAGCGTCAGAACGTCTTGCAGCGTGAGCAGTGGCGATAGCGGATTCTGTTCTTCAGTTCCGTTGGCGGCCAGGGCCAGCGCGGGCTGGGTCAGGTTCGGCAGATCACCTGCCATCAGCCCGTGTGTGGCAAATGCAATGACGCGTTTTTGAATCAGCACGCCGTCCTGGTTGGCCTTCAATACGCTGTCCCGCGTGGCCCGTGCGCCCAGCATGAGGTCTTTATCGGTATCGGATTGCAAAGTACGGGCGATGGAAAGTAACTCGTCACGGGTGTCCGGCAGCGTGGGGATCTGCGCATAACGCAATACGGAAACCGGAGCCGCTGATGCAGCGGAATCGGGAGTGACGTTGGAGCGTGTGAGCACTATGCGGCGGCTACTGATGCTACTGCTGCCTGCCA
>CANBYM010000229.1 GCA_947373605.1 Comamonadaceae bacterium
TTCAACCGTCGCAAATCGCTATCGAGAGGCATGCTCTTTTACAGGCTGGTTGAGCAAGCCATCGTCACCACGCCGGTGACATACAGAGAGGTCGTCGGACACGCAATATCGAAAAAAGCGCCCTCAAGGAGCTAAATGGATAGCCCGTATGTAACGACAGTAGTCATGCGCAAAATTGCCTATGGCTGATACGCATCAGTGCGTGAGCCGCCCGTTGCAAGCACACTCAGGTCTGCCACACAGACACCGCCGCACAACTCACCATAGGCTCCAGCGTGACTCAAACTGCCACCCCACCCGAAACCCCGCTTGCGCAACCTGATAAGCCATCGGGCGCGGCAAGCGCCAACTCGGGCTTAAGCACCGACGAGGCGCAACGGCGGTTGGCGCAATACGGCCCCAACCGGTTGCAAGGCGCACTGCAGAAGGCATTGCTGCTGCAGTTCTTTGCGCACTTTCGCAACCCGCTCGTGCTGGTACTGCTGGCAGCCAGCGTGTTGTCAGCCATTACGGGGGACGCCAGTGGCGCAGTGATCATCGGCGCGATTGTGGTGATGAGCGTGACGCTGGACTTTGTGCAGGCACACCGCGCTGGCGTTGCCGCCGACAAACTGGCACTGCAAGTAGCGGTTACGGCCACCGCAGTGCGCGATGGCAAACCCGGCGAAATTGTGGTGAGCCAATTAGTGCCTGGTGATGTGGTGGTGCTCAGTGCCGGTGACCTGATACCCGCTGACGCCACACTGCTGGAAGCACACGACTTCTTTGTAAACCAGGCGCAACTTACCGGCGAAGCGTTCCCGGTAGAAAAGAAGGCGCTGCAGGGCGACGCGGGGCAACAAAAGCCGTGGGAGCTTGAGTCTCCCGCATTTATTTTTCTGGGCAGCTCGGTTGTTAGCGGCTCGGCGCGCGCGCTGATTGGTCGCACCGGCAGCGCCACGGCTCTGGGTCAAATTGCAGTGGACCTCAACAAACAGGCACCGGCCACCGCGTTTGAAATCGGCACGCGCCAGTTTGGCATGCTCATCATGCGGTTGACTTTGTTGATGGTGCTCTTTACGCTGCTGGTAAATGTGGCTTTGCACCGGTCTTTGCTGGAGGCCTTTTTGTTTGCGGTGGCACTGGCGGTGGGGCTGACGCCCGAACTGCTGCCCATGGTGGTGTCCGTCACGCTCACGCAAGGCGCACTGCGCATGGCGGCGCTCAAGGTGATCGTGAAGCGACCCTCGGCGATTCAGGATATGGGCGCGATGGACGTGTTGTGCACCGATAAAACCGGCACGCTGACCGAGGCGCACATCCGGCTGGAAAAGCACATTGATGCACAAGGCGCCCAAAGCGAAGAAGTGCTGTCGCTGGCCTATCTGAACAGTTATTTTGAGAGCGGCTTAAAGAGCCCGCTGGATGACGCCATCTTGCGCCACGCCGAAATTGATGTCTCCATTTGGGCCAAGATTGATGAAGTGCCGTTTGACTTTGAGCGCAGGCGCGTGTCAGTGTTGGTGGAGCGCGCGCAAAGTGCGCGGCGGCTGGTGGTCAAAGGCGCGCCGGAAGATGTGATTACCCTTTGCACACACTACCAGGATGCCCAGTTGCAAATCGTGCCGCTGGACGACGCAGCGCACGCGCGCATCCGCACACTGTTTGATAGTCTCGGCGAAGAAGGCTTTCGCGTGCTGGGTATTGCCTGGCGCGATGTGCCGCAGTCCATGGTTCACGCTCTGGTGTCAGACGAGAGTGCGTTGGTGTTTGCCGGCTTTGCCGCATTTTTAGACCCACCCAAGGCCAGTGCTGGCGTAGCGCTGAAGACGATGACGGCAAGTGGGGTTACTGTGAAGATCGTCACCGGCGATAACGAACGCGTTACCCGCCATGTGTGTGCTGACCTGGGTGTGGCGATACAAGGCGTGCTCACCGGCACGGAGATTGCCGCCATGAACGATGACGCGTTGCAGGCGCGGGTGGAAGGCGTGAACCTGTTTTGCCGCGTTAACCCATCGCAAAAGAACCGCATTATTCTGGCGCTCAAGAATCGCGGCCATGTGGTGGGCTATCTGGGCGATGGCATTAACGACGCACCCGCCTTGCACACGGCCGATGTCGGCATCTCGGTGGATGGCGCAGTGGACGTGGCCAAGCAAGCGGCGGCCATGATCCTCTTGGAGAACGACCTGATGGTCTTGCACAAGGGCATTCTGGAAGGCAGGCGCACCTTTGGCAATGTGATGAAGTACATCATGATGGCCACCAGCTCGAACTTCGGCAATATGTTCAGCATGGCAGCGGCCACCTTGTTTTTACCGTTTCTGCCCATGCTGCCGCTGCAGATACTGCTCAACAACCTGATGTACGACGTATCCGAAATTGCCCTGCCGCTGGACGATGTAGACGCCGAAGACCTGGCTGTCCCCAAGCGCTGGAACATGGCCTTCATCCGTAACTTCATGCTGACCATTGGCCCTATCAGTTCGCTATTTGACTTTTTGACGTTCTACCTGCTGGTGCGTATGTTCGACGCGCACGAGATGCTGTTTCGCACCGGGTGGTTTGTGGAGTCCATCGCCACGCAGGTGCTGGTGATTTTTGTCATCCGCACACGACGCAATCCGCTCAAGAGCCGACCCAACCGCTGGCTGACGATCACGTCGCTGGCCGTGGTGGCGACAGCCATGCTGCTGCCCTTCACGCCGCTGGCGCCATACCTGGGCTTTATGCCCCTGCCGGCCGCTTACTTCGGGCTGCTGGCGGTCCTGCTGTTCTTTTACCTGTTGATGGTGGAAGGAGGCAAACAATGGTTTTACCGGCGGCTGATGAAGGCCTGAGTAGTGCAACCGCAAAGGAACGTCTGACCCAGTACGGACCCAACACGCTGCCGTCGGACGCCGAGCGCACCTGGCTTGCCATTGCGCTGGAGATGCTTAAAGAGCCCATGTTCATGCTTCTGCTGGCGGCAGGCGCGTTATACATGGTGCTGGGCGATTTGCAGGAAGGGCTGATCCTGTTCGGCCTGGTGCTCGTGGTGCTGGCACTGACTCTGTACCAGGAAGGCAAGACCGAGCATGCGCTGGCATCACTGCGCGCCATGTCCAACCCCATGGCCACGGTGCTACGGGATGGGAAGACGGTACAGATTGCGGGCAGCGAAGTAGTGCCTGGCGATGTGCTGGTGCTGGCCGAAGGTGAGCGTATTTCCGCCGACGCCAAACTGCTGCGTGGCACCGATGTGCAGGTGGACGAATCGCTTTTGACGGGCGAATCAGTCCCGGTGTCCAAGGAAATTGCTGCCGTTAGTGAAGGTTCCGCCCCTGCGAACGTGCACAGTGAAGCCGATGCCGCCTGCCTGCTCTTTGGCGGAACGCTGATGGTGCAGGGCCATGGCCAGGCGATGGTGAGTGCCACCGGTGCGCGCAGTGAAATGGGACGTATAGGCGCTGCGCTGCAGGGACTGAACACGGAGCGCTCGCCACTCAATAAACAAACCGAGCAACTGGTCAAAGTACTGGCGCTGGTGGCAGTAGGCGCCAGCCTGTTTTTAGTCGTGATGTTCGGGCTGTTGCGCGGCGACTGGTGGGGCGCGGTGCTGGCGGGCATTGCGCTGGCTATGGCTTTGCTGCCGCAGGAATTTACCGTGGTCCTGACAGTACTGCCTGCCTTGGGCGCCTGGCGCTTGTCCAAACAGCATGTACTCACCAGACGTATTGCGGCTATTGAAACCTTGGGCGCCACCTCCGTGTTGTGCGTCGACAAGACCGGCACCCTCACCGAGAACCGCATGACGGTTGCACAGCTGTATGTACCGCAAAATGCAGCCCTTGCGATTGACTATAAGGCCGCGCCCGTTTTACCCGAGGTGTTTCACGCGCTGGTGGAGTACTCCATACTGGCCAGCGTGGAAGAGCCGTTCGATCCGATGGAGAAAGCTTTTCACCGCTTGGGCCAGCACTTTTTGCAAGGCACCGAACATTTACACCATGACTGGGCGCTGTTACAAGAGTACGGACTGACGCCACAACTGCGCGCTATGTCGCACGTATGGCGCGCTGTACAGGGACAAGCGCATGTGGTTGCTGCCAAAGGTGCGCCCGAAGCCATCGTGGACTTGTGCCACATGGATGGCGGCACACAAGCAAAGATCAGCAAGGCGGTAGACGCCATGGCGGCAAGTGGCCTGCGCGTATTGGGGGTCGCAAAAGCCACTTATGAAGGTGCCGACTGGCCCGAGGGCGAACACGATTTCAACTTTGAATTTGTCGGCCTGCTCGGTCTGGCAGATCCGCTGCGGCCCGAAATACAGCAGGCCGTTGCAGAGTGCCATAGCGCCGGTGTACGCGTGGTGATGGTGACGGGCGACTACCCCGCCACGGCGCTGGCGATTGCCCGGCAAGCGCAACTGAATGTGCCCGCAGACGCGACTGAGGACAATGCGTTGAGTGACGTATTGAGCGGCGACACCATCGACGCCATGAGCGATGCCAACCTGCAGCTGCGCCTGCAAACCGCCACCGTCTGTGCCCGCATTGCACCGGCGCAAAAGTTGCGCATTGTGCAAGCCCTGAAAGCCAACGGTGCCATCGTGGCCATGACCGGCGACGGTGTGAATGACGCCCCCGCGCTCAAAGCCGCGCACGTGGGCGTGGCGATGGGCGGGCGGGGCACCGAGGTGGCGCGCGAGGCCGCCGCCATCGTGCTGCTGGACGATAACTTTGCTTCCATCGTGGGCGCTATTGCGTTGGGGCGGCGCATTTTTGACAACTTGCGCAAGTCCATGTCCTACATTTTGGCGGTGCACATTCCGATTGCCGGGATCGCCTTGCTGCCCGTGTTGTTGGGCTGGCCGGTGATGCTGTACCCGCTGCACATTGCGTTTCTGGAACTGGTGATCGATCCGGCCTGCTCCATGGTGTTTGAAAACGAGCCTGCTGAAGGCGACGTGATGCAACACCCGCCCCGCGACGCGAATGCCAAATTGTTCGCTGGTAAAACCCTGCTGTGGCCGCTGCTGCAAGGCGCAGGCGTGCTGCTGATCGTGGTGCTGGCCTACCTGTGGAGTAGTACCCGCATGACCGAGCCCGCCGCCCGCGCATTCGTGTTTGTGGTGCTGGTGGTAGGCAATATGGCGCTGATTCTGTCCAACCGCTCGACCGGCAAACCGGTGTGGGCCACACTGGCCATACCCAACCGCACCTTGTGGGTGGTGATCGGACTGGCCATGACGATACTCATGCTGACCCTGTATGTGCCTTGGCTTGCCAAACTGTTTTCATTTACGGCCTTGCCCGCAGCGACTTTGGGTGTAGCGGTGCTAACGGGCTTAAGCGGATTGCTGTGGTTTGAGGGATTGCGCAGGGTGCAGGTGGGGAAAGTTTCGGCAGGCTAGTAATGCTGTTTGCGCCTGATGAGGATTGCTCCCGGGCATCCTACCTCGCCGCAATCCGCTCCCGCGCCCGGCGCACTTTTTCCAGATTCACCGCCACGTGCACCTTCTCGAAGGTGACAGCGCTGGCGATGGCATTGTGCGGATCGGCGGTGTCTTTGCAAACGTATTTGCTG
>CANBYM010000230.1 GCA_947373605.1 Comamonadaceae bacterium
ACATCGCCCGCAGCGGTCTACGTGCCGAAGGGCAAACAAGTGCAGGTACTTGCCCAGACAGATTCTGAGGTGGCTCTGTGTACAGCACCATCTGACAGCACATTGCGCGAGGTGCGGGTGATTGACCCGTCCAACATGCGCCGCAGCACACGCGGCAAAGGCACCAATACCCGCTATGTGTGCGACATCCTTCCGCACGACGACCCAACTGCAGCGCATCTGCTCGTAGTGGAAGTGATGACGCCTGCCAGCCATTCGTCGAGCTATCCGCCCCACAAACACGACGTGGAGCAACCCCCAACAGAAACCCAGCTGGAAGAAACCTACTACCACCGTCTGAACCCACCCCAAGGCTTCGCATTCCAGCGCGTGTACACCGATGACCGTTCACTGGATGAGGCTTGTGCGGTGGAAAACCATGATGTGGTTATGGTTCCACGTGGCTACCACCCTGTGGTAGCTCCCCATGGCTACGACCTGTACTACCTGAATGTAATGGCAGGCCCACACCGCTTTTGGGTTTTCAAAAACGATCCCGCCCACGAATGGATGCTGGCACCAAGCACGCCATAAAAATCATTACCCGTCGATTACAAAGCGATTACTAAGCGTTTCCCCTAATACGAAGCGTTTGCGAATCCGTGATACTTGGTTTTCCGTTCGAACTAAATGATGCAATGCAAATTTTGGTCCGGCAGGAGACAGTCAACCCGCAACGAAATCAAAGCGTTGTGGTGAGGCTGCTTAACGCAGCAGGTAAATTAACTTGACGCCCATTCCGGGCTTTTTAAAACTGGAGACAAGTATGAAATTTAAACGTCAACTTACCGCATTGGCATTTGCCATGGCAGCAGGTTCATCATTTGCTCAACTGGTCGTAGGCGTGAGTTACGACACATTCCAGGAGCCACGCTGGCAGATCGACGAAGCCGCTATCAAAGCCGAGTTGGCAAAGACTGGCGCTAAGTACATCATGTCGGATGCAGGCGCATCTGCTGAAAAACAGCTTGCTGACATCGACGGCCTGATCGCTAAAGGTGCCAAGGTTTTGATCATTTTGGCTAAGGATAAAGATGCCATCATGCCTGCTATCAATAAAGCTGCCCAGTTGAAAATCCCCGTGGTCTCTTATGACCGCCTGATTGCTGCGCCAGGTGTCACTTACATCACTTTTGACAACGAGGAAGTTGGACGCATTACTGCGCGCGAAGTCTTGAAGGTCAAGCCAAAGGGCAACTACGCCATTATCAAGGGTGATCCAGGCGATGCTAACGCTGGGTTCCTGCGTAAAGGCGCCGGTGAAGTACTGGAAGCAGCTATCAAGAGCGGTGATGTGAAGATTGTTGGTGAAGAGTTCTCTGCTGATTGGAATCCGTCCAATGCGCAAAAGAACATGGAACAAATTCTGACCAAGAACGGCAACAAAGTTGACGCCGTGATCGCTCAGAACGACAACATGGCTGGTGGAGCTATTGCTGCATTGAACGCAAAAGGCCTGAAAGGTATTCCAGTATCTGGCCAGGACGGTGACTTTGCTGCTTTGAATCGCGTTGCACTGGGTACACAACTCGTGTCCGTTTGGAAAAATTCGGTTGACATCGGCACCGCAGGCGCGAAAGCTGCTGTCGAGCTGGGCGCTGGCAAGGCTGCATCTGGTGCATCGGATTACCTCGCGGGTGACAAGAAGGTTCCTGTACACCGCATTTTGCTGAAGCCAACTCCTGTCACACGTGCCAATCTGGATGTAGTCTTGCACGGCCACATGAAGAAAGCAGACCTTTGCAAGGGCGTGACTGATCCTTCAGTTACCGTCTGCAAATAAGCCCATTTACTGAGCTTAGTTAGTACACACCGCGGGCCGGGCGCAAGCCTGGGGCCCGCGGTGTCGTTTGAGTTTGGTGTTTTTTGAATTTGTTGGGAGTAGCCCGTGAAACAAGTGCTGCAGAACTTAAAGCATTCGGCAATTGATTGGCGCATGGCGCTCATGGCCGGGGTGTTGGTGGTCATTACCGTCGTATTCAATATTTTGTCAGGTGGAATTTTCTTTTCCGCCGAAAACCTGTACAACGTCGCCCAGCAGACTGCTGTGGTGGGCATTTTGGCCACTGTCATGGTGCTGGTTATCGTGGCACGACACATCGACCTTTCTGTCGGATCGGTGTTGGGATTTGTGGGTGTTTTTATCGCCTATTTGATGTACACCATGAACTGGTCCTGGCCCGCCGCGTGTTTGGCCGGTTTTGCTGCAGCCATTGCCGTGGCCTTGTACCAAGGGGCGTTGACGTCCTATGTGGGTGTGCCGTCATTCGTGGTCACCTTAGGTGGCCTCATGTCTTTCCGTGGCGCATCCTTCATGGTGGCAAACGGTAAGACACAGCCGCTCACAGATGAGTTTTTCCTTTCCTTGGGTGGCGGTTACAACGGTGGTCTTGGCACCACGGTGAGCTGGGCCCTGGGCGCAGTAATCAGCGCCAGCATCTTGATTGGAATGCTGAGCAAACGTCGGGCGAAACAGCGGTACGACGTGGCCATGAACTCTTTTGCCGTCGACCTTTTGCTGGCACTGATCCCCATCGTGATGGTGATGGGATTCATCGCAGTGATGAATTCTTACCAAATCCCGAACAAAGCAGAGCCACAAGGCATACCCTTGCCGGTGGTGATATGGGGTGCGATCGCTTTTTTCATGTCCTTTTTGGTGAAGAAAACACGTTTTGGCCGCTATGTATTTGCCATGGGTGGGAACCCGGATGCTGCAGGCCTGGTTGGCATTCCGGTCAAGCGGGTCACCATGCAGCTCTTTCTTTTGCTCTCTGTATTACTAACGATTGCAGCGATAGTTTCCATTGCTCGACTGAATGCAGGAACCAACACGCTGGGCAATAACCTGGAGCTTCTGGTGATTGCCGCAACTGTGATCGGTGGCACAGCCTTGGCAGGTGGCAGCGGGACGGTCTTGGGGTCTGTATTGGGTGCACTGATCATGCAGTGCATTGACAGCGGCATGTTGCTGCTCGACGTATCCGTTGGCATGCGCTACATCGTTATCGGACAGGTGTTGATTGCGGCTGTTGTATTTGATGTTGCATACCGTAAATGGACAGGAGAAGTACTGTGAGTTCAACCGAAAACGCATCCAAAATGAACGCCAAAGTTGATCCAAACAAGTGTTTAGTGGAGCTACGCAATATCAAAAAAGCCTTCGGTGGCGTGCATGCAGTCGATGATGTAAGTCTTACGCTTTACCCTGGTGAAGTGGTGGCCGTTTTGGGCCATAACGGCGCAGGCAAATCCACGCTCATGAAAATGTTGGCCGGTGCTTACCCCATCGATAGTGGTGACGTCATCATCAATGGTGAAAAATCCAACATCCGTACCCCAGCAGATGCACAGGCAGTCGGTATTGAGTCCATTTACCAAACTCTGGCCTTGGCGGACAATTTGGATTCTGTGGCGAACCTGTTTTTGGGTCGCGAATTGTTGACACCCTGGAAGACGCTCGACGACCACCGCATGGACGCCGATGCCCGCAAGGTATTTCAGCGTCTGAACAAGAACTTTAAAAACTACCACACACCAGTTCGCCGCTTATCGGGTGGTCAGCGTCAAGTGGTGGCCATTTCACGCGCTATTTACTTTAACGCCCAGATCCTGATCATGGACGAGCCAACCGCGGCCCTGGGCCCCGAGGAAACCGCGATGGTGGCCAAGTTGATTGAGCAACTCAAGGCCGAAGGCGTTGGCATTTTCTTGATCAGCCACGACATGCACGATGTGTTTGCGCTCAGTGACCGACTGGCTGTCATGAAAAATGGCAAAGTAGTGGGCACCTACCGCACCCAAGACGTCACAGAAGACGAAGTTTTGGGCATGATTATTTTGGGCAAAAAGCCCGAGGGTAAAGCGCTAGCCGAGCGTAACCCTCGCTAATTGCGGGCGTACGTCTGGGCTCACCTGCCATGAAAACGACAGGCGATATACAACTACTCAAGCGCATCAATCGCAGTGTTTTGTTGCGATTGATGCTCAACAGCCCGGGGCTCTCGCGTGCCCGACTCGCTTCGCACAGCGGACTCACGAAGTCTACAGTGAGTGGCCTGGTGCGTGAGCTTATTGAGGAACATTGGCTTATAGAAGCCGACTCTACAGTTGCCGCAGAAGGCATGGGGCGACCATCAACCCCGCTACATGTGAACAGCAATGTGCGAGTTTTGATTGGTATTGAAATTGCCGTTGAGTGCGTGCGTTTAGTGTGTGTGTCCGTCACAGGGACCATCATCTCCGAAGCCGAAGCACCACTCAAGAACAGCCAACCTGAACGCGTTTGTACGCAAGTTGCGCGAATGGTCAAAACGCTAAGCACCGAATTGCAAGCCCAAGGCCTTTTGCTGAGCGGTGTGGGCGTGTGCCTGCCTGGCGCCATCAACGATGAATCAGGCATTGTCCGACTTGCTCCCAATTTGGAATGGCGCAACGTGGCTTTTCTGCCCATGATTGCAAATGCATTTCGCTTAGCCGGGGTCTCGCCAACACAAATTCATTTGCAAAATGACGCTGATGCGGCCGCATTGGGCGAATACGAATTTGGTTTAAGCGATGGCGATGACCCTCTGATCTTTATCAACTGCGATGTAGGAGTGGGTGCTGGCATTGTGCTGAATGATCGCCTTTTTACCGGTTCTGTAGGAACGGCTGGCGAAATAGGGCACACCATTTTGCAAATCAACGGCCCACTATGCTCATGCGGTCGCAATGGCTGCGCCGAGACCTTTATCGGCTCGCGATTTTTGCGCAAAAAGGCAGATGTGGATGCCGCAGGCCAATACCTCGGGGTGTTGATACAAAACCTCGATGCCATGTTCAACCCGCGTGTGCTGGTGCTGGGTGGTCGCTCCTGCGTTAACAACCCGGGTTTGGTAGAAAAAGCGCGGCAAACCTTGCTGACTTATGCCCAAGGTGCTGGATTACCTGCGCCCGATGTGAGGGCAGCACGGTATGGCCTGCAAGCAGCTGCAGTTGGCGCGGCAGCGCTGGTGTTACACCGGTTTCTTAGGCCCATGCTGGTCGGTGCTTTTGTGGACACAGGGGCCAACCCTCATCACGAATTGCCTGCCTCCAATTTGAAAACCGCGCTGCCAAAGCGCTATCTTGGCGACCCCGCACATGTACTTAGGCATTGATATAGGCACGTCTGAAGTCAAGACGCTGTTACTCGACAACACGCACCGCGTGATCGGCGTAGCCGGGGCAATCTTAGAGGTGTCGCGCCCCCATCCAGGTCACAGCGAACAAGACCCGCAGAGTTGGTGGACTGCGACGCAATCTGCACTTGCCACACTGAGCAGTCAGCACCCGGAGTCTTATGCGAAGGTAAGTGCTATCGGACTATCGGGGCAAATGCACGGCGCAGTGTTGTTAGACGAATACGAC
>CANBYM010000231.1 GCA_947373605.1 Comamonadaceae bacterium
GGCAATGCGGACTCCCAAGGCGGTGGCCTAGGGCTGGCGGTGCGCTCGCTCACGCCCAAAGAACGCAGTCAGGCGCAAGTCGTAGCCGGTCTGGTGGTCGAAGAGGTGAAGGCCGGGCCCGCGCAACGTGCCGGTGTTCAGACTGGGGACGTCATTCTGGCGGTCAATGGTGCGTTAATCAGCTCGGTCGAGCAGCTGCGCGCCGAGACTAAAAAGAGTGACAAGAAAATCGTCTTGTTCGTGCAGCGCGGGGATGAGCGTTTGTATTTGCCCATCCCTAAAGGTTAAGCACGCAGGCGCTGCACCCCCGTGACCACGCCAAATACAAGTGCCCCCGCCGCCACGCCCACTGCCAGATTGCCAGCAATCGCCAGGCTCTCGGGGATCAGATGGTGTAACGCGGGAATGCCGTGCACCAGAATTCCGCCGCCCACCAGAAACATGGCGGCGGTGCCCAGCACCGTGAGGGCCTTCATTAAAAGCGGTGCCGCACGTACCAGGCAGCGCCCGAAGGCTTGCACCACTCCGCCACCTTCGCGTACGGATGGCCTGCGGCTCAGGTACAGACCTGCATCGTCCATCTTTACGATGGCGGCGACCAGTCCATAAACGCCAATCGTCATCAACACTGCAACACCGGCAAGCACCGCAAATTGGGTGGTCCAAGGTGCAGACTGCACTGTGCCCAGAGTGATGGCGATGATTTCGGCGGACAAAATGAAGTCAGTACGGATGGCGCCTTGAATCTTGTCTTTTTCCAAGGCCACCAGATCCACCGACGGATCAGCCATTGCGGCCATTAACTCTGCTTCGTGCGCGGCATCGTCTCCACGGTGCAGAAATTTGTGCGCCAGTTTTTCAAAACCCTCAAAGCACAGGTAGGCGCCGCCGACCATCAGCAGTGGTGTAACCAACCAGGGCGCCACGATGCTGATGATTAGCGCGCCGGGCACCAGAATCGCCTTATTGCGCAGTGAGCCTTTGCCAACCGCCCACACTACCGGCAGTTCGCGTTCGGCACTCACACCCGCAACCTGCTGTGCGTTAAGCGCCAAGTCATCTCCCAGCACGCCGGCGGTTTGCTTTGCAGCCACTTTGGAGAGCAAGGCGATGTCATCCAGCACTGCGGCAATGTCGTCAATGAGGGCAAGAAGGCTGCTGGCCATGCGATGCTTCCGTTAATTCCGATAAATAAAAAAGGCGGCGAGCTTTGCAGCTGCCGCCCTAGGTTGACCCTATGCACATCAAGTGCAATCGGGTCCTGTAGGTGTCAGAGCGCGTCAGGACGCGCTGCAAGCCACTTGATTATTGCAATGGCACAGGAGCGCCGTTTTTGAATCCGTACACTGTGATAGGGGCTTTCAGCAAATTGCCCTTGTCGTCGTAGGCGTAGGTGGTCACGATGCCTTTGTAGCTGGCCTTGTGCAGTTCGGCGCTGACCTTGGAGGCATCCAAAGTGTTGAGTTTAGCCATGGTGGTCGCCACAAACTCCACTTGGTCGTAGAAGGAAGCTGCATACGCGTCAGGAACCTGATTGAAGCGCTTCTTGTACGCATCTGCAAATGCGGGGCCCGCTGCAACCTTGTCCAGAATTGCGCCGCCCTGGGCGCAGAACACGGCGCCGTCGGCTGCATCACCGGCCAGTTTTCCGGTTTCAGCGACGCAGATGGCATCGCCTCCCAGCATCTTGGCAGTGATACCCAGGCCCTTCATCTGCTTGGCCATGGGACCCGCTTGACCGGCATATCCGCCGTACATGATGACGTCGGGCTTCTTGCTCTTGATATTGGTCAGGATGGCGTTGAAGTCAGTGGATTTGTCAGTGGTGTATTCCTGCGCGACGATGGTCAGGCCCAGGTTTTTCGCTTCTTTCACAAACTCTTCTGCCAGACCCTGGCCGAAGGCGGTGCGGTCATCGACGACGGCTGCGGTTTTGGCCTTGAGGCCGTTGAACGCGTACTGGGCAAGGCTGGTGCCGATCAGATTGTCACCGGCAATGATCCGGAACACACTCTTGTAGCCGCCCATGGTGACCTTGGGATTGCTGCCCACGGTGGACAGAATGGCGCCACCTTCGTCATAGATTTTGGACGCTGGTATGGCCACACCGGAGCAGTAAGGGCCGAATACATATTTGATGCCGGCATCCATATGCTTCTGTGCAACCGCCACGCCGCTCTTGGGGTCGCACTGGTCGTCTTCGGAAACGAGTTCGAACTTCAGTGTCTTGCCGCCCACAACGAGCTTCTTGGTATTGAGGTCGTCGATGGCCATGCGGATCCCGTTTTCATTGTCTTTGCCGGCAAACGCGTTAGGGCCTGACAATGGGCCGGTGTGGCCGATCTTGACGACTTGTTCCTGCGCATAGACGTTGCCCACGATAGCGAGGGCAACCGCGCCCAAAACGGGAGTGAAAACTGCATTGAATCGCATGGGGAAAACTTTCGGTGAGTTATAGGAAAAGTCATTATGACCATCAATAGACGAAACACAATGCTCCAAATCCCTTCGGGCGTATGGGCCTTGGGTTTCGTGAGTTTGCTTATGGATGTGTCCTCTGAAATGGTGCACAGCCTGTTGCCTATGTTCATGGTGGGCACCCTTGGTGCGAGTGCACTCACGGTGGGCATCATCGAAGGACTGGCTGAGTCCACGGCCCTGATCGTGAAGGTGTTCTCCGGCGTACTGAGCGATTACTGGGGCAAGCGAAAAAGTCTGGCGGTGCTCGGTTATTCCATGGGCGCGATGTGCAAACCCGTTTTCGCGCTGGCACCCACTATGGGGTGGGTGATAACCGCACGGTTGACGGATCGCATAGGCAAAGGCATACGTGGTGCGCCGCGCGATGCGTTGGTGGCAGACATTACCCCCGAAGCGATTCGAGGCGCAGCGTTCGGTCTGCGGCAATCGTTGGACACTGTGGGCGCGTTTGCGGGGCCACTCGTGGGGGCGGGGTTGATGTGGTGGTGGGCCAATGACTTTCGTACGGTGTTCTGGGTGGCTGCGATTCCAGGTTTACTGGCGGTGCTTGTTTTGGTGCTGGGTGTGCAGGAGCCGCAGTCGGCAAGTAAAGGCAAACGCACCAATCCGATTCGCCTTGCAAATCTCAAAAGACTGGGTGCACCGTATTGGTGGGTTGTGGGCGTTGGAAGTATTTTTACGCTGGCGCGATTCAGTGAGGCATTTCTTGTCTTGCGGGCACAACAAAGCGGCGTCGCCATGGCTTTAGTGCCGCTGGTGATGGTGGCCATGAATGCGGTGTACGCCGCGTGTGCGTATCCGTTTGGGTGGCTCTCTGACCGTGTCAACCACACGCGATTATTGGCGATAGGTCTGGTGGTGTTGCTGTTGGCAGATGCTGTATTGGCCTACAGCAGCGATTGGCCGGTGATCCTGTTGGGCGTGGCGCTGTGGGGTGTGCACATGGGCATGACGCAGGGCCTGCTGGCCACGATGGTGGCTGATGTTGCGCCGGCGGATTTGCGTGGCACGGCTTATGGATTTTTTAATCTGGTGTGCGGTGTGGCGATGCTGATTGCGAGCGTGACTGCGGGTTGGATGTGGCAAAGCTTTGGCGCAGCGTCTACGTTTTACACAGGCGCCGCGTTTTGTGTGCTGGCACTGGGAGTACTCGCCAGTGCAGGGGGTCGATTGAAAGCGACTTAAACCAAGGTAATGGTCACTTCAATGTTGCCGCGTGTGGCGTTGGAATAAGGGCACACCTGATGGGCTTTGTCGATCAACGCCTGTGCCACTGCACGGTCCACACCCGGAACGGTTACGGCTAGTTGCACTTCTATGCCAAAGCCTTGAGGGATTTGGCCAATGCCAACGGTGGCTTCAATGCTGGTGTCTGCCGGTATGGCGACCTTCTCATTACCGGCCACAAATTTCAATGCACCAATAAAGCAGGCGCTATAGCCGGCTGCAAACAATTGTTCGGGATTCACGCCGCCGCCGGGGCCGCCCATTTCTTTGGGCACGCGCAAACTTACGTCGAGCAAGCCGTCAGAAGTACGGCTGGTGCCATCGCGTCCGCCGGTGGATTTGGCGTGGGCTTGGTAAATAACCTTTTCAACTTTGTTAATCATGATGGATGCTTTCAAAAAATGCCGGCTAAAAAAGTCAATTAGTCGGCGGGTTGGTAAATATGGCGTGACAGTTCAGGCGTTTAGTTGTTGAGTCGTTCCCGCAGGCGTTGCAACTCTTCGGTCAGCGCTTTGAGTTCTGCAATTGAGCATTGCGATGCTTCCAGCACACAGCCTGGTAAGGCAGCGGCGTGGCCTTTGAGCTTGCGCCCGGCATTGGTCAGCGATACCTCAACACGCCGCTCGTCCCGTGCCGAGCGCACACGCGCTAACAGGCCGGACTTTTCCATGCGCTTGAGCAATGGTGTGAGCGTGCCCGAATCGAGATACAGCCGCTCACCCAAAGCCGACACCGTAATCGCATCCGTTTCCCACAGCACCAGCATGACCAGGTACTGCGGATAGGTGAGTCCCAGCTCGGCCAGCAAAGGCTTGTAGATCTTGGTCATGGCAAGCGATGTGGAATACAGCGCAAAGCACAACTGGTTGTCTAGCATCAGGGCTTTAGCGCTGTTGAGTGAGGATTTGAGTGCTTGTTTGGCGGCTGGCATGGCGAAATTTTAGCGAGCAATTAAATTGTGTGCAATGTAAGTGCAAAGACCCTTTCCAGGATAGGGGTGGCAATGGATGAATTCGGTCGAGCCGACGAGCTGCGTTACTTGCTGAACCGCTTGCGCGTCAGCGCCAGCGCAATCCAGAACGACACGCTTGCATACGCCGCCAGTACCAGCACATGGCGCAGTGCATCTTGCGGCCATTGGTCCATAAAAAGCGGGCGCACCAATGCAACTGCATTGGACAACGGTAACCATTGGGCGGCGACACGCGCCAGAACGGGCAACTGTTCGAGCGGGAAAAAGACGCCGCTGAGAAACATCACGGGTGTGAGAAATAGTGTGAAGTAGTAGGTAAAAAAATCGTAGCCCTTGGCCATTGCCGTAAATACCAGCGCCATGCAGCTGAACGTGATGCCTACAAAAAACAGCAAAGGTAAAGCGACCAAAAGCTTGGGGCTGTGGCTGATTCCGAACAGCAACATAGCCATCATGATGGTGGTGACGGTGAACAGTGCCTTAAAAGCCGCCCATACCATTTCGGCAAAAACAATGTCATCCAACCCGATCGGCGCATTCAAGATGCCGTCCCAGGTTTTTTGCACATGCATGCGGCTGAATGCCGAGTACAGTGCCTCAAACGATGCGGCCTGCATGGCGCTCATGCAAATAGAGCCGCTGGCCAAAAACAAAATGTAGGGCACCTTTACATCGCCCCCCACACCATTCATGCCTGGCACGG
>CANBYM010000232.1 GCA_947373605.1 Comamonadaceae bacterium
AGCTTGTTCGCGGCATCCAGCAGCGGGAAGTATTTTTGGTTGGCCTTCATTGTGAGGATCAGGCACTCTTGCGGCACATCGAGGAACTGCGTTTCGAACTCGCAAATGAGCACGTTGGGGCGTTCGACCAAAGAGGTCACTTCGTCCAGCAGCGCATCGTCTTCGATCGGTTTACAACCACCACCAACCTTTGCAGCGGCAGCGGCCAGCTGGCGCACGATGTCAGCGCGGCGCTCGGCAAAGCTGGCGATCACCGCACCATCCCTGGCCAGCGTTGCCGCATAGGCGTCGGCATTTTGAATGACCACCGGCGACACCGCCGCTTCAAATCGATGGCCTTGGGTGGTGTTGCCCGAGTGCAAACCCAGTGCTTGCACCGGCACGACTTCGGCACCGTGCAGCGCAATCAGGCTGTGCGCGGGACGCACAAAGCTCACGCTGCTCCAGCCCGGCATGTCACAACTGGTTTCAAGCTGGTAAGTCATGACTTTGGGAATAGGCAACTTAGCGATCGCGTCGAGCAACGCCTTTTGCAAGCCCTCGGCCAGCGTCGCGCCTTTGACGGTACTCTCAAAAAACAAGGCTTCGGCCTTGCCATCAGCGGCGCGCTTAAGGCCAGGCACGACGGATGCATCGACGCCCAATGCCTGCAGCTTCTTGAGCAGTGCAGGTGTAGCATTGCCAGCAGCATCCAGGCCTACGGCAACGGGCATTAGCTTTTGCGAAACAGCTTTGTCGGCAGCTTGCGCTGCGACGGAAGCCACATGCACGGCCAAGCGACGCGGCGACGCAAAGTGCGTCACTGCCGCATCAGTCTCGGCCAGGCCTTGGGCCTTGAGCGAGTCCGCCAACACGGAGGAAAACGCCTCGCCCAACTTCTTGAGCACCTTGGGCGGCAGCTCTTCTACAAACAGTTCAACCAGAAGGTTCTTCGTTGTCATTCTTGTGCTCTTTCGTGCGCTCACGCGACCTTCTTCATCATCTGTTCCACCCATTCGCGGGGTGCCATGGGGAAACCCAGGCGCTCGCGGCTTTCGTAATAACTTTGGGCTACGCTGCGCGCCAAATTACGGATGCGGCCGATGTAGGCTGCGCGCTCGGTGACGCTGATGGCACCGCGGGCGTCCAGCAAATTGAAGCTGTGCGCACATTTGAGCACCTGCTCGTAGGCGGGCAAAGCCAGTTGCTGCGCTATCAAATGTTTGGCCTGTTTTTCATGCGCATTGAAGGCCGTGAACAGGAAATCCGCATCGCTGTGCTCAAAGTTGTAGGTGGACTGCTCCACCTCGTTTTGCTTGTACACATCGCCATAGGTGAGCCCTTGCGTCCATTGCAGGTTGTAGACGTTATCTACGCCCTGCAGGTACATGGCCAGACGCTCTAGCCCATAGGTAATCTCACCGGTAATGGGTTTGCAGTCGATGCCACCGACCTGCTGGAAGTAGGTGAACTGCGTCACTTCCATGCCATTGAGCCAGACTTCCCAGCCCAGGCCCCAGGCACCGAGCGTGGGGTTTTCCCAGTCGTCTTCCACGAAACGGATGTCGTTCTTTTTCAGGTCAAAACCCAGCGCTTCGAGCGAACCGAGGTAGAGCTCCAGAATGTTGCTGGGCGCTGGCTTCAAGACCACCTGGTACTGGTAGTAGTGCTGCAAGCGATTCGGGTTCTCGCCGTAGCGGCCATCTTTCGGGCGACGGCTGGGTTGCACGTAGGCGGCCTTCCAGGGCTCCGGGCCAATTGCTCTCAAAAACGTAGCTGTGTGCGAAGTGCCAGCGCCGACTTCCATGTCGTAGGGCTGCAAAAGCGCGCAGCCCTGGGCGGCCCAGTATTCTTGAAGGCGAAGAATGATTTGCTGAAATGTAAGCATGGGGTGATTTTACGGGCCACCAACCCCGTTTCCTGAGGGTCGCTCAATTACTCCGGCGTCGCCATGCCAAAGCCAGAATGACCACGATGGCTAGCCACAACGGCAACAACCCCCAGCGCGAAACCCACCAGGCAAACGGCGTCAGGCCGTTGCGGCCTTCAACTGTGCCATCCAGCACACCGCGTGTGAGTCGGGGCAAGGACGCGGTAACGTGCCCTTGATGGTCAATGATGGCGGTAGCACCCGTATTGGTGGCCCGCACAAAAGGCCGCTCAAACTCCAGCGCCCGCATGCGGGAGATGGCCAGGTGCTGGTCAATGGCAAACGAGTCACCAAACCAGCCGATGTTGCTGACGTTCACAAAGATCGTCGGCGCCTGGGCTGGATCAGAAAAACGCACGCCCAGTTCCTCGCCAAACAGGTCTTCATAGCAAATATTGGGGGCCAGCCGCTGACCCGCCCAGTCCAACGACGCTTGGCCAACTGCGCCGCGATTGAAATCCCCCAAAGGAATATTCATCAGGGCGGTGAACCACTTGAACAGCGGCGGGATGAACTCTCCAAAGGGCACCAGATGGTGTTTGTCGTACTGCCAGGGTGTGGTTTGGCCCGCGTGCAAAGCGACGACCGAATTGGTATAGCCCTCTTGGTACGAGCCCAGAGGAATGCCCACCATCGCCGCCTGCGCGCCACCGGAAAAACGTTGCTGCAGGGCCTGCCAGTAGCCTTCGGGCAATTGCCCCGGCAAGAGCGGAATGGCCGTCTCGGGCGCCACCACCAGCGACGACTTACTCTTGTTGAGCTGCTCCGCGTACCACTGCAAGGCCTGTCGCACCCCGGTTCCAACCTGAAACTTTTCGTCTTGCGGAATATTGCCCTGCAACAAAGAGACCGTCAGGCTCCCCGCGGGCTGTGACCAGTTTTTCATCGCGGTTGGTGCCCACAGGCCCAAGGCGATAACCGCCACGGCCAACCATGCCGGTCCACGGGGGCGTTTGGTGTTCAACACAGCAGCGGCCGAAAGCCACGCAGCCAATGCCCCCACTCCGTACGCACCCAGCCACGGAATGTACGCAGCCAACGGCCCTTGCACGTGGGCATAACCCACGGCGCCCCAACCAAAGCCGGTGAACCAGGTCCCGCGCGCTAGTTCTGCAGCCGTCCACAATGCAGCAAAGACCAGGCTGGCGGATGCATTTTCCTTTGGAGCGAGCCCCCAGAAAATGGCACATGCCAGCGCGTAATACAGTCCAAGCATGGCGGCCAACGCCACCACGGCCGTGGCGGCCAATACACTAGGCAATCCTGCGTAGGCATGCATCGAGACATACAGCCACCAGAACGTACCACTCAACCAGACCGTGGCAAACAATAGTCCCACACCGGCGGCACTTCTCGCACTGCTTGCGCGCAACAGAAGCCTGCACAAAACTGCAAGCGACAACAATTGCAGCAACCAGACGGGCTCACCGAACGGGAAAATATACGCAAAGGGCCAGCAAACCCCCGTCACATTTGCGCAAGCAGCTATGAAAATAGTAGCAAGCCGTGGAAGATTCTGACGCAACTGCACTTGCCGCACGGGGGCCATGACCATGAATTCAGAGTGTCTGCGTCACAGTCGGTGAGACCTTGAACCATTTGACGGCACCGCCTTTGGTATGCAACACCACAAAGTCCAGCCCACCCAAGGTGTGGCGCTCCCCGCGCTTGGGAACGTGACCCATCTCATGGGCAATCAGCCCGCCGATCGTGTCGAAATGATCGTCAGGGTCTTCGCCGTGGAGCGTGACGGTAAATGCGTCGTTCACGCGCTCAATAGGCGTGTCGCCGCTCACCCGGTAGGTGCGGTCAGCCAACGCGAAAATATCGCCGTCGTCCTCGGCAATATCAAACTCGTCTTCGATTTCACCGACGATCTGCTCCAGCACATCTTCAATGGTGATGAGCCCGGCAACGCGGCCAAATTCGTCAATCACAATGGCCAAGTGGTTGCGGTTGCCCCGAAAGTCGCGCAACAAATCGTTCAGCCCCTTGGTTTCCGGCACAAAGACTGCCGGGCGCAGCAGGGCACGAATATTGAGCTCCGGCGCGCGCTGTAGCTTGAGTAGGTCTTTGGCCATCAAGATGCCGATGATGTTCTCCCGCTCCCCGTCAAACACCGGAAACCGCGAGTGCGCTGTATCGATGACGCTATGCAAGAGGTCGTCCATGGTGGACTGAATGTCGATCAGGTCCATGCGCGTGGCGGGCACCATGACGTCGCCAGCCGTCATGTCGGCCATGCGGATCACGCCTTCGAGCATGAGGCGCGACTCTGCGCCAATAATCTTGTTGTCCTCTGCCTCGGCCAGAGTTTCGATCAGCTCTGCAGTGGAGTCCGGTCCGGGATGGATGAACTCAGCCAGCTTCTGCAGGAATGTGCGCTTGTCTTCTTTGTCGCCTGCGCGGGCTGGGTGAGGGTCGGACACTGACGTGGGGGCAAGAATGCCGTTATTACGATGCCCCTAGGATAGCGGATATTCGTGTCACGAAGCACTGCGCTTTTGTGCATCGATGGCACCCCGGCGGATTTCCTGCAAGTCCGCCAAGACACTCCAAAACTGCTTCGCCTGCAGCTTCACGCTGTAGTCGGTCTGGGCAATTTGCTCTTCCAGCAATTCAGTGATCCGGCTGTCCAGCGTGGGGGCATCCAGTGTCAAGTAGGCTTCCGACTCGGTTCCCTCGCGTTCGACACGGGCACCCGCTTTGCGTGCAATCCTGAGCATGGGCGCATTTTCACTCAAGGCGTGAATGAACATCATCTGCACGCCTTCATTGCGGGCGTGCATAGCCGCCCGCTCGAACAGACGCGCCCCGTATCCGCGTCCCCGGGCACTCGGTAGCACCGACACCCCAAACTCGGCACAGCGCTCATACCCGTGCTCTTTCGCATACGCTAGGTGGGCTACAGCAAGCAGTTCCAGCTTGCGGTTGTAGATGCCGAATATGTCATCTTTCTCGAAATTCAATGCGTCTGCATATTTTTGAATCTGTACGTCCTGCGCAACGTAGCCAAACCGCAGATAACGGTCGTTGTCATCCAGTGCTAACAGATGATGGGCAATTCTTCCCCGATGGTTGCTCCCCAAAGATCGGATTGGCACTAACACTGGGATGACGGCTCTGTCTGGTCCTTGTGCGACACACTCGTCCGCTGGAGGTTGCAAAAAGTCGCGCCCGGCCTCAAAAGAAGCTTTAATCAACCGAATTGGATTCACCATGCCATGAATATAAGGGTTTTCCCTGCCAAAAGCCGTACAAATGAAGGACCTTAATGGAATGCGCGATCTAATTCCATCGCCATTTTTCATATGGTGACTAACTTTAGTCCTATAAATTTTGAACAAAAAAAACGCCCCCCTCATCAGAGGGGGGCGTTTTCGGGCTGTAATAGCCTGACGATGTCCTACTTTCACACGGGAATCCGCACTATCATCGGCGCTGA
>CANBYM010000233.1 GCA_947373605.1 Comamonadaceae bacterium
TGGCAAGTGCCGCACCACCGGTTCGTTATCCCAACGTGTACGGCATCGACATGCCCACCAGTAGCGAATTGGTGGCGCACAACCGCACGGTTGAAGAGATTCGCGAAATCATCGGCTGCGACGCCCTGATTTATCAGGATGTGGAGGCCATGAAAAAAGCCATCGGTTCGCTCAACAAGAAAATTGAAGGCTTCGACGCATCCTGTTTTGACGGTGTTTATGTCACCGGCGACATCACCACGGACGACATAGTCCGGCTGAATTCCAACCGCGTCGGCGGCGAAGAAGGTCAGGAAGACACTTCCCGTTTGGCGCTGCCCAACCATGAGGTTTGATTGATGGCATTGCATTCACTTCCCCCCGGTTTGCACCCCGATACGCTGGCGATACGCAGCGCGGCAGACCGCAGCCAATACGGCGAAAACTCTGAAGCCCTTTACCTGACCAGCGGCTATGTACAGCCCAGCGCACAGGCCTCGGCCGCACGTTTTGCGGGCGACGAAGACGGGTTTACCTACGGCCGCTACGGCAACCCCACGGTGGCTGGATTTGAGCAGCGATTGGCGTCGATGGAAGGGGCGGAGGCTTCAATCTCCAGCGCCTCGGGCATGTCTGCCATTTTGATGATGTGTATGGGGCTGCTCCAGTCGGGCGACCATGTGGTGTGCTCGCAGTCGATGTTCGGCTCCACTATTAAATTGATTGGCTCGGATCTGGCCAAGTTTGGCGTGCAAAGCACTTTTGTACCGCAGACCGATGTCGATGCCTGGCGTGCTGCTGTGCGGCCCAATACTAAATTGCTGTTCGCAGAAACGCCCACTAACCCGTTAACGGAGGTGTGCGACATTGCGGCGCTGGCAGACATTGCGCACAAAGCCGGCGCGTTGCTGGCGGTGGACAACTGCTTTGCAACGCCTGCGTTGCAGCGTCCCATTTCTTTGGGCGCGGACATCATCACGCACTCCGGCACCAAGTTTCTGGACGGGCAGGGGCGGGTGATGGCAGGTGCCTTGTGCACCACCGAGCAACGCATCACTGAAAAGTTTTTGCCCGTGCTCAAAAGCGGTGGCATGACCTTGGCACCCTTTAACGCGTGGGTGGTACTCAAGGGATTGGAAACGTTGGGGATCCGCATGAAAGCGCAGTCGGCGCAGGCGCTAGCTGTAGCCCAATGGTTGGAGCAGCAGTCCCAAGTCGCCCGCGTGTTTTATCCGGGCTTGCCCAGCCATCCTCAGCATGCATTGGCCATGGCCCAACAAAATGGTTGCGGTGGTGCGGTGTTGTCTATGGAAATCAAAGGCTTTACTCCGGAGCAGGCGCGCGCCAATGCATTCCACGTGCTGGACTCCATGCGCGTGTTGTCGCTGTGCACGAACCTGGGTGACACCAAATCGTTGCTCGCACATCCGGCCAGTACATCGCATGGTCGTCTGACCGAAGCGCAGCGCCAGGCCGCCGGTGTGGTGCAGGGCATGATCCGCGTCAACGTGGGCCTGGAGCACCTGGACGATATCAAGAACGATTTATTGCGCGGCTTCGAAAGCCTGCCATCCGCTTAAGGCTTGAATGACAAAAACACGTACCCGTTTCGCACCATCGCCCACCGGATTTATCCATCTGGGCAACATCCGCTCGGCTCTGTATCCATGGGCATTTGCCCGTTCTACCGGCGGCGACTTCATCCTGCGTATTGAAGACACCGACGTAGAGCGCTCGACGCAAGCTGCGGTTGACGTCATTCTGGAGGGCATGTCTTGGCTGGGCCTTAATCATGACGAAGGCCCGTTCTACCAGATGCAGCGTATGGAGCGCTACAAAGAGGTGCTCTTGCAGATGGTGGATGCCGGTTTGGTCTACCCCTGCTACATGAGCGTTGCCGAGCTTGACGCTTTGCGTGAACTCCAAATGGCGGCCAAAGAGAAGCCACGTTACGACGGAACCTGGCGTCCAGAGCCGGGCAAGACACTGCCCCCAGTGCCCGAAGGCGTGCCGCCGGTGCTTCGCTTTAAGAATCCGCAAGGCGGCTCGGTGGTGTGGGACGACAAGGTTAAAGGTCGAGTCGAGTTCAGTAACGATGAGCTGGACGATCTGGTGATTGCCCGCCCGGCACAAAACGGGGAGGCCGTTGGTACGCCAACCTACAACTTCTGTGTGGTGGTAGACGATATGGACATGGCCATTACCCACGTGATCCGTGGCGACGACCACGTCAACAATACGCCGCGCCAGATCAATATCTTCCGCGCACTCGGAAAAGAGCCGCCCGTCTATGCCCATTTGCCAACCGTGCTCAACGAGCAAGGTGAAAAAATGAGCAAACGCAACGGTGCCAAGCCGGTCACGCAATACGCCGCAGAAGGCTATCTGCCGGACGCGATGGTGAACTACCTGGCGCGCTTGGGGTGGAGTCACGGTGATGACGAGATCTTCAGCCGTGCTCAGTTTCTGGAGTGGTTCAACCTGGACCATCTGGGCCGCAGTGCTGCACAGTTTGACGAGGCTAAATTGCGTTGGGTGAACGCCCAACACATCAAGGCCATGACAGGCGATGCGCTGGCGCCTCTGGTGGCAGCGCAACTTGTACGGCGCGGCATTCAAACCGATGAGCGCTTGCCAAAGCTTTGCGACTTGCTCAAAGACCGTTGTGACACGACCATCGTGCTGGCGGATTGGGTGCAACGCTTTTACGGTGATGTACAGCCCGACGCTGAAGCGCTTGCACAGCACGTGACTGACGCCATCAAGCCTGCGCTGGTAGCGCTCACAAGCAAGCTGGAAGGCTGCGCATGGGACAAAGCCGGCATTAACGCCGCGATCAAAGAAGTGCTTGCCCAAGCCGCCATCAAGATGCCGCAACTGGCTATGCCCGTGCGCGTGCTGGTCTTGGGTACGCCGCAAACGCCATCGCTTGATTCAGTGCTGGAACTGCTCGGCCGAGAAATAGTCTTGGCCAGACTTGGCAAAGCATGATTTTTAACGCTATAATTTGAGGCTCGGAAATTGAGAATGCTTGGAATGGTTTTCTCAGGTTGCGGTAGCCGAAAGGCTTAGCAGACAAGGGGGTATAGCTCAGCTGGGAGAGCGCTTGCATGGCATGCAAGAGGTCAGCGGTTCGATCCCGCTTACCTCCACCA
This sequence comes from Comamonadaceae bacterium, assembly GCA_947373605.1. Taxonomy (GTDB): domain Bacteria; phylum Pseudomonadota; class Gammaproteobacteria; order Burkholderiales; family Burkholderiaceae_C; genus Allorhodoferax. The sequence goes on from CANBYM010000233.1 coordinate 3,135, forward strand.
AGGTTTTCGAGAGCGGATTAGTCCAAGGTTTTGACCCCATCGTCTAGAGGCCTAGGACATCACCCTTTCACGGTGAGTACCGGGGTTCGAATCCCCGTGGGGTCGCCAAGTTTTTGCTTTCGGGCAAAACGGCACAAGTAGGTAAACAGCTTTTCGCAAGAAAAGTTCTTGGCTCGCAAGAGCAAATGTTTCCACTACCAGGAGTGGTAGTTCAGTTGGTTAGAATACCGGCCTGTCACGCCGGGGGTCGCGGGTTCGAGTCCCGTCCACTCCGCCAGTTATAAAGGGCTCTTCGCAAGAAGAGCCCTTTTTACTTGGGAGCCCCACACGGTGCGGGATGCGCGGGCATGCAGTCATTTTCAGATTACGCTGTCGCGTCCGATTGCTCCAATATTTGGCCATCCGGGCTACCCAATCTCAAGCGCCACACAACTTTTACACCTTTTGAATTCCACCATCTGTGCCTGTCTTTGCGAGGGCGCAAATGAAACCCGGCGCGCTTTGGCCGGGTTGAGCTCATCTTGAGGGAGACCTATTTAGGTGTTTTGTGCGTTCCGTCGCAGAACGGACTGTTGCCGGTTCTGGTGCAGCCGCAAACGTAGACGGTCTCGTCCTTGGTAGGCGTGTATTTGCTGGGCGTTTTGTCCGTCGTTTTGTGCGAGCCATTGCAAAGGCCCGTGCCGCTCTTGCCGCACACGCACAACCAGTAATCCAGTCCAGCTTTGACTTCAATCGCATAAGGCATAACTTCCATCCCTTTGTAAATAACGAAATTAAATATTACATTGGATTGTGGATCTTGGGGGAGCATCAATTCGCTGGAGCACTCTCAAAACCCCAGCACCTTTCTTTGATCAGCCCAGTCTAGTGGCAGTGTCGCAACGGATAGAAGCTTCTTGGAGTTGAACTCGGGAGAGCGGTCGCCCTTGCCGATCCGCTGCACAATGTTAGGTGTCAGGAATGCCTGATAGATCACGCGCGTCACATCGCGGCTTTCCGTCCCCTGCGCGTTCGCGATTTCCAACACACTGGTTGGCTCCCATGGCTGCGGAATTTTCAGATCGACAGTCGGATGCGAATTGGCGGCACCTCTCAAAAGATGAACCCTGAATCTTTGCTCATTGCGATGCAAGAAATCCATCGTTGACGTCTGCAATCAATCACGAAGACCTGATTAGACGATTGCGACAATGAAAGGCTGCAAGGCCTCTGAACGGCCGCTTTGTGCAAGCCTAATTATCGTTTCCTTAACGCGCGACTCAGCCCAAATTGCCTAGTAAGGCGCCCTGTAAAAGCGAGTCCGGTCGAAACAACTCATAACGGGAAAAGTGATTTCGGCCGATTCGGAGGTATTCCCACATCGCTGCTGCAATGCCGATGGGGTGCTGCTCCCAACCATAGGTTTTTGACCCTTGCTACCATCTGGCCTGGCCCCAAAACAACGCCTGGAAATTTTCAAAAGTTACTGGCAACTCGGTGTATCCCATGCCATGACAAGTTTTCGTATTGAAAGATTTAGGGCGCCACAGTCTTGCGTAATCGACGCGCAGCATCGTCAGCACGGGCATCCTCGATCTCGCGCAGCACGGCATTCATGTCCACATCGGCATGGTCAGGCTCGTATTGTCCAGTAAGGCTCACTTCATTATTTAGCAGACCACCCTGGTACAGGCTCCAGATTTCAGGACCATATTGAGTCTGTAATAACGCAGGAGCAAACTGGCCAAAGAACTCGCGCAGGTTGGCAACATCGCGCAGCAACATCCGCTGTGCATGGTTGTTGCCAGCGGAATCGACCGCCTGCGGCAAATCAATGATGACCGGTAAGTACGCGCCATCAGTTCCATCAGTACCATCATTTCGGGCTATGTGCGCCAATAGGATATTGAACTCTGACAAGTCACCATGCACCACCCCCGCACACAGCATGCGTACCACCTCGGCAATAAGCGTGGCGTGATGACGAAGTGCCTGCTCCGGCGTAAAGGCCACGTCATTCAAGCGCGGCGCAGCGTCACCGTTTGCGTCGGTTACCAGCTCCATCAAGAGAACACCATCATGAAAAGTGTAGGGTTGCGGCACCCGCACACCGGCCGCAGCCAGTTTGTAGAGTGCATCCACCTCGGCGCTTTGCCAAGCCACTTCTTGCTGCTTTCGGCCAAACTTGCTGCCCTTTGCCACGGCACGCGCCGAGCGCGAGTTCTTTAGCTT
>CANBYM010000234.1 GCA_947373605.1 Comamonadaceae bacterium
CGTGCTGCAGCGGGTGGTCGTGCTGTGGCCGGCAAGGGCAGTGGTACGGGCACGATTGCCGCAGGCGCCGGGGCGGATGACTGCAACGTCTTTGGGGTGAGCTGCGAAGTTGGCACCGCCGCGGCAGCGGCAGCCGCAGGCGTTGGCAACGGCACAGGGGTTGGTGCTGCGATCGCCTTTGGAGTGGGTGCCGGTACTGGTGCCGGTCCGGGGCCAGCGGCAGTTTTGGGCTGCGCTGTGCCGGCACTAGCCGGTGCTGATGCATCAAGCGCTGCATTCGATGCCGACGCGGCCTTAGGTGCCCTCATGTTGTAGCGGTAGTTGCTTTCTGTACCTGACCACATTTCCAGCACGCTGTTGTCAGCCTGACGGTTGTTGCGCACGATACGTGGCGTGATGGACAAAATGATTTCTGTCTTGTTCTTGGTATCGGTTTGCGATCCAAACAAACGCCCCAAGCCGGGTATGTCACCCAAGCCCGGTATATGGCTGCCGGAAGAGTCATCCTGATTTTGAATCAAGCCGCCAATAATTTCGGTCTGTCCGTCCTTGAGTCGAAGCACCGTATTCACGCTGCGCGTGCTGATCGTGTATGCAATCGTTCCATTCTTGGCAGCGTCCGGATTCTGGCCGCTGTTGGAGCTGACCTCCAAATTGAGACGGATCGCCACTTCGCCATCGTCATAAATCGTCGGCTCAACTTCAATTTTGATACCCACCTCAACGTACTGAACATTGGTGTTGTACACCGGCGATGTTGCATTGGCAGTGGGTACGGCTGCGGTCGACACCACCGGCAAACGGTCACCCACCAGGAACTTGGCTTTTTCCTTGTTGCGTACCCGGATACGCGGGGTCGCCAGGTCGTTGATATCGTTATTGGTCTTATTGGCTTTGATGCCAAACGCAAGACCGGTAACGTTCACGTCAGCGTCGGTCATGTTACGGAATTGCTGCAGGGTCATACCGCTCGTGCTGGCACCAAAGGAGGTCGGCAAATCGATGCCCAAAGCCAGCATGCGGTCGCGCGCCACTTCCATGACATCGACTTCCAGCATGACCTCGGGCTCCGGCTGGTCCATGCTGTTAATGAGCTTTTCGACCAGCCGGATAACCTGCGGCGTGTCGCGGATCACCACAGCATTGGCCTTCTCGTCGATAAACATATCTTTTGTTTTGACCATCGCCTTGATCATGCTTTGAACCTGCTTGGGATCAGCGTTGGTCAATGCAAAGCGGCGGATTTTCAGGTCGGCATATTCCTTGGACTTGGTCTCGGTGTCGGGATAAATCAGGATCGAGTTTTCGCTCAGTACCCGCTTGGCGGTCTGGGTTTGCATAAGAATCAAATCAATCGCTTCGTCGACCGGCGCATCGCGTACGAAGATAGTGACCTTGAGGTCGCTCTTCACGTCTTTGTCAAACATCACGTTCACGCCGGTGGCACGCGCAATGGCCTCCATCACCATGCGCAAGTTGGCATCGCGGAACTGCAGGGAAACGGGCTTGCGCCCTTTGATATTCAGTTGAATCGCATCCATGCTCTCCGGGGGTATGGTCTCCTGGATTTTGCGCTTCATTGCCAATGCGCCCGGGTGATTCGGGCTCTCCACAAGCACCTTGGTCACCAGCGCTCGCGCAGCCTCAACATCGCCTTTATCCAGCATGGCTGATGCATCATTGATACGCTCGCTTCGCTTGCGTTCAATGGGGATTTCAGTAATTGCCTGTCGCGCCCGAATGTTGCTCGGGTCCAGCCCCAACACCGAAATATAGCGTTGCATGGCGGCATCCCAATGCTCGCTGCTCAATTCACGACTGGCATCTGCCAGACGGCGCAGGATCAGCCGGTCGCGTTGCAACAACCAGTCTTTGCGATACGCTGCATTTCCGGGGTCCGCCTGTTGCGCCTGTTCAAGCTTTGCGATCCCCTCCTCCGGCTTACCCTGCTCGATTAAAGACAAGCCTTCCCGATAGGTCATCTCTGCGGCGCAACCCGTCAGCAGCGTCACGACCAAAAAAACTGAAAGCGAGCGATGTACTCTCGACATTAACTTCACGGTTGACTCCCGGTGGGCACTGATTGTGTGGTGTGCAATGGCAGATAGGTCAGCACGATGGCATTGGCATCAATGCGCTCGATGCGGTAATTGGTTTCGATCACATCGCCGGGCACCCCGGAGATGACGCGGTTGCCCCGGGTCAAAATCACTTGGGTTACGCCGTCTTCGATGTATTTACCCATGTAGGTGAAGGGCACTGGAGGTGCGGTCGGAGCAGGGGGCGGTGGGGGCGGTGGCGGCGCCACAACCTTGGGCACTGGCGGCGCAACAAACCAAGTGCTTGGCGCAAAAAGACGCTTGGTCCTGTCCAAGTCGTGGCGCTCTTCTTCAGGCAGCGACGGCATTGCACTGACGGAAGCCACTTGCGCAGTCGCCACTTTGCGCGCACCGGATTTGGCAGGTTCTGAGACCGTGCTGTCAGGCTCAGGCGCTGCCCAAATGAGGCCCAAAGTAACCAGAGCGGCCAAGACCAGCGCAAACCGTTTTTGCGTGTCGGTCATGGCTTAGCTTTAACAAAAAATTGAATCACCAGCTTGGCTTCTATTTGCGCGTCATCAATCTTCTCCCGTTTGAAAGACGCGTTTTCCAGCGCCGCACTGGGCACCGCCTTCAAGAAGTTGCTGGAGAAAGCAAGTATCTGTACCAAGGGGCCTTTTACCGGCAATGTCACCCGGTATTGCTTAAGACGGCTACCGGGAATGACCGTCAGTGTGTATTCCCCCGTCTCCAAACTGAGTCCCGACTCGGCTGCCGACCTGAAAAGTTCACTGAGCATTTGTGGCATTTTTTCTTCCGCAGGGAATTCATTAAAGAATGCCAGCAGCCGTTCGTCGTCGGTCAGAGCCGCTGTGGTAGCGCTGACTTCGGCAGTTTGAATGGCGACACGATTCGCCGCCACACGCGCCTGTAGCGCCTCAAGTTCCATGCGTGCAGGCGCAAGCTGCAAAAACCATAGTGCAACAGCGGCAATGACCGCAAGCAGCCCGCCCAAACCAATCCATCCCAGCCGACCCTGGTAATAGCGCAAATACGCCAACAACATGGACTGCGTCATGACCGAATCATCCAGCGCGCACGTAGCCTGAACCGTATCGGTTGTTCAGGATCGTTTTGGTTAATTACATGCGATTGCAAGGCCACGTCTTCAAACAAAGGGCTGCCCTGCATTGCAGAATAAAAGGCGAGCATGGCCTTGAAGTTCCTGGCCTCAGCCATGATGACCAATTGTCCCTTGGTCGTATCTGGCTCCAAAGAAATCAGTGCCAAATCCTTGCCGGACGCCTGGTCCAGAAAGGTGTAGAGCGCATTCCACGGAAGCTTGAGTTTCTGATCAACTTCCTGCGCCTGGCTCAACAGCTTAGAAAACTCTTCCGGCTTCATGCTCGCAAGGTGCTCGGGCTTATGGAGCGTCCTATCTTGCTTCTGCTGCATTTCAGACTGGAGCAACTGCGCCGGCTGTACCTGCACAAACCAGTACAACAACTGGGCAGCCACCAACGCCAGTCCGGCCACCATGATGGCCCACCGTTGCCACGCTTCTGCCAACGGCTTGGCGACAAAATCAAATTTCAGCTGGTTCATAAATCAGCTCCCAACAACACTCCACCGAAGGTCTGCAAGGCCTGGTCCTCCGTGATTTGAAGGAATTTGCTGGCGCGCAATCTGGCCAGGGTTCGGGCGCTTTGACCCAACACATTTACCCGAACGTCCTGGCATTGCACGATGGCGTTCAGTGGCTTTGATGCGTTGGCAAAATAGACCGAAAGTTGCCCGGCACCGACCTCACTGAGCGCGCCGGAAATCACCCTCTCACGGCGTAAAGCAGTAATGGCACTGTCAATATCTCCCGCCTCGCAACGCCCTGTCGCCACCCAGTCACAACCCGTTTTTTTCCAGTGCAGCATCGTAAGCCGTGGGCCATCCAGATTGACAAACCAACCCAGGGAACTGATCTGCCGGCGCATGCCCTGCACTACCGCAATCAGGTTTGGCTTGACGGATGCAAGACGAACTTTTTTGCTGAGACAAAGCTCTTTAAGGCCCTCGAGCAACGTCACCGGCATTGCGCTCAAAAGCCGGTTCATGCCGGGCCTTTCAAAGGTGGTCGAAATGGACCAGTCGGCGGCACTACCTTCAGAATACGTTTCTTCAAATTCAATTTGTGCGAGCGAAATTTCTTCCTGCGCACCTTGGATATCTGCATTCCAAGCAAGCGGCAGGTAGCGCACCAGACGGTCTGACACAACAACGCACACACTGCCGGGCTGCACTTTGTCGATGCATTGGGAGCAGCTAGCAAGGTGCGTGCTCCAGTCGTCCGGTTCAACACCGTCCAAGGCAATATGCTCAAGCGTGACCAGTCGCGCACCCCAACCGCGCGTGTGCAACGCTTGTACGCCATCCGGCGCCAGAAAAAGCGTCAAGCGGTTAGGAGATAAAAGTGACACGATTTATCTCCGTTAATGTAGTTTCGCCACGCCGCACCAAGTCCAGCGCTGACTCGCGCAGCAGTCGCGTGCCATTGGCGCGGGCCGCTTCCTTAAGCTGGCGAATGGGCGCACGCGCAATAATCAGTTCGCGAATTTCATCGTTCAAGTTGAGCACTTCCGCAATAGCTTTGCGTCCCTTAAAACCGCTGCCCCGGCAATGGCCGCAACCGAGTCCTGCGCGAAAGTTCCAACCCGTCACTTGCTCTTCGCTCAAACCGGATTCCCGAATCAATTCGGGACCCGGAGTGTCTGGCCCGACACATTGCTCACAGTTGATGCGCAATAAGCGCTGGGCCAATACCCCGTTGAGGGCCGAGACCAGCGAATACATGTCGACCCCCATGTGCATGAAGCGGCCGATCACATCAAACACATTGTTGGCATGCACAGTGGTGAACACCAAATGACCGGTCAGGGCGGACTGAATCGCAATCTGGGCAGTCTCGGAATCACGGATTTCACCGACCATGATCTTGTCCGGATCGTGCCGCAGGATAGAACGCAAGCCGCGCGCAAAGGTCAGCCCTTTTTTCTCATTCACAGGTATCTGCAAAACCCCCGCGAGCTGATACTCAACCGGGTCCTCAATGGTCACGATCTTCTCCGAGCCATGGTTGATCTCAGAAATCGCAGCGTAAAGGGTCGTCGTCTTGCCGCTACCGGTAGGACCCGTCACCAGCATCATTCCGTAAGGCTCTGATGCCAGGCGGCGCAACAGGGCTGCAATGTCTTCGTCAAAGCCCAGCGTGGTCAGTTGCAGGCCCTTCATCTGGTCG
>CANBYM010000235.1 GCA_947373605.1 Comamonadaceae bacterium
TGTGCAATGCGCCGCACGAAACGCACCGGTATGTGATCGGCGTCTTGCGTGATGCGGCCTCACGTGGCGGCTCCGTCGCCATGCATGATGGTGTGAATGTGGGCGACCTATTGACAATCAGTGCCCCCAAGAATCACTTTGAACTTGCAGGTGACGCACAACAGTCCGTCCTGTTGGCGGGTGGCATTGGCATAACGCCGCTACTTTGCATGGCCGAAAGGCTGGCCGCTCAAGGCGCTTCTTTTGAAATGCACTACTGCAGCCGCAGCCGTGAGCGCACGGCGTTCGTGCAACGCATTCAAGACTCGCCATTCCGGGCTCAAGTGCAGTTTCATTTTGACGATGGAGCGGCAGAGCAAACAATTGACTTCAAATCATTTCTGGCAGCACCTGGCAGCGAGACACACCTCTATGTCTGCGGGCCCAAGGGGTTTATGGATGCGGTGCTGGAATCTGCCCGTGCGGCTGGCTGGCTGGAAGCGCAATTGCACTACGAGTTCTTTGCTGCTGAGGTGCAAATTCTGGAGACTGACGGGAGCTTCGAAGTACAGGTTTCAGGGTCCGACAAAGTCGTGGTTGTGGCCAAAGACCAAACGGTGGTGCAGGCATTGGTGGCTGCGGGGTTTGACGTTCCCACTGCCTGTGAGCAAGGCGTGTGCGGCACGTGCCTGACCCGCGTGATATCGGGCCTACCGGACCACCGCGACCAATATCTCACACCTGCAGAGCATGCGGCAAATGATCAGTTTTTGCCCTGCTGTTCGCGTGCGCTGTCAGCGCGCTTGGTTATCGCACTCTGAGTCGCATTGCGCGAGCCACTGCAAAAGAGCTTGCGCCACTGCCTGCGGTTGCTCCATGGGTGCCATGTGTCCTGCATCGTCGATGATCGACAAGGTGGAACCGTTTACCAAAGCCTGCATGGCCTCGTGCTGGACAACAGGCGACCAGCTATCCTGTCTGCCGCATAACACCAAAGTCGGAACGCTGATAGTGCGCAATACATCCGTGCCATCGGGACGCGTGAGTAGTGCCTGGATCTGACTCGCGAAGACGTCGGCTGTTTTTCCAGAGAACATGCGCAGAATCCGTTCAATCAGCGCTGCATCTTGCAATCTGGTTGGATGCACCATCGCCTGCACCCATTCGCGCGCCATGGCGCGCACGCCTTGAACCTGCGCGATATGCAGCAAGGCCATACGCTTTTGCTCCTCTTGAAGTCCCGCCTCACCTGCCGGGCGCGGCAGATAGCCGGTATCCAGCAAGGCGACGCCCTTAATCCGATGCGGCGCCAGACGCAGTGCTTCCAGCACTACGCGGGCTCCCATGGAGTGGCCCGCCAACACCATTTGGTCCGGCGCATCGTTCAAAATGCGTTTTGCCATATCTGTCAGCGAATCGGCGTCAGCGTGGTCCGCCACGGTGCAAGTCCGATCCTTGGCTAGCCACGGCATGAGCGGGTCCCAAACAATGTGGTTGCACATCAGCCCAGGCACCAATATCAAAGGAGTGAGGTTCATAACTTTTATCCAACTTAGCGCTTATTGGCGAGGATCCAAAAGGGTTTGCCTTTTCAAACTGGGATGATGCGGCATTTTTGGCAGCATCGGTCGCTATAATTCGCGGTTAATTCTCACCCGAAGATCATCAGAGGAAATCATGAGCGACACCAGCAACGCAATTGTTCACGATGAGGCGCATACCGGCCCTATTAAAAACCCCAAGCAACTGCTGATGGCTGTTTTCTTTTCGTTTGTAGTGCCGATTTTCATCATCATCGGCCTTGTCTATGCCGTGAGTTCCAGTAACAAACCCTCCGCTGGTGCTAGCAATACTGAGATGGCCACGGCCGCCCGTATTCAAAAGATCGGCTCCGTAGAGATCCGTGATGCGAACCGCGTGATGAAAACCGGCGAAGAAGTATTTAAGGGGCAGTGCAGTGCTTGCCACGCTTCGGGTGCAGCTGGCTCGCCTAAATTTGGCGACGCTGCTGCCTGGGGACCTCGCATCAAGACAGGATTCGATTCCCTTTGGCATTCAGCACTCAAAGGCAAGGGCAACATGGGTGCGCAAGGTGGCGGCGATTTGTCCGACTTTGAAGTCGCCCGGGGTGTTGTCTACATGGCCAACGCCGGTGGAGCGAAGTTCCCTGAGCCTCAAAAGCCGGAGGCCGCGCCTGCCAAGTAGGCCGGCTGCGCCCCCGATTAAAAAGCCACCTTGCGGTGGCTTTTTTTATGGCTTATCACCCGCTGATTTTAGGGCCGGGCTTTTAATGAAGCCATAGCGCCGGGGTAATTCGGCAAGGCTTACGTGCGTGATGGACCAAACACCTTGCTCTATGGCTTCCGCTGCACACCCTACGTCTTGTGTGTGCACCAGGCCAAATCCTGTGGTGGTTTGCAGATAGAGCCATCCATGTTCGTCGACCAGCGCAGCTTCCACTTGTGCAGGTACTCCATTCTGGTCATGCACCTGCAGGCTGCAGCTAACACGCCAGATCCAGGGGGTCGCCTCCAACTCCACGTAGACCCGTTGTGGACCGTTTTGAAAGTACCAACTACCGGTTGTGTCTGACGCGTAATTGCGCGCTATGAATTCAATCAGTTTCTGATGCTGCAGCAAGCTGCCCTTGGCACCAGGTACGCCACTACTAAATGCCCCGAGCGCTTGCGCGCTGTCATCGCGCATGTACCAGTTACCGCGCGCATCCAAACCCAACCATCCAAAGCAGTTGGGCACATTGGGCCACTTGAGCATGGCCTGCTTTACGATGTCATCCATGGGTGCCTCATCAGCTGATATGGGTGACCAACCAGTTTCCCACTTGTTCAGGCATGGCTCTCACATTGCCTGGCGGGGATCCAGATGGAAATCCAACATGACCGCCATGCGCTGGCTGCCATAAGGTAACGTACTTTCCCACTTCGCTTTGCTTGGGCAGACACCAGGCAGGCACAAAAGGATCGTTCAATGCATTGAGTACAAGTGCCGGAATTCGTATGCGGTGCAAATGGGGTTTAGCAGATCCCCTGCTCCAATAGTCTTCCGTGTTTTTGAAGCCGTGCAGCGGCGCAGTGAAGACATTGTCAAAGTCGTACAGGTCTTTGGCTGCGTGCATTGCCTGTGCATTGAAGAGTCCAGGATGTTGTTTGAGTTTCACCAGCGCTTTGGGCTTCATGGAATTGAGGAACATCCGCGTGTAAACCATCCGGTTGAAGCCCCTGCCGATGGCGTGTCCGCCTGCAGCAAGATCAATGGGGGAGCTGACTGAAGCAACGGCTGTAACCACTTTTGCGGCATGCTCACCGGCCTCGCCGGCCCAACGCATCAGCGCATTGCCGCCCAGCGATATTCCAACGGCGACGATGGGACCCTGATGCTCTGCGCGAAACCTTTTGAGAATCCAATCGATCTCCTCAAAATCTCCCGAGTGGTATGCGCGAGGCGCCAGATTCAATTCTCCACTGCATCCGCGAAAGTGAGGGACTGCATAAGCAAACCCTTTTACACGTGCGAAATCCGCAAACGCCTCTGCGTAGTGGCTACGTGACGTGCCCTCCAAGCCGTGAAACAAGACCAGCAATACATTTTTTGGAGGACTTTCCGCTTGCGTTCGCAACCAATCTACGTCGATAAAGTCCTGATCCGGTGTAGTCCATCGTACCCGCTTAAATTCAGGGCGGGGCCCTGTCACACGACGCGAATAAAGAGCGGGCCAGATGGTCTGCAGGTTACCGCCGGGTAACCAGCGCGGCGCCTTATAAACGTACATACTTAGTGGAGAACCTGCGGAGGTTGGCTAATTTCATTGGCCTCGCCCTGCGTGCCTGGACTTGCGTGATGAACGACCAAGCGCCAGCCCTGTGCGACCTTGTGATAGACATTTGTGGCTAAGACGTAGGCCTGTGCAGGTCCATCAGCCGTCAGCACCTCGACCTTCTCCAGGACGTGGTGAACTGCGCTTGCCAGTGAGTCAACCCTGCGAATATGTTCGGGCTTTGCATGAATTGAACCACCGTGACTGAACATAGTGTCAAACGCGGCACGGATAGCACCTGCTCCAATCAGGCGTGGCCCTCCCGGGTGGATGCAGACGATATCGTCTTCATCAGCCCAACACGCCATGAGCTTTTCAATATCACCTGATTGCATCGCCTCATAGAAAGCGGCTTCGATGTCATCGGGTGTGCCGCCCAATGTGGCGGCTTCTAATTTGGATTTACTGCGTGACATGAATGCATTGTGACCTATCGCAAATAACAAAGCCGCCCCAACTTGTATGCCGGGGCGGCTTTGATTCGGGCGAGTAGCGCCGCGTGTCGATTTACGCGTTACTTCTTCAGACGGTATTTACGCAGCGCTGCAAGTTGAGCAGCCATCACCGCAAGTTCCGAAGTGGCTTTAGCCAGGTCGATTTCACTCTTAGCGTTTTTGACAGCTTCTTCTGCAGCGGCTTTAGCAGCGTTGGCCTTTTCGTCATCGAGGTCTTTACCGCGGATAGCGGTGTCGGACAACACGGTAACGCAGTCAGGCTGAACTTCCAAAATACCACCAGCAACGAACACAAACTCTTCGGAGCCGTCAGCCTTTTCAATGCGCACGGCACCGGGCTTGATGCGGGTGATCAGCGGTGTGTGACGGGGATAAATTCCCAATTCACCAGCCTCTCCGGGCAGCGCAACAAAGCGCGCTTCACCGGAAAAGATGGACTCTTCAGCACTGACCACATCAACGTGGATGGTGTTCATGGCTTAGACCTTTTTGGCTTTTTCGAACGCTTCGTCGATGGTACCAACCATGTAGAACGCTTGCTCCGGCAGATGGTCGCATTCACCGGCAACAATCATCTTGAAGCCGTGAATGGTTTCTGCCAGGGTGACGTACTTGCCGGGGGAACCGGTAAACACTTCAGCAACGTGGAACGGCTGGGACAGGAAACGCTGAATCTTACGGGCGCGGGCCACGGTCAATTTGTCTTCCGGTGCCAGTTCGTCCATACCCAGAATCGCAATAATGTCGCGCAGTTCTTTGTAGCGCTGCAGCGTACCTTGCACCGCACGGGCGGTGTTGTAGTGGTCTTCACCCACAACGTTCGGGTCTAGCTGGCGGCTGGTGGAGTCCAAAGGATCCACAGCGGGGTAGATACCGAGCGATGCGATGTCACGGGACAACACCACGGTGGAGTCCAAGTGAGCAAAAGTAGTAGCAGGCGACGGGTCGGTCAAGTCATCGGCAGGAACGTAAACGGCCTGGATGGAAGTGATGGAGCCCACTTTGGTGGAAGTAATACGCTCTT
>CANBYM010000236.1 GCA_947373605.1 Comamonadaceae bacterium
AGAATCCCCGCTCAAAAACGGATGTAACGGCCGTCACGCCACCACCGACGCAGGTGTTGACAGACGCGTTCATTGCCAATCAGACAACTGGCAGACGCCAATCTTCAAAGCAGAGCTTCGCGAAAAACTTCTGCCGCCCGCTCTCCTAGCGCATTAAGATTTAAGCATGACAGGTAGCAATCCCGACTTACTGGCACAAGCTCGCGATCAGTGGCGCTGGCGAGGAACTGACCGTCCACCGTTTGCAGACATTCCTGCGCAAGGTCAAATTTCAGTTTGGGACTTCCCGCGCCCACCAGAGCTTGTTTGCGAAGTGCGCGAGATCGTGGTGCGTTGGGGAGAACTCGAGGTAGCTCGAACGTGCGCCGCTTGGGCGATAAGAGAGACCGCACACCCTCCCACCTTTTACCTGCCGCTGGTCGATGTGCAACGTTCGCTTTTACGTACGGCAGGTGGCGGCTCTTTCTGCGAATGGAAAGGTCCTGCACAATATTGGGACTTAGTCGATGGTGTGCGTCGCCTGGCTAAGGTCGCCTGGAGCTATCCGCAGCCATTAGCAGGGGCAGAGCCGCTGGCTGAGTGCATTGCTTTCTACGCTCACGATCTCGATTGCAGCGTGGGCGGCGCTAAGGTACTTGCACAACCTGGCGGTTTTTATGGCGGGTGGATCACGCCAGAGTTGACTGGGCCGTTCAAGGGAGAGCCTGGCAGTAGTGGTTGGTAGCAAATTTGGCGCGCTGGTAACCCGACCGGCTCGATCTGCGGAAATTCCTGCATGTTCTCGAAGTAAGCTGCTCTTCATAACCGCCATCGTGCTCTAAGCGACTGGTTCAGAGAGATCCAATTGGCTCCTTGAGGCTGGAAGCGGTCTTCGGTCGGCCAATGCTGTTTGACCGCTGTGGGCATTGTTCAGCCGGTGGTGGCGGGCTGCTTACTGGCAACGCCATATGGAAAATTTCAAACTCCAGATAGCTGACACTGGGGAAAGTCAGCAGATGGCCCACTGCCGACACCTTGATGTGTCGTTGAACTACTTCTCACACTTGGGGGCACACACAGCCTGCGACTTGCCAAACAGCTTGCGCGTCGTCAGTTGTAATCGTGGTCGATGCTTGCCACACAAGAAACACGACATCGTTGTGGAGATGGCGGTGTACTGGTTTGTTCCAGTGAATGGTGAGCCCGGCGCCTTGGACTTGTAGCGTAGACCGTCATCTTTGATTTGTGAATTGCTGACTGGTTTATTCAAGTTTTTTGTTCCTCCCTGCTACTCCTCTATTGTCTCTTGGTTTCGAGACTTTGAAGTTTCGGGCCTTCTTTTCTGGCTCCCTGTCTCCACTCATCCAGGTCTTTGAATTTCAGGCCACAGCCAACGCACTGGTATTCGCCCGTTGGCTTCATTGCACCGTTTTCGTCACGTCCAATAACTGGCTTGTAGCTGGCAGCTCCGCATCGCTCACATTTATTTTGATTAACCATGTATCCGTAACGTTTAGAGTGCGACTTTCGTTGGCGCGATGATGTTTGGACGGTATTGAGAAACCAATTTTTTATTTGCTCGGCGAATCGGGTCCACAGATTCTGTGTGCTGATCTGTGGATAACTGATCTGACATACAGCGGATACCGCATGTCTATTGGCCTTGCTCGGCATGCTGCATTTAGAGGCAGGACCGTTTTTTGTTTTAGCCAAGCAACGCACACATTAAATCAACGAACCCATTTCCTTTTCGGCTTGGCGGTTATCGGCATCTCACCCCTCAAACGCCGCAGGTCTTCTTCAGTGAGGTCTTCGTTCTCGTCATCCACCGTAGTTTGAGCTGCCATCATCTGTGTCGGAACGTGGTTGTAGGTTGGCTTGTTTCCGAACTGCCGTCCACGCACCTGAATTCCACCATTTGCCGGGCGCTTCTCATGGCTGGCCCTTGCTGGTCGAGCATTAGGCTGCGATGACACGAATGGGGTCAGAAACAGCAAGGTGCCATCGACCTCGATCCGGTAGTAGTTGCCATTCGCGAGCTTGATCTTAATTGCGTTCGTATCCAAAGTACCGTGTCCTGATGCAATGTAACCACCGGTATTGGTTGAATGGCCAAACACCATGACGGTGCGTCCCCATTGCTCTCTTGGTTCACAGTCATAAACGATGGCCTCGTCTGCATCTACTGGCTTTTCGAGCAACGTGAACTTTCCGCTTGCGGGCTCGTAAAAAAGCGCTGCACTACCCGACTCCGGAGTTGCCGCACCGAGGGCGTCACTGCGCTGTATGCGGATGTCTAGTTCTGCGAGATAAAAACTCTGGAATGCTTCGACAGCGGGAGGTGTGGAGATGTTTGATTGCATGTGCGATGTTCAATGCAGATTGGATTCATGTCGGTTTTATTTAGGCTGAATAAGCATTTGCCTTAACCTAGATGACCTATGGCTAATGTCTGTTATTCAATTGATTATTCTTTCATCGATTCTTGCTATTCGATGAACGGTAGAAAACGCTAATAAACTTCCAAGTGAATTGCGAGTCTAACTGCACTTAAGTCGGCTTCAGACTCGTCACATGACTAAAGGTCACTTCGCGAATAGTAGATTTCTGTGACGTCACAAACCTCGCCACAAACCTCGTCACATAACAAAAAGGGCCCAACTTAGTGGGCCCTTACTGCTGCGCATTACCGCATGCTTATTGGTTGCGCGAGAAGGATTTGAACCTCCGACCTTTGGGTTATGAGCCCAACGAGCTACCAGACTGCTCCATCGCGCGGTAAGCTGGTATTCTACTTCATTCTGCCTTCACTGCGGCAGCATCTTCAGCAGTAATTTCTGGGCGGTCAACTAATTCAACCAATGCCATAGGCGCATTGTCACCAACACGAAAGCCCATTTTCAAAATCCGTGTGTAACCGCCTGGACGTGCCTTGAAACGTGGTCCAAGGTCGTTGAACAACTTGGTCACACTGTCACGGTCACGCAAACGGTCAAATGCCAAACGACGATTTGCAACAGTTGCTTCTTTCGACAAAGTAATCATCGGTTCAATGACGCGACGCAGTTCTTTGGCCTTTGGCACTGTGGTCTTGATGACTTCATGCTCAATAAGCGAGTTCATCATGTTACGCAACATAGCGAGGCGGTGCGATGTTGTGCGGTTGAGTTTGCGTAGTCCGTATCCGTGGCGCATGGTAATTTCCTTCAGTTATGTCAGGCAGCCGTATCAGGTACTGCCCTTGGCGCGTTACCCCGGGAGGGGCGAATGTAATTTAACGTTTTTCCAGTGCGGCTGGAGGCCAGCTTTCGAGCTTCATGCCCAATGTCAGACCGCGGGACGCCAGTACTTCCTTGATTTCATTCAAGGACTTACGGCCCAGATTTGGTGTCTTCAACAGTTCGTTTTCAGTACGCTGGATGAGGTCACCAATGTAATAAATATTTTCTGCTTTGAGGCAATTTGCGGAGCGAACTGTCAATTCCAACTCATCGACTGGACGCAGCAGAATTGGATCAAATTGCGTATTGCCACGTGGTGCCGGCGCGTCAAAGGCTGCGAGCTCGCTACCTTCAAGTTGTGCGAACACGGCAAGTTGCTCTACCAGAATCTTAGCCGAAGCGCGAACTGCATCCTCTGCTGAAACAGCACCGTTGGTTTCGATTTCTACAACCAGCTTATCTAAGTCAGTACGCTGCTCAACGCGAGCGCTCTCTACTGTGTAGCTAACGCGCTTCACCGGCGAGAACGATGCATCCAGCACGATACGGCCGATGGATTTGTTTGGCTCATCGGCATGACGGCGCATCGAGCCGGGAACATAACCACGGCCTTTTTCAACCTTGATCTGCATATCCAACTTGCCACCGTGTGACAAATGGGCGATTACGTGACCCGGGTTGATGATCTCAACGTCATGCGGCGTTTGAATATCAGCGGCTGTTACTAGGCCCTCAGCGTCTTTGCGCAAGCTCAACGTGACCTCTTCACGGTTATGCAATTTGAAAACAACGCCTTTTAAATTCAGCAGAATGTTTACAACGTCTTCTTGCACACCATCGATAGATGAGTACTCATGGAGTACACCGGCAATGGTCACCTCAGTGGCAGCAAAACCAGGCATAGACGAAAGCAACACCCGACGCAAGGCGTTTCCCAGCGTATGGCCGTAGCC
This sequence comes from Comamonadaceae bacterium, assembly GCA_947373605.1. GTDB lineage: Bacteria > Pseudomonadota > Gammaproteobacteria > Burkholderiales > Burkholderiaceae_C > Allorhodoferax. Next base: position 4,154 of record CANBYM010000236.1, read on the forward strand.
TCGCTCAAATGGCTCCAATGCTACTTTGGCGCGATTTACGCCAAGTTGCTCAACGCTAATCGATTTTGGTTTCAGCAAACTATTTTGCATGCAGACTTCCTCTCAATACCCCCGACTCGTTACGTCGGTAAGGCTGGTGAAGCACCCCATCAGCAGTGCCCTGCCGGTGGGGAACGGGGTCAATAATTAAATGGAGTTAGCGTGAGTACAACTCGACGATCAACGATTCGTTGATATCTGCGCCGAACTGGTCACGATCGGGAACAGACTTAAATGTTCCTTCAGCCTTATCGGCATTCACCTCAACCCATGAAGGCATACCAACTTGCTGTGCAAGCTGCAATGCTTCAACAACACGGTTTTGCTTCTTGGACTTTTCGCGCAATGCCACCACATCGCCAGTCTTAACCATGTAAGACGGGATATTCACGGAGTTACCGTTCACCGTAATAGCCTTGTGAGATACGAGCTGGCGAGCTTCTGCACGGGTCGAACCAAATCCCATGCGATACACCACGTTATCTAGGCGTGACTCCAACAGGAACAACAGATTCGCACCGGTGTTGCCTTTACGGCGATCGGCTTCTTCAAAGTAACGACGGAACTGGCGTTCCAGCACACCGTACATGCGTTTTACTTTTTGCTTCTCGCGCAACTGCAAACCGTAGTCGGAAGTACGTGCACCGGAGGTGCGGCCGTGCTGACCGGGCTTGGAGTCAAATTTAGCCTTGTCTCCGATAGAACGGCGTGCGCTCTTTAGAAACAGGTCGGTGCCTTCACGGCGGGAAAGTTTGGCCTTGGGGCCTAGATAGCGTGCCACTTGATCTTCCTTTTATGTCATCTTCCACGCATAAGCGTGGGAGCCAATGGCGATTGCCAATGGCGGTGGGCTTGTTGAAAAATTAAATACGACGACGCTTTTGAGGGCGGCAACCGTTATGAGGAACTGGCGTCACATCAGCAATCATGTTGATGCGAATACCCAGCGCAGCCAAGGCACGCACTGAAGACTCACGGCCAGGACCTGGACCTTTGATTTCGACATCAAGATTCTTGATGCCTTGATCAACGGCAGCGCGACCAGCAACTTCCGAAGCCACTTGAGCTGCGAAAGGTGTTGACTTGCGTGAGCCCTTGAAA
>CANBYM010000237.1 GCA_947373605.1 Comamonadaceae bacterium
CGCCCATCATTTCTACCAGCGTTTTTGTGATAACGAGTCCCAAACCGGTGCCGCCATATTTGCGTGTGGTGTAGTTGTCGGCCTGGTTGAATGACTGAAACAAATTGTCGATTTGCCGCTGCGTCATGCCGATACCGGTGTCCTGCAACCTGAAGCGCAGCAACACGGAACCCGCGCGGGATTCGACCAAATTAATGGATAACTTAATTTGCCCCGAATTGGTAAATTTAACGGCGTTATTACCCAGATTGACCAACACTTGCCCCAGCCGTAAAGGGTCACCCACCAGCAGTGTAGGCACATCGGCTGAAATGTCGTACAGCAGCTCCAGATCCTTGCCCTCAGACTTGGGTCCTACCATATCGGCCAGGTTGTTCAGCACGTCGTCGAGTTAAAACTCGATGGCCTCGATCGTCAGCTTGCCGACCTCAATTTTAGAGAAATCCAGAATGTCGTTAATGATGTCAATCAGACTTTGCGCGGCCCGGTTGACCCGTTCAATCTGGTTGCGCCGACGGGCGATTAAGTCACTCTGCAGCGCGAGATAGGACATGCCCAAAATGGCGTTCATGGGAGTGCGGATTTCGTGTGACATATTGGCCAGAAACTTGGTGTTAGCCTTGGCCTTGGAGAGTTTGTTGGCCTTTTGATGCGCCATTTCTATTTCAATGTCATGCTAGGTTTGTAAAAACAGAAAGTACAACGCCAGCATGGTGAAATCAAACAACAACATGAGTGTGTGAACGGTGTTCATTCATCACCGGGTCCGGCACTTGAGCTAAGTAAAAAATACTCGACTCGGGGACTTGAGCCAAATGACGCCAAAGAAAAAGGCAAGCGCAAGCACCAGAATCGCAACCGCCGACAACGGACCGGCGATAAACGCTACTGCAAACGGCGTAAATGCGATCCAGACACCTAGCGGGCTGCCCTGCAGCCGACGCGTTGCAGAGCTGGTAAGAAATACATTGGCCAGCGTGCAATAGCGGATGACGTTGAACGATGCACCGTGGTACATCCAGTAAATCATGCAAAAGTGCGCCGTGAAAAAGAACATCGATGCTCACGCAGCGTAAATGGGCCCCCTGCCAAAAATACACCGGCGTGTACAGGGTCATGAACATGCCTTAGCTGCCCAACAGACCCATCAGATTGACGGCCTTGTTCTGCTAGCCGTAATCAATCGGCCAGCTCGCCAGTATCAGGCGGGTAACAATACCTTTCAATTTCAGTAGCGTGGCGTTGTTTTACACAGTCACCAGCCTGTGTTGTTGCAAACCTGTATGGTGTGGTCGCCGGCCTTGCCACAGGGGCTTTGTGCGCCGGGGTCAGGGTAGGGCGTACCGGCCTGATCAATGCGGGCAATGCGGGTGGACCAGTTGACCATGCCTTTTTTGTCCAGATTGAGCTTGAGCACCCAGCCCACTTTGGCTTCAGCCAATTCAAATCCGTCAAACACAAAATTGCCCAGGCTGTAAACAATTAATTTGCCCTTGTAGTACTCGCTGCCTTGCGTCACGTGCGGATGCCCGCCCACCACTACATCGGCACCGGCATCAATCATGGTGCGGGCCAGCCTGCGCTGGCGCGCATCCGGATGCGGCTCGCGTTCCCAGCCCCAGTGCATAAAGGGAATTACCAAATCCGCACCGGCTTTGCGTGCCGCGCGAATATCTGCGACTACCTGCGTGTCCTCACTCCAGGCGATGCCTGGGTGGCTCGCTCCAGCCTCAAAAGAGCGCGGCTTGAACTCGTTGTAAGCGAGCAGGGCGATGCGCAAGCCGTTGCGTTCTATCCAGTGGGGCATATGCGCCTCTGTGGCATTGCTACCGCCGCCAAAGGTTTTGACGCCCGCCGCGTTCACGTTAGCCAGCGTTTCCAGAAACGCGTCCGGTCCGAAATCACCGGAGTGGTTGTTGGCCACCCCCATGGCGTCAAAGCGACCCTTAAGCACACGGGTGCCATCCGGCGAGGCGCGAAAGCTGTAAATCTTGTTGTCCATCGCCTTACCTGAATCCGGCCCTGCGATGGAGCATTCCAGATTGGCAATGCGGTAGTCGGCGGTGTTCAACAAGGCTGCAAACGGCGCCAGAGGGTCACCACCGGCCGCAATGGTTTCCCCCGGTCCATCGTCCAGCATCACATCACCGGCAAAGATGATCGAGACTTGCCCGGGCTCCGTTTGTGCGTGTGTTACTCCCAAGGTCAGCGCAAGGGCAAGAAAAAAAATGAAGCGGTTCATGGCTCAACCTCACACCAGTATTGCATTTCACCGTCGCGCACCGGCTCATATACCCAGTGCCTTCCGGTAAAGCCGTAGCCGCTCGAAGCCTGCGCGTGAGGCGGATAGGGAAAGTTCACCTGATGGATGGGCACGGGCACCGGGTCTCGGTCTGCGAATACATAAATTTTGATACCCGCCAGGTCTGCAGGTTCCGCTTTCAACACCACCTTGAACAAGAAGTACGAGCCCACGGCAATAGGCTCCACAGGGTAGGGCGACGCCACCGGTGTGGCGCGCATGGTTTTTTCTTCGCCACCGTAGGTGTAGTGGCACAACACTGCCGGCGTTTTGAGGACGGCCAATGCCCCTGACGCGCATGCAAGGGCCGTAGCAGCAAGCACAGTTTTGACCAGGATTCTTTTTCGCTCGTTCATGCTTGCAACTTCTTTACCAGTACCTGACTCTTGCGGTCCCAGTTGTACTTGCGCTTGCGCGCCTCGGGCAGCCACTCAGGGTCCACTTGGGTAAAGCCGCGCTTGATGAACCAATGCATGGTGCGCGTCGTCAGCACAAAAATGCTGTCCAGCCCGACAGCCCTGGCCCGCTGTTCTACGCGCTTAAGCACCCGCTCGCCATCGCCCTGGCCCTGCACCTCGGGCGACACCGTCAGGGCCGCCATCTCTGCGGTACGGGCTTCGGGGTAGGGGTAGAGCGCAGCGCAGGCAAAGATCACGCCGTCATGCTCGATGATGGTGTAATTGCCCGCATCGCGTTCAATCTCGGTGCGGCTGCGTTTAACCAGCGTGCCGTCTTTCTCGAACGGTTCAATCAGCTGCAAAATGCCGCCCACGTCATCCTCGGTGGCTTCGCGCAGCTCTTCCAGTTTTTCATCGACCACCATGGTGCCTATGCCATCGTGCACATACACCTCGAGCAGGATGGCACCGTCCACCGAGTAGGGAATGATGTGGCTGCGCTCCACGCCGCTCTTGCAGGCTTTTACGCAATGCTGAAGGTAAAAGCCCACGTCGGTTGGCAGGTTGGCAGGCGGCAAATCGGCCAGCATTTTTTCCGCCACCGCCAGGGGCAGTTCGGTGTCCACCGGATTCTCGTCACTTGCGAGTTCCAGCGGATGTACCCGGATGCCCGCGACCTCGGTCAGAAATATCAGCTTGTCTGCCTGCAGCGCTGTGGCAACCGATGTGGCCACCTCTTCCATGGTCAGGTTGAATGCCTCGCCGGTTGGCGAAAAGCCAAAAGGTGAGAGCAATACCATCGCGCCCATGTCCAGCGTGCGCGTAATACCGGCAATGTCCACCTTGCGCACCAGCCCGGAGTGCTGAAAATCCACCCCGTCCACAATGCCCACTGGCCGCGCCGTGATGAAGTTGCCCGAGATCACCCGCACTGTGGAGTCCGCCATCGGCGTGTTGGGTAGGCCCTGGCTGAAAGCCGCCTCAATCTCGTAGCGCAACTGCCCGGCGGCCTCTTGCGCGCAGTCCAGCGCCACCTCGTCGGTGATGCGGATGCCGTGGGAGTATTTGGGCGCATGGCCCTTGGCCAGCAACTGCTCGTTCACCTGCGGCCTGAAACCGTGCACTAGGACAATCTTGACCCCCATGCTTTGAATCATGGCCAAGTCCTGCGCCAGACTTTGCAACTTGCCCGCAGCAATCGCCTCTCCGGCAATGCCCACCACAAAGGTCTGGTTGCGGAACTTGTGGATGTACGGCGCAACTGACCGGAACCAGGGCACAAAGGTGAAGTTGAAAACAGACGTCATGACAGGTGATCGAGCAAAAGTTAATCCATTATCGTTGTGCAATGGAGTGAATTTGGAGACTTGTAGTGCAAAAAGCCCCCGTTGCGCTTTGCCAAATTTGGCATGGGACAATCTCCATGTGATTTCTACTTCGAATACAGCGCCCGCACCTCTCCAAATTGATTTCCCCGAAACACTGCCGGTATCGGGCAAGCGCCAGGAAATCATGGACGCGATTGACCTACATCAGGTCGTGATCGTCTGTGGTGAAACCGGTTCGGGCAAAACCACCCAGCTGCCCAAAATTGCCCTGGCCATGGGGCGCGGAAAGCTCAATTACCCGACCCATCTGCCCGATGGCAGGCCCGCGCCACGTGGCAAGCTCATCGGCCACACACAGCCCCGGCGCATTGCCGCCAGCAGCGTGGCCAAGCGCATTGCCGAAGAACTGAAAACGCCGCTGGGCGAAGTCGTCGGTTTCAAGGTGCGGTTTCAGGACCGTCTGTCCAAGGATGCGTCGGTCAAGCTGATGACTGACGGCATTTTGCTGGCCGAGACGCAGACCGACCCGCTGCTCAATGGCTACGACACCATCATCATTGACGAGGCGCACGAACGCAGCCTGAACATTGACTTTTTGCTGGGCTATTTGCGCCAAATATTGCCGCGCAGGCCGGATCTCAAAATCATCGTCACATCGGCCACGATCGATGCGCAGCGCTTCGCCGACCACTTTGCGGGAAAAAACGGACCTGCACCTGTCATCATGGTGTCGGGTCGCATGTTTCCGGTGGAGCAGCGTTACCGCCCGTTTGAAGAAAGCCGCGACTACGACCTGAACGACGCAATTGCAGACGCCGTCGACGAGTTGTGGCGGGACCCTCACCACATGGGGGACATCCTGGTGTTCCTGCCCGGTGAGCGCGAAATTCGCGAGGCGGCGGACCACTTGCGCAAGCATGTGAGCCACCAGCCCTTGATGCGCAATGCCGAAGTGTTGCCCTTGTTTGCGCGACTAAGCCCGGCGGAGCAGGACCGCATTTTTGAAGGCCACACGGGTCGGCGCATCGTGCTGGCCACCAATGTGGCAGAGACGTCGCTGACCGTGCCCGGCACCCGCTATGTGATCGATGCCGGTACGGCGCGTATAAAACGTTATAGCTTTCGCAGCAAGGTCGAGCAGTTGCTGGTGGAGCCGATCAGCCAGAGTTCGGCCAACCAGCGCGCGGGTCGTTGCGGACGCGTCGCCGACGGCATTTGCATACGCCTTTACGACCAGAAGAACTTTGA
>CANBYM010000238.1 GCA_947373605.1 Comamonadaceae bacterium
ACTGCGCTGCTACCACCGTCTGGGCCAGAATGCGTTCCACATCGGCCGCACTCAAGAAGTCCTGCGTGCAATTCGCTCCGCAATCGGGCGCAGCAACTACTGCTGAATCACCACCCGACCCGCAGGCCACTACCACCACGACGCACACACAGGCCACAGCACGCCTGAGCCAATCCACCACTCCCGAATCAAAACTCATGGCGCAATCTTTCCAGCGCCGGCTTCTTTAAAGACTGCATGCTGCACGGGAGCGTGAAAGCCGTGGCAACTGTCGCAACTGCTCATGACCTTGTTGCCGGACGGCTTGGTTCCGGTATGGCAGGTGCGGCAGGAATCAATATCCGGAATCAGAATGTCCGCAGCATCCTTGGACTTGGCAGCGGCATGGCAGGATTCGCATGACGCGTTCTTGTGCTGCAAGTGCGAGAACCTGGACTTGGGCAACCATTGGTGTGTGTACACCACGGGGCTCACCAGCCAGTCGCCCGCATCGGGTTTTGGCGTGATCTGATGGCAGGTCAGGCACACGCCTTTGGGGCTTTCAAACATCTGCAACAGTGATGCCTGTGTTTGCTCCTGAATCCAGCGGCTCGCGGGGACTAATTGCGCCGGTATCGGCTTATCAGCCGGGCGTTGAAGCAAAGAGTTCACCGTTGTGAGCTGCGCCGGGAAGCGATCCAGCGCCAGGCTGGCATACATTTCGCGCACCGCCACGGACACATCGGCGGGTTTACCGTGCGGCATCTGGCGCTCAGGCGCTTGCGGGCTCACTGCTAGGCGGTGGCAGCTCTGGCAATTTTTCTCCATACGCACCGTCTCAAAACCATCGCCTGCGGCATTGGGAACATGGCAGTTGGCGCACGCCAACACCACACGGCCCTGCTTGGCAGGGTCGCCCGTGGGACTCTTGATACCAGCTTTGGCCAGATGCACATCGTGCGGGAATTTCAAACCGTTGGGATTTTTGAGCGCAGGGGTTTGCGCCAGGCGCTTTACCGTCGGGTGAGCTGCCGGTACGCCATCCGCTTGCACCATCGACAACTTGAACGCCGGATGCTTATCGGCAAAGTCACCAATGTCGTCTAGCTTGGATTTGGCAGCGTAGCTCTTGATGTTGTCATGGCACTGGACGCAGCCGATGGCATCCACCTTTTTCATGCCGGACAAGCCCTGATGGTCTTTATGGCAGGTGGCGCAACGCTGGCCGTTGAAGGCATCGTGCTGCAGCCCCTTGTCGGCAATGTGTTCGCCCACGCTGGTATGACAGGCTTGGCAACTTGCATCACGCACGCGCTCGAATGGCCGGTCGTGACACAGGCGGCATTGGTCTCCGAAGGTTTGGTGCGCCGATGAAATCTGCCCCGGGTTCCAGAACGCGTCAAGCTGGGACGCGCCCGCAGACTTCAACGCAGTCTCCATCATGGCCATAGGAGACTGTGGTGCCGTAACGGCGGCATTAATCGGTGTGTGCGCAGTACGGAGCGGCAAAACACCACAAAAAAGAATCACCAGCGCAGATAACGCCCAGGCCAACTTGCGACGGTTAAAAAACCGGGCCCAGCTGGGGGTAATCAAATCCTGCGGGGAAACGGCCAGAGCGACCGCGGAGTTGTCAGGCTGTCCGTAACTCAGGGTAAGACCCGCAGTGGCAAGCCCGGCGCCGTCCGACAAAGCTTCGACATGAAATTCATAGGGGCCGATAGCAATCAGTTGCCCGGCCTCCAGGCGGACTTTGCTTTGCAGCTTCTGTTCAATGTAGACCGGCCCACTGGCTTGTAAATACAAGTGACCGTCCTCAGCACGGTAAATGCTGGCGTGGTCCAGCCGGATGGATGGGTCAGGTATGTAAATTTTGCAGGAGGTGGCACGCCCGACGGACAGTGTTTCCCCGGTGACAGAACGCCCCGTTTTGGAACCGGCGGCAGCGCTATCGGCGCTGGCAAGTTCTATGAGTTTGCAGCGAATCATGGCGCGCCTACCAGTAGGTAAATACAGAAACGATGTGCGCCGTCAATGCGAACAACAAGGCAATCGACACCGGCACATGCCACAAAAGCCAGCGTTTGAGCTGCGCCAGCGATTGAAGTTCACGCCGCACACTTTGCACAGCCGCGAGCCGGCTGACCATCAGGGTGAAGACTTCGCGCCCGGCACGGGCCTTCTCGTCCTTGAGCTTGCCGGCGAGCACCTGCATGCGGTCTACCGCAATCTGCGTTGGACACGGGCGCAGGCGGCGCATCAGCACTCCGTCAAACATTGAACCGGTCATGCGGGTATCTCGCGCAGCGGCAAGTACCAAAGCATTAACTTCGTCGGACAATTGCAGCGCCGCTTTGCGGGCCTGCAAGTCAATGGTTTGAATCTGCCCGAGCAAGCTCTTCAAGCTGTCGTCGCCCATTTTTTCAGTCATGGCGGTGGGCACGCGCACATAGTTCAGCACGCCATAAATGCCGCTGATCACCACAATGGCAAGCAAGACCAGGGTGAGGGTGTGCAGGTTCAAGCCCATCTCAAAGCCACTGTGCAGCAGCCCAATAAAGAGGGTGGCAACGCCCAGATAAACATGGGCCGATACCCAGCCCTGCAGGCTGGAACGCGATGTCCGGTAACGGCGCTTGCGCACACCGAGCCACAGCAACCAGACGATCAGCACCGCTGCAACGGTGCCTAGCGTGTAGCCCATAGGGGTGCCGCCGTAGCCGGTGCCACCGGGCATAGCAAAGTGAAAATTGCGATGCCAGATATACAAAGTGCTAAGAACCAACAGCAGCGCAAACGCCAGCTTCAAATAGCGATAGCGCTTGAATTCCAAGAAACTCTGGTGTCGGATACTCACGGCTACCCCCGGCTTGCTGTTCTTAGGAACGGCTTGTTTTATATTGGTGCGGATAATGTCTCCGCATAACAATTCTATTTCCAGGGTTGCTCTATGTGTGGTGACCCACACAAATTTTTTTTTTACTGTGCCCCGATACCTGACCGCTGCTTTCTACAAATTCGTTGACCTGCCTGACTACACTGCGCGCAAAGCACCATTACTGGCGTTTTGTGACGAACACAAGGTCAAGGGCTTGATATTGCTCGCCCGCGAAGGAATCAACAGCACCATTGCCGGCGCACCGGACGACGTACATGCATTGCTGGCTTACCTGCGCAGCGACCCCCTCCTGGCGGATTTACAACACAAAGAATCCTTTTCAGACAAAGCGCCCTTTTACCGGATGAAGGTACGTTTGAAAAAAGAGATCGTCACCATGCAGGTCGATGGCATCAGCCCTGCCCGCATGGCGGGCACCTATGTCGCGCCGTCCGACTGGAACGCACTCATCTCCGACCCGGACGTGGTCGTGGTCGATACTCGCAACGATTACGAAGTAGAAATCGGCACCTTCGCCCACGCCATCAACCCGCACATCCGATCCTTCGCTGAGCTTCCCGGCTGGGTTCAGAGCGCCGATGCCTTGGGCAAAGTGGTGCAGGCCGGTGGCAAAAAGCCCAAAGTCGCCATGTTTTGCACCGGCGGTATACGTTGCGAAAAATCCACGGCCTACATGCGCGCGCAGGGTTATGAGGAGGTGTACCACCTTGAAGGCGGTATTCTCAAATACTTGGAAACCATACCGCCCGAGCAAAGCCTGTGGCTGGGTGAGTGCTTTGTATTTGACGAGCGGGTTTCTGTAGGTCATGGTCTGGTGCCAGGGCCACATCAGCTTTGCCGCGCCTGCCGACAGCCGCTCGAAGCCGGTGCAACAGAGTCGCCGCTGTATGAAGCCGGCGTGAGCTGTCCGCGCTGCCACGGCACCACGAGTGCGACGCAAAAGGACAGTGCGCGGGAGCGCCAGAAACAGTGGGAACTGGCCAAGGCGCGCCATCAAACGCATATTGGCGCGGAGCTGCCCAAGCCCGCAGTGCAATGACGCCGGTGTTGTATTCGTTCAGGCGTTGCCCTTACGCCATACGCGCGCGGCTGGCATTGCAGGCTGCAGGGCAAATGGTGGAACTGCGTGAGGTGGAACTCAAAGCCAAACCGCCTGAGATGATGATCGCCTCACCGAAGGCAACTGTGCCGGTGCTGGTACTACCCGGCCGCATTTTGGAGCAAAGCCTGGACATCATGCTCTGGGCCCTGAGGCTGAACGACCCGCAGGCATGGTTGCCTCAACCTTCAGACATGGACGCCACTTTGAAGACGATCGCCGAAAACGACGGCGCATTTAAGCACCACCTGGATCGCTACAAATATCCGCACCGCTACCAACTCAGTTCAGGGATTGAGGACCGGGACACTGGCGCAGAATTTTTGCAAGGGCTCAATAGCACCTTGCAGCTAAGTCCCCATCTGGCCGGAGAGAGCTGGGGCTTACTGGATGCAGCACTTGCACCCTTTGTACGGCAATTTGCCCACACCGACGCATGCTGGTTTGCCGCGCAGGACTGGCAAGCATTGCTGCAGTGGCTGCAGGCTTTTGAAGTATCTGATGCGTTCAACCAAGCAATGAAGAAGTTCGCCCCCTGGAAGGCGGGCGAACCACCACTGTTAACCTGCTTTCAAGGCTAATGTGCTGCCGCCATTGCCGCACCGACCAGTGAGGCCGCCAGCATCGCCAAAATGGGGAACACACTGAGTGCGAAACCCAAGGTTCGGGTGGACGGGTCTTTAAGGTAGGCATGCAGGTAAACCAGGCGCCCGACCAGATAAACCACGCCACCGCCTGCCACCAGACTGGGTGACCAGTAGTGCGAGGCTAAGTACAGCGCAGGAAGCAATGCCACCAGTTGTTCCAGCGTGTTCATTTGCACGCGGTACATCCGTTCAAACTGGGGGTGCCCCGTAGTAGCCGGCGCATGAACGCCAAAACGGTTGCGGGCAGCACCGACCATGATGCCGAATGCCAAAAATTGAATAACCGCCAAAGCGGCAACGACGTCAATCCACATTGTCTCTATCCTTATAAAAATTGTTCTGAACCTACGCACCAACGTGAGCGCGACATCATGCCATCAGTCGCGCCTTGGCATCAGCGTATTCGCGCTTGAGCTGGACAACGAAATCTGCAACCGGTTGCACCTTGTTGACTGCGCCGATACCCTGACCGCAACCCCAGATATCTTTCCAGGCTTTGCTCTTGTCACCGGCAAAGTTCATGGCAGTGGGATCACTCTCAGGCAGATGCTCAGGGTCCAGTCCCGCCGCCCGGATGC
>CANBYM010000239.1 GCA_947373605.1 Comamonadaceae bacterium
TTGCATATCCGGTGCGGGGGCCGCTTCGGCTGTGCCGCTCACCGAGTTCACACTGTTATTCACGCCCACCGGGGCGCCACTGTAGAGGGTATCGGTGCCGCCTTTGGCGGATTCGGTTCGCTCATTAGCCCGCTTGTCCGTAGCAAACAGGCTGCTGGCCACAGCAACCTGCGGCACATTGACACTTTGTGTCCCGCGCGCTTCTTGCATGGCAGCAAACATTTTCAAGTCGAACGCAGGGAGAGATTCGGTTTTTGCCCCCAAAACGGCGTTGGTGCCATTGGCGCCCGTCCCTGCAGCAGATGCATCCGCCTGCGCAGTTAGCGCATTCGGGTCGACTTTTCCATGGTCTCTGGCGCTTCCGCCCGCACTTAACTGGGATCGCGACTGCAGTCGAAGCGCGCCATCTTGCTCACCGGCGCCTTGTGCCGCGTCGACAAACAACGCTGGTTTATTGGCTGCTGCACCCGCCATTGCAGCAGCCAAAGCCGCTTTCGCCGGGTCAGTGTCTGCACGCGCAGCTGCATCAGCATCAGGGGAAAGTGGTGCAACTCCTTGTGCCAACAGCGCTGCAGGATCGCTATTTGCAGGCAACTGACCATCCGCCGCCCTGGAATCGTCAGGGGCAAGTAACGCCTGCCCCTTGCTACCAGCGTCAGCCACTCCCTGCGTCGAGCCATCGCCCAAGGCCGACAAGATGGACGAAAAGCCGCCCTTACCCGCATCGGCTGCGCCGTCTGCACCTGCCTTGCCACTGGATTTGTCAGACGATGCATTGGCGTTCGCCGTCTTGGTGGCCGACTGCGTGCCGTTCTGCGAGTTAGGCTTGGGGCTATGCACCTCTGTGCCGGAGGTCTTGTGTGGTGTGGGTGCCTTGGGCGCCAATTCGATAGTCATACGGTTTCTCCAAGGCGCGGTGCGCCGTTGCGTGCGTGCCGCAGCGCCGCAAATTCGTCAGTCGTTAGTTGCTCGCGTCGCGCCAGAACGCCTGCATGTTGCAGCTTGCGGGACTTGAGCACATTTTCAAGGCCTGCAAGCTTGTATTCGGCCTTCAACAGCACTTTGTGGGCAGCAGCAACTTGCGCTTCCAAATTGGCCAGTACGCCAGTCTGCATTTGCACCGCGCTTTGCAGCCGCTCCATAAATTGGTAGTGGTGGCGAATTAGCTCCGCCGACAAAGCCACCGCAGTACCCCCCGCCGACCAGCGCGCATCAGTGTCCGCCGCGTAACCGGTGAGTTGCACGAGTTGGCTCTTGCCAAAGTTCAGGTTACGAATGGTCTGTGCATGCTTTAACGCCAGGGCGTCACGCTGGCGGATTGCCAAAGCAATGGCAAGCTCGATGGCGTGAAACTTAGACATAATTCACCTCGGTGGACATCCGCATGAGTCCCAACAAGCCGTCCATAGACGCAGACTGGAACATGTCCTGCTGGAGGAAACGGCTCATGTTGTCATGCAAGGCAATGGCCTCGTCCAGGGCAGGGTCGGAGCCTTGGGCATAGGCGCCGATCTGCACCAGATCACGGCCCTTTTCGTACTTGGAATAAATAGCCCGGAAGCGTCGTGCGAGTTCAAAGTGTTCGCGCGAAACCACGTTGTGCATCACCCGCGAAGCCGATTGCTCTACATCAATCGCGGGATAGTGGCCTGCCTCGGCCAGCGTCCGTGATAAAACAATGTGACCGTCCAGAATGGCACGCGCCGCGTCTGCAATCGGATCCTGCTGGTCGTCACCCTCCGACAGCACCGTATAAAACGCTGTAATTGAACCGACACCGTTCAAGCCATTGCCACTGCGCTCCACCAGCTGCGGCAGCTTGGCAAAACACGAAGGTGGATAACCTTTGGTAGCCGGTGGCTCCCCAATGGCCAGCGCGATCTCGCGCTGAGCCATGGCGTAGCGGGTGAGTGAATCCATCAGCAACAGCACATGTTTGCCCTGATCGCGAAAGCTCTCCGCAATCGCGGTGGCATAAGACGCACCCTGCATGCGCAAAAGCGGTGGCGCATCCGCCGGCGCCGCAACCACGACCGAGCGGGCGCGGCCTTCGGCACCCAGGATATCTTCAATAAATTCTTTCACCTCACGGCCCCGCTCGCCGATCAGTCCCACCACAATCACGTCGGCCTGGGTGTAGCGGGCCATCATGCCCAGCAACACACTCTTGCCCACGCCGGAGCCGGCAAACAAGCCGATACGCTGGCCACGCCCCACCGTCAGCAACGCATTGATGGCACGCACACCGGTGTCAAGGGTGACACGGACCGGGTCGCGGTCCATCGCGTTAATCGGTTTGCGATCCATCGGTTTGGCCTGCACATCAACAATCGGGCCCATCCGGTCCAACGGAAAGCCTTGCGAGTCCACCACACGTCCGAGCAAACCGTCGCCCAATGGCAAACGCAGCATTCCCGAATTGGCAGGCGGCGGCTCATCCGACATATCGCGCACGCGAGGCACCGGAACAAATGGTGCGGCCGGTGCCACACTAGCTCCACTGGACAAGCCGTGCACATCACCGGCCGGCATCAAGAACGCGCGGTCATTGGCAAAGCCTACAACTTCGGCCAGCACGGGCTCTTTCAATTTTGAAGTGACGATGCACTGGGAACCTACCGGAACGCGAATGCCATTGGCCTCCAGCACCAGGCCAGCAAGGCGCGACAGGGTGCCTCGCACTTCCAGCGCCGAGTTCTGTGCGACGCTGCTCTGCGCGCGTGCAAAAAATCGGTCCCAATCGGGTGCCGGCATCGCGGGCGCCGATGGCGCTTCAGGCAGCGTCATCATTGACCTCCCAGCTGGACGTCAGGCCCAGCCCGGCAACCGTGCGTTGCCAGCGCCGCTCCAGCGTTCCATCCACCACCGTGCCGGCAGATTCCACCAGACAACCGCCTTGAGAAACTGCAGGGTCGGGCAATAGCGTGAGTGACAGGTTGGCAAATTCTTTTTGAAATACCTCAGTAAAAACATCGACGTCCAGCGGGTTGAGCCGAACCAGCGCGGCCTTGCTGTCAGAGGCCAGCATGCCCAACCCTTCACGCACTACAGGCAGTAAGGCATTGGGGTTGGAGTTCAGTTCGTGGCGCAGCACCTGGCGCGCCAATTCGCACGCCATTTCCAATACGCCTTTTGCCAGCGCCTGCTCCGCATCGACCAGTTGGGTCTGCGCCGTCTCAAACATTGCCAGAAAATTGCGCGCTGCGTCTTGCCCTTGTCCGGCAATGTATTCATTAATCTGGCGCTGCCCCTCCAACGTCGCTTGCGCATGGCCCTGCTCAAAACCGGCGGCATAGCCCTCGGAATAGCCTTTGTCATGGGCGCTGGTATCAAGCGCGCGCTCTTCCGCCTCGGCCTGCGCCTTGAGTTTGGCGGCAAATCGGATGGCAGCCTGGTCGACCGCACCGAACTTCCAGTTGGCGACTGCGTTAATCTCTTCGGCGGGGATAAAGGTGGAGTGCGCGCGTGACATCAAACCATGGCGTCGTCGCCACCTCCACCGCCGACCACGATTTGTCCTTCATCCGCCAAACGACGAACCACCTTGAGGATTTCTTTCTGCTGTGCTTCCACCTCTGACAGACGCATCGGTCCGCGCGACTCCAGGTCTTCCTTGAGCGTGGCGGCAGCGCGCGAAGACATATTGGCCAGAATTTTGTCCTTGAGTTCGGGCTGAGCGCCCTTGAGTGCAACGATAAGCACGTCGGACGAAACCTCTTTGAGCACAGTTTGAATTGCCTTGTCGTCAAGCTTGATCACGTCGTCGAACACAAACATCTTGTCCATGATTTTTTGCGCCAGATCGGCATCATGGCTGCGGATGGACTCGATCACCGTGCCTTCAATGGCGGTGCCCATCAGGTTAATCATCTCAGCTGCAGTCTTGATACCACCCAGCGAGGCCTTGCGGATCTTGTCGCCACCGGCCAATACCCGGAACAGCACTTCATTGAGGTCTTTGAGCGCGGTAGGTTGGATGCCTTCCATCGTGGCAACACGCAACATGACTTCATTGCGCTGGCGCTCGGTAAGGTTCTTCAGCACATCAGCAGCCTGGTCATATTCCAGGTGAACCAGAATAGCGGCCACGATTTGAGGGTGTTCGTTGCGCAGCAGTTCCGCGACAGAGAGCGGGTCCATCCACTTCAGGCTCTCGATACCCGAGACGTCACCGCCCTGCAAAATACGGTCAATCAGCAGCGCTGCTTTGTCGTCACCCAGCGCCAGCTTCAGAACGTTGCGCACATAGTCGCCGGAATTCGACACCAGCAAGCTTTGCGAGGCCGCAATGCCGGTGAACTTGTCGACCACTTCGTCCACGCGCTCGCGGGTGAGTTGCGTGGTTTTGGCGATAGCCTCGCCCAGCCGCTGCACTTCTTTGGGAGACAAATGCTTAAAAACCTCTGACGCCTCTGCTTCGCCCAGAGACATCATCAGAATTGCTGCGTCTTGAAGTCCGTCGTCGTTTGCCATGGTATTTAGACCGCCTGCTTTTTAGGCCGGCGCTTCCCCGTTGATCCAAGCCTTCACTATGTTAGCGACTGCGGCCGGATTGTCACGTGTGAGCTTACGGGCATCTTCCAGCCGGAGTTCGGAAGCGCTTTGGAGAGCGGGTTCGTTGGCGCCGGGACCTGCGAGCTGCGGGCGTTCGGGCTGGTCGGCTTCGAGGGCATCGAGCTGCCCTTCGCGGCCTTCCACATCGGTGACACCATCGGCGGTCTTGGCTAGTGGTTGGGTCAGTGACTTCATTGCTGGACGAATGACGCCCAAGAACACCATGGCAGCCAATGCCAGCATACCCAGGGGCCATGCGAAGCTGCGGGCGGTATCCAGTACGTCGGGCTGACGCCACAGCGGCAAGTCGGTCAGGTCCGATTTTTCGGCAGCAAACGGCGCGTTCATCAGGTTGACACTGTCGCCGCGGTCTTTGTTAAAGCCAACGGTTTCGCGCACCAGTGCCGTCATTTTTTCAATTTCGGCATCGGTCAACGGCACGGTGGTGGTTTTGCCTTTGTCATCCGTTGTGGTTTTGTGGTTCACCACCACTGCTGCGTTGATGCGTTTGATCACACCCGAGGCACCTTTGACCACGCGCACCGTCTTGTCCACCTCATAGTTAATGATGGATTCCTTCTTGGTGCTGGTGGTGGCACCCGCACCGCCGGCGCCCTGACCGCCAGCTGCCAGCGTTTG
>CANBYM010000240.1 GCA_947373605.1 Comamonadaceae bacterium
GACCTTTATGAACATGACACCCAGTGTACCGCAAAGTTGAAATACCTAAAACTACATTAATAGAGAAACGTGCCACTACAAGAGTTTTTTACATTTGACATCGAAAACACTGCAAGTCCTTGAATTCATTGGCTTGCTGGTCGAAGAAATCCAAGAAATTCGGGAAAAGGTGTCGAACTTGAGAGGATTCCTCATGACAGGGATCGTGGTTACTGGACTGGAACGCAAGCATTTTTCACAGCTCAGTTTTTACCGAGGGCGAGTGCGTCGCATCATGCTTGCGTTTGTGGGCTTATGCGTTGCATTGCTTTGTCTCGGACGGTAGACGCTTCCTCCAAACGACTATCGCAATTTGGAAACGCGTATTGCTGCCAGCTTGATATTTTTGTGTAACTTTAAGTATTGGAGCGAGTCCGGATTCTTTTCTGCCAGTTCACAGGAAAAATGGTTGCTACACACGTGGTGGCTGTCGGTTGAATGGCAGTATTACCTTTTTGCTTGCGCTCTTGCTTTTGAGCGCGTGGAAGTTCAAGTCCGATCCACGAACTATCGGCATCGTCCTGTCGATTGCGGGATCCGCCTCCCACTTTCTAAGCGAAATAAAAGTGCGAACATTGGCGGTGCAAGCTTCTAGCTATTGCTAGGCCGCGCCTGGGAGATGGTTGCTGGTGGTTTGGTTTTATTGTGGGGCACTGCATTGGCGTTGAACAATCACACGGTATGGGCTGGAGGGAACAGGTCTCGCATTGGGGGTGTTTTGCATTGGTTTTTTGAATAGCCAAACCATGTGACCCGGATGGCTGGCGGCACTCCCCGTTGCAAGTACCGCACAGGTGCTGGTGGCGAACTGCAATCCGTCTATATGGACTGGAAATTTCCTTGCACAACGGATTGGCAAGTGATCGTAATCCATTTATCTGTGGCTCTGGCCCATCGTATTTACACTCAATTAAACTGGGCAGTTGGGGCAACCTTTTGCAATTGGCTGCGGCCTGATGGGCCCAATGTTATTGGGAGACTTTTCTTACCATTGGATCGAAGTCGCAACTTCAAAATTGCCGGCTCGGCGGACGCCGCCTTGGACCGGGACAACATTGGGGAGCGCTGCCCTGATCGCATGCCGCGCATTTGTGAATTGGGCTATGCGTGAAGTTGCAAAACTACCGCCCCCTCGTGCCGGTGATTATTTTGAACAGGCATGCCAGCAATGTTCGGGGCAGCAACGAGGGCAGCCAGCACACCCCATTCCGGGCATGGGCTTCAACACTCCCAAAACCACACGTGCCATGGTTTGGGGAGTGCACAAAGAAGTCACGGTTCGTTTGGCGGACTACCACGCCCATAATTATTTCGCCTGGGTGGCGCAGTATGAGGCGCGCAAGCATTGCGGCGTGAAGATTCTGGACCTTACGCCCTTTTTTGTTGGGACGGCGTCTGCCACAGCGTTTTAAATGGCAGGTCCATCTATTCTGACGATAACCATTTGAGACAGTTCCGAAGATGGCTTTTGCTGCCCATGTTCACGCACGTATTCACAAGCCAGCTACGCAAGTAACTGTTGCAGGGACACGGCGCCCAAAATAGCAGTTGTCTGCTTCGCACCACAGTTGATACATCAGGTAGCGGACGACTTTGCGCGCTCCGGTCCCGAATGGGCAGCCCATTGATTTACACTGGCATGGCAATCGACGATGATTGCGCTTTTGCGTGCCCTGAACCCTTTCCAACTTTATTAATGGCTGCGTCCGTCGACTCACTTTTGCAAGACTCAAGCGCAATTGCCTTGCCGGGGTTAGGCAGGGCTATGGTGGCTGCCGGCAAATTGGGGCAAAAGTCCGCGGAAGAAATCTACAGCAGGTCGATTTCCAACAAAAACAGCTTTATTGCCGAATTAGTGGGTTCCGGTGTTTTGTCAGCTTCGGACTTGGCCCACACGCTGTCAGTCGCTTTTGCGGCACCCGTGATTAATCTGGATGCCGTTGATTCACAGCGCCTGCCCAGAGGCCTGCTGGACAGCAAGATCTGTCAGGACTACCGGCTAGTGGTCCTCAGTAAGCGGAACAACCGCCTGATGGTGGCCACGGCCGATCCGTCGGACCAGCGTGCTGCCGAAAAAATTAAATTTTCCACTCAGATGGGAGTGGACTGGATCATTGCGGAGTACGACAAGCTCTCCAAGATGGTGGAAACCAGTGCGGTATCGGCAACCGAAGCGGTTGAAGACATCATCGGCGGTGACTTTGAGTTTGATGAGAACGCGGCCGAAGCGGTTACCGAAACATCGCAGGCAACGGCGGAGGTCGAGGACGCTCCAGTTGTCCGATTCCTGCAAAAAATGCTTCTTGATGCTTTTAGCATGCGGGCATCGGATTTGCACTTTGAGCCATATGAGCACACGTACCGTGTGCGATTTCGGGTTGATGGTCAATTGCGTGAAATTGCCAATCCGCCGATTGCCATCAAAGACAAGCTCGCTTCGCGCATCAAAGTGATCTCGCGCATGGATATTTCCGAAAAGCGAGTCCCCCAAGACGGCCGCATGAAACTCAAGGTGGGTCCCGACCGGGTCATTGACTTTCGCGTAAGTACATTACCAACGCTGTTTGGCGAAAAAATCGTGATCCGTATTCTGGATCCGAGCAGTGCCAAGTTGGGTATTGATGCTTTGGGCTACGATCCTGAAGAGAAAGAGCGTCTGATGAAGGCCATTGGGCGGCCTTATGGAATGATTCTGGTAACCGGCCCCACAGGCTCGGGGAAAACGGTGTCTCTCTATACCTGTCTGAATTTACTGAACCAGCCTGGTGTCAACATCGCCACGGCGGAAGATCCGTCCGAAATTAACCTTCCCGGGGTAAACCAGGTCAATGTGAACGAGAAGGCCGGGCTGACTTTTGCCGCAGCACTGAAATCATTTTTGCGGCAAGACCCGGACATCATCATGGTGGGGGAGATTCGCGACCTGGAGACTGCGGACATCTCAATTAAGGCTGCGCAGACCGGGCACTTGGTGCTTTCAACACTGCACACCAACGATGCGCCCACCACACTCACGCGTATGCGCAATATGGGCATTCAGCCTTTCAACATTGCCTCCAGCGTGATTTTGATTACCGCCCAACGTTTGGCAAGACGACTTTGCCTGAACTGCAAAACTACGATCGACATTCCCGATCAAGCATTGCTGGATGCCGGCTTCAAACCTGAAGACTTGGATGGGATCTGGAAGCCTTACAAACCGGTTGGCTGCTCAAGCTGCAATCTGGGCTATAAAGGCCGGGTTGGCATTTATCAAGTAATGCCGATTTCAGAAGAAATTCAGCGGATCATTTTGCGGGATGGCAGCGCCTTGGATATTGCCGCGCAGGCGGAGGCGGAAGGTGTCCGCTCATTGAGACAATCCGGGCTGTACAAGGTCAAAATGGGGCTAACTTCGCTGGAAGAAGTCTTGGCTGTCACTAACGAATAGAGCGCAACCCAAGGGAAATTATGGCGACGTCCAAAGCAAAAGCCGCTGAAATAAAAGATGCCGTCTTTGAATGGGAAGGCAAAGATAAGAACGGCAAACAGGTTCGTGGGGAAATTCGCGCTGGCGGCGAGAACCAGGTGAAGTCGGCGCTACGCCGCCAAGGCGTAACGCCCAGCAAGATCAAGAAACGCCGCATGGGCAGTAGCAAGGCCATTAAGTCAAAAGACTTGGCGATTTTTACCCGGCAGCTTTCCACCATGATGAAGGCGGGCGTGCCGCTGTTGCAGGCCTTTGATATTGTGGGACGCGGCAACCCCAACCCCAGCGTTACCAAGTTGCTCAACGACATTCGCAATGATGTAGAAACCGGGACCTCGCTGAGCACCGCGTTTCGAAAGTACCCGATTTACTTTGACAACCTGTACTGCAATCTGGTTGAGGCCGGTGAATCAGCCGGTATTCTGGACCAGCTATTAGACCGCCTGGCGGTTTACATGGAAAAAACGGAGGCCATGAAGTCCAAGATCAAGTCTGCTTTGATGTATCCGATTACCGTGTTAATCGTTGCGTTTGTAGTGGTAGCTGTGATTATGATTTTTGTGGTCCCCTCCTTCAAGGAGGTTTTCAAATCCTTTGGTGCAGACCTTCCGGCCCCGACTTTGGTCGTTATTGCAATGAGTGAGTTTTTCACCAAATTCTGGTACCTGATTTTTGGCGGAATTGGCGGATCCGTTTATTTCTTCCTGCAGGCGTGGAAACGGGACATCCGGGTGCAAGCGTTTATGGACCGGTTGATGCGAAAACTCCCGATCTTCGGTGACTTGGTTGAAAAATCCTGTATTGCACGCTGGACCCGCACACTGTCCACTATGTTCGCTGCCGGGGTCCCACTGGTGGAGGCTTTGGATTCAGTGGGTGGTGCAGCTGGAAATATCGTGTACGCGGAAGCGACTTTAAAAATACAACAAGAGGTTTCTACGGGTACCGCCTTAACCGCGGCCATGTCGAATGCAAACCTTTTCCCCTCCATGGTTTTGCAAATGTGTGCCATTGGTGAGGAGTCGGGATCTATCGACCATATGCTGGGCAAATGTGCAGATTTTTATGAGGCTGAAGTGGATGACATGGTCGCCGGTATTTCCAGTCTGATGGAGCCCATCATCATCGTGGTGCTGGGAACTGTGATTGGTGGCATCGTGGTTGCCATGTACCTGCCAATTTTCAAGATCGGTCAAGTTGTTTGATGCTCCCGACTGTGCAAGAAGCTAGCGCCATACTCATGGGCATTCTGGGCCTACTCATTGGAAGCTTTCTCAACGTGGTGATCTACCGACTGCCGAAAATGATGGAGCGGCAGTGGGCTGCGGAGTGTGCTGAACTTTGCGGCAAAGAAGAGCCAAGGGAAGCACCTGCATTCAACCTGCTGGTACCGCGCTCTGCCTGCCCGCATTGCGGGCACCAGATTGCGTGGTTTGAAAATATCCCGATAGTTAGTTACCTGTTTTTACGTGGCAAATGCTCCTCCTGCAAGGCGGGCATAAGCATCCGCTATCCGGTGGTTGAAGTAGTAACGTCTGGCCTCTTCACTGTCGCAGGTTCGGTCTACGGGGCTACGTGGATTGGATTGGCCTGGTGTGCGTTTGCAGCGGTGCTGGTTGCACTTTTTTTAATCGATTTTGATACTCAGCTGTTACCCGACGACCTGAACTATCCGTTGT
>CANBYM010000241.1 GCA_947373605.1 Comamonadaceae bacterium
TTCTTCGCGGCGTGCCAGTTCTTCGTGGTCGATCACTGGTGCAGGTGCAGCCTGCTGTTGCTCTTCCTGCTCTTGTGACTCAACAACACCATCTGCACCGTCTTCACGGCGCACAAAAGTACGCTTTTTACGCACTTCCACCTGAATAGTGCGCGCACGGCCTGTCGCGTCGGCCTGCTTGATTTCTGTAGTCTGCTTTTTTACCAGCGTAATCTTCTTGCGCTCAGGCGCAGCGGTTCCGTGGCTGTTTTGCAGAAAATTCAGCAGACTATGCTTATCCGCATCGGTAAGCACGTCAGATGCTGCCGACTTGGCGACACCTGCCGACTTCAACTGCTCAAGGAGCGTGTCGGTTGATTTTTTGAGTTCATTGGCAAACTCGGCGACGGTCGTACTGGACATTTATTGGATAACCTTTAGTTCGGCTTGGCGAGCCCATCGGGCAATCGCCTGCCATCACTGAAACTTCGTATTCATAACACGGCTTTAAGCTTGTGGAGCGGCGTCATTGGCAAACCAATGTTCACGCGCTTTCATGATCAGGTCTTTGGCTTCGTCCGAGCTTTGACCAGTGATATCGGTCAACTCATCGACAGCCAAATCAGCCAGATCGTCCCGGGTGTGAACGCCGCCATCAGCCAGCTTACCGATCATTTCGGGGCTCAACCCTCCCAGATCACGTAAGTCCTGAGAGACCTCGTCAACATTTTCTTCGTGGGCGATTTCCATCGTCAACAAAGCATCCTTTGCACGGTTGCGCAGCTCATGCACCGTGTCTTCGTCGAAGCTCTCAATTTCCAGCATTTCCTGCAATGGCACATAAGCCACCTCTTCCAGGCTGGTAAAGCCTTCGGCAATCAGGATGTCGGCGATTTCCTCGTCCACATCGAGCTTTTCCATGAACAGTCTGCGACCTGAATCCGTTTCAGAAGCAAGCTTCTGCGCAGACTCGGCAGCATCCATGATGTTGATTTTCCAGCCGGTCAACTCGGAGGCCAAGCGCACATTTTGGCCACCCCGCCCAATGGCGATAGCGAGATTTTCTTCATCGACCACCACGTCCATAGCATGGCGTTCTTCGTCCACCACGATAGACGAGACGTTGGCCGGCGCCAGTGCGCCAATCACGAATTGGGCCGGGTCCTCGCTCCACAACACAATGTCCACGCGCTCACCTGCAAGCTCATTGGTCACACCGTTGACACGGGTACCACGCACACCGACACACGTGCCGATGGGATCTACACGCTTGTCATGGGACAACACGGCAATCTTGGCGCGCGAACCGGAGTCACGGGCGCAGGATTTGATCTCGAGCAGGCCCTGTTCAATTTCAGGCACTTCCTGGCGGAACAACTCAATCATGAATTCAGGAGCCGAACGCGACAGAACAATCGGTGCGCCCCGCAGGGTCAGGTCCACTTCCATGATCATGGCGCGAACCCGGTCACCGGTACGTAAATTCTCTTTGGGGATCATTTCGCTGCGACGCAGGCGGCCTTCTACACGGCCACTTTCGACAATGATGTCGCCCTTGTCCATACGCTTGACGGTACCGACAAAAATCTTTTCGCCGCGCGCCATGAAGTCGTTCAGAAGCATCTCGCGCTCGGCGTCGCGAATTTTTTGCAAAATAACTTGCTTGGCAGCCATCGCACCGATGCGGCCAATCGGCACGGATGCCACAGGCTCTTCAATGTACTCGTCGACTTCGATGTCTTCAATCTGTTCTTTGGCTTCAAACAACAGAATTTCCTGGTCAGGCAACTGCAGACCCGCTTCATCGGGAACGACATGCCATCGACGGAAAGTTTCATAGTTGCCGCTATCGCGGTCCAGCGCAACGCGGATATCCACGTCTCCGGGATACAGCTTCTTCGTAGCTTGCGCCAGGGCTGCCTCAACGGCACCCAAAACCACATCACGTTCCACGTTTTTCTCACGGGAAATTGCTTCCACCAGCATTAACAGTTCGCGATTCATGCCATGACTCTCCTGAACACTCTTATCAATCAAAACAAAAAAACATGCGCTTTAGCAGCGCCAAACATTTACTGCGGTACCTGCGTGCCGGCGGACCGACCCTTGAAGCTGACGATGGGCGCCAGACGCGCTTCGCGCAACTCATCAAAGGTAAAGCCAAGCGCCTGCAACGGTGGCGGTACACGCTTTTTACTGACCTTTTGCCCGGGCTTGGGTTCCGGCGCATCGCTCCAGACAATTTGCCAACCTTCTGCGCCATCGGCACCACTTACTTTTTCCAGCGTGCCACGAAATTTCTTGCGGTTAGCGCTTACCTGACCCTGCGCTGCAGCACCCATGGGCGCTTTGAGCGTGATATCAATCACCTGACCTTCAAAGCGCTCAAAGTCCTGCAAATGCCTGAGCGGACGATCTATACCAGGCGAAGAAACCTCAAGCCGTTTGTATTCGATGCCATCGACCTCAAGCGCAAACTGCAACTGGCGGTTGACCTTTTCGCAATCTTCCACATTGATGAACTGCTCCACAGCCAACGCACCGACATCAGGTTTGGTCCAAGGCAAGTCAATCGTGATGCGCAGCAGACCACCGGCGGAACGCTCCATCTCCACCAAGTCATAACCCAATCCGCTCACAGTTTGCTCAACAATCTCTTGTAACGCCACGCCGCATCAGTCCCCATGCAAAAACAATCGACCAAAAAAAACGGGCGGTAATTACCCGCCCGTTTGGTCGTGAGCTTTGGATTGTACTGTAAAACGGTGCTAAGTGCCTTGATTTCTATGGATTTATTCACTCGCCGCCAGCAGCGCACGGGTGTAGGGCTCTGTGGGTTGCATAAACACCTGTTCAAGCGAGCCACTTTCGACAATTTCTCCATCTTTCAGAACCAAGACCGCATGTGCCATCGCCCGCACAACTTCGACGTCGTGAGTAATTAGCAGATAAGAGAGCGCAAATTTTATCTGCAAATCCTGAAGCAACTGCAGTATTTGCTGCGCCATGGTCACATCCAGCGCGCTTGTAGGTTCATCCAAAACCAGTATTTGCGGGTCAACGATCAGCGCTCTGGCGATCGCAATGCGCTGGCGCTGGCCGCCCGAAAATTGATGAACATAACGCTGCAAAAGACCCGGAAACTGCGCGTCATCCAGCCCGACTGCGCTTAAAGCAAGCTCAACCTTTTTCAAACGCTCGGAAGCACTTAGCAACGGCGCGTGTACCAGCAGCCCTTCGCCAACGATCTCCTCGATCGTAAGCCGCGGTGACAGCGAGGAGAACGGGTCCTGGAAAACCACCTGAATCCGTTTGCGCAGCGCCAGATTGCCCGCAGCAGACTGTCCCCAGGTCTTTCCGGACATCTCTATTTGCCCTGCAAATGGCACCAAACCCAAAGTGGCAAGGGCGAGTGTGGATTTCCCGGAGCCCGATTCACCGATAATCCCAAGCGTCTGCCCTGCTGGCACCTCAAAGTCCGCGCCGCCCAATGCAATAAAGCGTCCACTGAAAAACCAGCCGGAAAAACCGGACTTGGGCACGGGATAGGCCACGCGCAATCCCTTCGCACGCACTGCCGGCTCCAACGTGCCGGATGCCTCCACTACGTTGCGAACAGGTCTGCTGTTCATCAGGCGCTGCGTATAGGGATGACGCGCTTCGCTAAAAACCTCTTGCACATTGCCTTGTTCTACAACACTGCCACGCTCCATCACCGCAACCCGGTCCGCAAAATGCCGTACCAGATTCAAATCGTGGGTAATCAACAAAACGGCCATGCCATATTGGCGTTGTAAGTCCTCCAACAAGGCGAGGATCTGCTTGCGCACGGTCACGTCCAATGCGGTGGTCGGCTCATCGGCCAGCAACAGTTTGGGTTGGCAGGCAATCGCCATGGCAATCATGGCACGCTGCCTTTGGCCGCCTGATAGCTGATGCGGATATGCGCTCACGCGCCGCTCCGGTTCAGTAATACCAGTGTCGGCAATCAGCCCAATGGCCGCTCTCCTTGCCTGCCCGCGGGTAAGGCCGGTCTTGAGTTGCAATACCTCGGCAATCTGCTCACCAATGGTGAAAACCGGGTTCAGGGCTGTCATCGGCTCCTGAAAAATCATCGAGATATCCTGCCCCCGAACCGCGAGCAACTCGCGTTCCGTTGCGGTGAGCAAATCAAGCTGTGAGTCCGGCTTCGTACCAAACAACGCTTGCCCGCTCACCTGTGCGCCCTGCGCCAAGCCCAGCAAACTCAGAGCCGTAACGGTTTTCCCGGAACCAGATTCGCCCACCAAAGCCAGCTTCTCGCCTGCCTGCAAGGAAAAGCTCACGTCGTTGACCACGGTGTGCCCACCAAAACTGATAGTCAGTCCATGTACATCCAGGAGACTCATTGCTGCGCCTTGCGCGGGTCCAGCGCGTCGCGTAGCGCATCGCCCATCAGTGTGAGCAATAGCAGCGTAACCACCAAAACCGCAAAGGTGGATAGCGATATCCACCATGCATCGATGTTGTTTTTGCCCTGTGACAACAGTTCGCCCAAGGACGGTGTACCCGGCGGTACACCCAAACCCAGAAAGTCCAAGGACGTCAAGGCCAGAATGGCACCACTCATGCGGAACGGCAGAAACGTGACCACCGGCGTCAAGCTGTTGGGCAATACATGACGTGTGATGATTTTCCAGTTGGACACGCCCAGCGCCCGCGCCGCTCGCACATAGTCCATTTGTCGATTGCGCAGAAATTCGGCGCGCACGTAGTCACTTAAGCCCATCCAACCAAAAAGGCTGAGCAAGATTAGCAGCAGCGAAATGCTGGGCGCAAAGAAGGCACTAAAAATAATCAGCAGGTACAGCTCCGGCATGGCGCTCCAGACTTCGATAAAGCGCTGCAACGCCAGATCCGTTTTTCCACCGAAGTAGCCCTGCACAGCGCCGATCACCACACCAAGCGCGACCCCACTGGTGGTCAATGCTAAGGCAAACAGCACGCTGACGCGGAATCCATAAATGAGTTGTGCCAGCAGGTCGCGGCCCCGGTCGTCCGTGCCTAACCAATTGTCCGCACTGGGCGGCGAAGGGTTGGGCAATTTGGCGAAGTAATTGAGCGTTTTGGGGCCATAGGTGTTCGGTGCGTACAGGACCCAGTTGCCTTTTTCAGA
>CANBYM010000242.1 GCA_947373605.1 Comamonadaceae bacterium
TTCCAGGGATACGACGCCGGTAAAAAAGCATATGTTGATGTCTCGGAAGCGGATCGCGAGTGGCTACTCACCCAATTGCGCCGGGCGAGAGACGAATTCCATTTGGCAGCAGCAGTGATTGACTACCTTCCCGCCGGGCAACGCCAAAAGGCCAGAGACACCGTCAAAAAAATTGAGGCCCTGGGACTGATTCCATGGGTCACTACGCCAGACTTGGCAACGTTGGGGGTGGGTAGTGTCGAAGTCATACCGCGCAAAGTGTTGTTTGTTCATAGTACGCTTGCCAACGAATACCAATTGCGCTATGAGCCAGCGGTGCGCCTTGGTTCGATGCCCTTGAACTATATGGGCTACGCAACCGAATTCACCAGCATCGCCGACCTGCCGCTTAAAGAATTAAGTGGTCAATTTGCAGGTGTGGTGGTCTGGCTGACAGCACAGCCCACAAAAGACCAAACCAACTCATTGACGCGCTGGCTAACGCGTCAGGCCGAATCAGGCGTACCCATATCTCTCATTAATCCGCCAGACAGTTTGATGACCGGCCCACTCAGCGTTACCTTCCGAATGCAGGGTGGTGTATTCAAAGCATCTAATGCAAATATCAATATCATTGGACAAACACCAGAGATTGGCTTCGAGGCGCCCCCCCGCCCCAATCCTGCAGAATTTTTCCCACTGACCAACGAACGGGCAACAAGCTGGTTAACGCTGAGCCAAAACGGAAAATCACAGGAAGCCGTAGCTATCACACCATGGGGTGGATACGCCCTGGAAGGCTTTTCAACCATCAATCTTCCCGGCAACAACGGAGACAGATGGGTGTTGAACCCATTTAGCTTTTTTAAGCAAGCGTTGCGTTTGCCTGACTTGCCGGTACCTGACACTACTACAGAATCGGGCAGACGCATGCTGATGATTCACATGGATGGAGACGGCTTTGTTAGTCGCTCCGAACTACCCGGTAATCCCATTACAGGCGAAGTCGTATTACAGCGGGTAGCCAAAAAATATCCGCTCCCAATGACGATTTCAGTCATTGAAGCCGAGTTGTCACCTACTGGGCTGTATCCGGGTCTTTCACCTCTTGCTGAGAAAACGGCAAAGGAAATTTTCAGCCTGCCCCACGTAGCACTGGCTTCGCACAGCTATTCACACCCGTTTGTCTGGAGCAAGGTCAATAGTTCCGATGCAAGCGAAGGCTACAACCTGCGCATTCCCGGGTATCGCTTTGACGCTAAACGTGAAATTCAAGGTTCTATCCGTTACATTGAATCCCGTTTGGCACCACCGGGTAAAAAAGTTGAAATGTTTTTGTGGACCGGCGACTGCATTCCCGGTAGCGATGCGCTGGGGCTGACCATGGAAGCAGGAGTGATGAACATGAACGGCGGGGATACCGTCACAGTGCGCTCCCACCCCACTGTGACCCAAATAGAAGGCTTGGGTATTCCGCGCAAAACTGGCTTTCAGGTTTTTGCACCAAATCAAAACGAAAACGTTTACACCAATAATTGGACTGGCCCTTTTTACGGTTTCGAGCGGGTCATAGAGACCTTTGAGCTTACTGAGTCACCACGCCGTTTAAAGCCAATGAACATCTACTTCCACACTTACCTTACAGCCAAAGCAGCCGGCATGCGGTCCTTGGACAAGGTGTTTGAATTTGCGATGACGCAGGACAACACACCGGTCTACGTGGCAGACTACGCGCGTAAGGTCAATGATTTCCGGCGCTTGGCAGTCGCCAAGACCAGTGGTGAGTGGCGCATCCGGGGCAGCGGCTTTTTGCGCACTATGCGAATGCCAGCCCGGATGGGCTGGCCTGATATGCAGAAAAGCCAAGGCGTTGCTGGCTTTATGAATCTGCGCGATGAGGTATTCATTCACCTCAGCGCAGATACAGCGAAGCTGGTGCTTACGGATGCCCAGCCCAGCGGACCACGGCTAGTGTCAGCCAATGGGCGAATTGAGCAATTCCAACAGACTACCAATGGCCCACAATGGACAATCACTGCCCAAGTACCATTGAAGTTCTCCCTGGCAAATGTGCAAAACTGCCGCGTCAAGGTACAAGGGCGAACAATACAAGCGCGCAGAGTTAATGGCGATACCAGGGAATTTGAGATACCAGAGCATGCTACCCAGTCGATCGAAACGATATGCACACGCTGATGAAGAGGTTGTGCGGCTGGTACTCACCACGCCGTGGCAACTGCTTCTGATTGCGGTCATGGTGCTTTCCGTATTAGTGACTATCTTTCCCCGAAAGGCGCTTTTGAGCACGCTGTACGAGCAACGCACGCTTGATCCCCTGACACGCTCCTACATAAAAAACCTGTACCGCGCTGAAACTTCAAATATCGATGCAGCTCTGCTCCTGGCACGTACACAGGATAAAACTGACGACATCACTCATCTAGAAGGCGCGTTGTTGCCAGCAACGGTTCAGGGCACCGCACGCCAGCGTCAGGAAGCGTTCACCATATTATTTGATGCCTATCAGTGGCAGACATCACACGCACCAACCACGGTCAAGCAAAATTCTGCAAGGGCGCAACTGACCACACTATTGCAAAGAGCGGCCGAAGAAAATCTGCCCAGCAGCACGTTGGAGAAGTTTGCGCTTGCAGCCTTGGAATTGGGACTGAGAGCAACGGGGACGCGCATGGTGTCTACGCTGAATTACACCGACCCGATGAACAAACTACAAGCACTCGGCGCACGGGCGTTGGCCAACGGTCAGTACACCGCCGCTGCGTCTTGCTTCTTGATGGCACAGCGCCAAGCGACATCGATAGATCAGGCGCGGCAGCTATTTAAACACGGCATAGAGACCTACATGGCGGCTAATCTGTTTGATGCTGCGTTGCAAGCAGCCCGCCAAGACATCGGCGACCTAGGTGATGATTTGCCGACCTTGCGCTTTCTAGCACGCACTGCATTGTCTGCGGGCGCCCCTTCTGAGGCAGCACGCTACGCGCGTCAACTCGTCTTCGCCAACCCATGGGCGGCGGGCGAACGATGAGGTTGCGATACGTCTGGACCGGATTGGTGTGCACGGCGGTAGCGGGGATCGCGCAAAGTGCCGACCTGGGAACACAGGATTATTTTTCCCTCCAAATAGCAAGCTCTAGCGATGCAGGTGCCTTGGAAAAACTATTTGAAAAAAACACCGCACTGCCTTTTTTGCGGATTGAGCAACGGGGTAGTTTGTACGTATTGCGGGCTGGATTTTGGGCCGATGTGGCCACCGCAAAATCCGCGCTCAGTGCATCGGAGCGCCAAGCGGGCTTGTTGCGCCTAGCTGTCTACAAACCAAGCGCAATCGTTCGCAAAAATTGGATGCCACAACAAAATATCGCGCCTAACGAGCACGCAATACAGGGTTCCGCACAGGTGGCGTCCTCTGAAAAATTACGTCCATTTGACGAGCAAGACTACGTACTTGCGTTTGACACCTTGATTGCTGCAGGTGATTTACAACGGGCCTTTGCCATTGCTCAAAAAGCAGTGCAATCTGTTCCACTAGACCGCGCTTGGCGTTTACGCCTTGCGAAAATCAGCCAATGGACACAAAGGCCAGAAGTAGCTGCCGAACAGTGGATCAATTTGTTTCAGCAAGGGGACCATTCCGCTGAAACCATCGCAAAAGTCATTGCATTTGCCCCATCGACAGACCGCCCTGCCCTAGCGCTGCGCGCGTGGGAAATACATGCCCGACGAAAGTCGATGACCGACGCGCAATGGCGCGATGTTTATAACC
Organism: Comamonadaceae bacterium; assembly: GCA_947373605.1. Taxonomy (GTDB): domain Bacteria; phylum Pseudomonadota; class Gammaproteobacteria; order Burkholderiales; family Burkholderiaceae_C; genus Allorhodoferax. The sequence continues at coordinate 3,767 of CANBYM010000242.1, forward strand.
TTTACGACGCTGCCGCCGACCCTGCTGCAGGTACGGCATTCTTCGTAGCTCAGTACCAGCGTTCACCGCAGCCGCTGTTCTTGGAGTTTGCAGCACGGCTTGCTGAAGGCATTGGCGACGACATTCAGGCAGAGGCTTTGTACCTGAAGCGCGCCCAGCAAGAGCCTTTCTCCCTTGACAGTGTCATGCGAGTAGTTGCCAACCAAATACGGCGAGGAAAACTGACAGAGGCTTTGGAGGTCATGAAAACCTACGAGGTACGCGCACCCGAAAACGCTGCGGACTTCTGGCAAATGCTGAGCCAATTGGCTTGGGACTTGCGCGACAACGATACGGCGCGCAGAGGGTATGAACGCTACACACAGTTACCGCAATCCGGCCCGCCGGACTGGCAGCGCCTGATTGTCTTACTTCGAGAGAGCCACCCCGATCAGGCCGCTAAGGTCGCCATGGAAAGCTACCACAGGTTCGGGCAGGTAGAGCACCTCTTGTTAGCCCTCGACGTGTACTCCACGCTTGCCGACATCGATGCGCTGACACGGGTTTTTGCGACGCTTGGTGACAAAGCTGAATCCATTGCCGCCAAAGAAACACGTTTTTTGCTTTTGCGGGCTCGTTATTATCAAAATCAAAAGAACACAGACGCTGCTTGGGCTGACTTGAAGCGTGCGCGCATACAAGCGCCAGGCGAAGTAGACGTTTTACTCGCAAATTTATGGTTCCTGATAGACGCCAAGAAGACCACTGAACTTGCTGGCATTTTGAAAAGCTATGCGCAAATTGCAATGAATGAAGAGCAGCTTTGGACGCCATTCGCAGTTGCGTGCCAGCTACTTGATCGTCCCCGAGAGGCGGCGCGGTGGTACGGAAAAATTTTAGATGCCAAAAAAGATGACCCGTTGATGCTGCTCAATTTCGCCGACGTGCGTGAGCGCCTAGGTCAAATCGGCATCGCCGACCGTTTGCGACGTCATGCATGGTTACAACTCAAAACACGCGCCCATGAATTTCAGCAATGGCCAGGTACCGCAATGAGTGCTGAGCTGCTGGCATTGACACGTCTGAGCATGCTTGATCAACCTGGAGACCCGGGAATGGCATTGGTTCGTCAACTTGTGCAACCCTTGCGCGGCGGCCAACAGCCTCAACAAGCCGAAGACATTCAGACTTTGGTGTTGGGATGGTCCATTTTGAAGGGGCAATCTCACAATGCCAAATCATGGATGTGGCGCCGGTATCTGCACCACATGGCTAAGCAGGCGCCGCTATGGGCACAGGCTCAGACTGCCCTGGAGCTTAACGACAGGCCGGCCATGGAGGCCTTGTTACTGCGCAGCAGCGATAAGCTGCCAATCTACAACCGCTA
>CANBYM010000243.1 GCA_947373605.1 Comamonadaceae bacterium
AGGGAGTGCCCCCAGCCTGTTAGTTGGTCTTCGTTAACCACGGGTTAAACGTTCGTCAAAAACCTTGTCCGAATAGTCCAAGTAGTCTGAGGATTAGCAGAAGTGCTCCGGAAAACCAATGGTCTGGATTTGTTTTGCCGTAGTAATCGGTTGCACTCTGCCCTGCTAGGCTAGGCCAGTAAATATCTTGCCTGTAAGTCGCTGAACGAACAACATCAAAGATTTGGTCGCCAGGTAGTCAGCCCGTTCTAGCCTGTCTTCCAGTCGATTGAATGTCGCCCAACGCTGCCACTTCGGTTTACCCGCCTCCACCATTGCGTTAAGCCGGTGGTATCTAGTGTTTAGTCGGTCATGTTCAGATCCGCTTTGCGAGCTGTAACTTACACGCTGACAGGAACGGCACGCAAACCGCCCTGAGCGCATGAATAGCACCTCGCAACGCCTACTGCACACGGGACAACCAAACCAGCGCCTAACGCCGCCGTAGCCGCATGAGGTCGTTGTTGTCCAGACAGTCTGTGATGCGTCCTTGCCGTTTGCGATGTAGACAAGCCGAATTGACGTCTCATTCACGGTGAACCTGATGCTTCCTGATGGCTCGTCTCCGCGCCACCATGACCATGTGTTTGTGCCACCTACCCAAAGCAAACCACGCTTGCGCCAAACGCGGATATCCACCCGCTGCAATTGCTCCGCTTTAACGCGATATCCTGGCCTTCCAGCCCCGCAGCGTGCCCCACCTTTTGCCATGTTTAATCCTTCACAGATAACGAAATCAATTGGCTAACTCGCGTTCTTCTCGCGCGCGTGCGCGTATTTCGCAAGTTGGGTCAGCTTGCTGCCCAGAGGGGCCGTTGTGATCTTTACGCTGATTGTGCAGACATGGCAGACATGAAGAAGAAAGAATAGAGAATGGCTTCTCTATAAAGATGTCCAGATTTGAAAACATGAAACCATGCAAAAAGCGGCCTACAAGTCCAGTTCTGAAAACATAGCCCCACCTTTCAGAGTGGCATGGTTTCAGAACTGGACTTGTAGAGCTACTCATAGTTTCATATCTGGACAAGGCAATGCATTTTTGCCGCACCCTAACGCCCACCATTTGGCAAAGTCCAGTCCGTCTTGGGCTTGATGTTCGGCATGGGTAGCGTCACCTTTGGCCGATATGCTTTTGGTTGAAACCCATGGAGTGCATCAGCATCAAACTTCGGCGAAACGTCCAATGGGAACCAAGTTAGGGCCAACAGTTCACAGGTGTTTGGCAGATGTCCTAATCGTGTCACGTACAAAAAGCCTGCCTCTATCAGCTCTGACTTACAGCGCCACAGCGTGGTCTTTGATCGCCACCCTCGCTTTTTCAGAATCGACCATGCCGCAGTCAGATTGCCGTTGTTGTCGCCCTTGTATTGGGAGGCAATGTCCATCAGCGACTTGTAGGCATGACCGCTCAGTGAGAAAAAGCAAGGAGCCTCTAAAACGCTCCGTGGGAACGCCACAAAAGGCTCGGTGTGCTTAGTGCCTTTATGTGACTTGCTGCTCATCTTGCAACGTCTGCCAGCCGCGCCAAGTAGCGATAAAGCCCCTCTAGCTCGATCGCTGTCATGCCTGCCAGATCCGGGCTAAAGCCCAGGTGTGAAAAGCGCCACGCCAGCAACTCCAGGTCGTTCAACCAATCATTAGGCAGCCGCATGACTCACCACGCTTTCCAGTGCGTAAAGGCCCACACGGTACGTTACACCTGCTTCCGTGACTACGGTCTGCCAGTGCGTCACGATGTTGTGGCCCTGCTTGCGAAGTTGCAACACTCGCGCCGGACAGTGGTACACGTCAAGGTATCGCATGGCCTCAAAGGTAGTGATGGCAAAGCTCGATAGCGCCGCCAATAGCCGTTTTGATTGCGAATGCCCTTCGTTGCCGCTAAACTCTGCCCCGATAGCTTCTAGGGCCGCTTTCTTTTCGGGGGAGGTGGCCTTATTTTTTGTCATGGCTTTATCCCCTCTTTAAGCGTTTGCGAGTTCAAGGCGCTTTGCGTGCAAGCGTTGCACCAGCTCACGAATTTCGGCTTCGGTCTTGCCAGCTATGCGTGCCGCGTTGATTGCCTTCACTTCGTAGTCAGGCCAACCTACTGAACGTTGCCCGATCTGTACCGGCTTTGTAAATAGCCCCGCTTGAATCGCGTTATAAATGCTAGCGTGTGATTTATGCCCCATTTCACCCTTGACGGAAGGCATTCTGAGAATCGACATTTGTAACCCCTTCTATACGGCGCTGCCGGCCGTTGTTGCGTTGGGGGTGACTTTGCCAAAGCTGCTGAATGTTGTCTCGCTAATGTGTTCAGTCGTTTCTAGCTGGAAACTAGGCTGCTCAATCGTGCTTTAGCGTGCTCTGCGGAGCCTCATCCGCAGAGCCTTCAAGTTCAATGTCTTAAACTGCTCATTTGCGTCCAGAAATTGAATGCCTGACTCATCGCTACCAATCAGCGGGGGGCTTTTTTCCTGCGCTAGTGATCTTAGTTTTGCCCACACCTCGGACGCGTCTGAACTATTTCTGCACTGTGATCGCGCAAGTTCGATTACAGGTGTAAGCAAGTCCCGTCGCGCCAAACTGTTAGGCCTCACCCCAATAGAACGCGTTTCTAAATCTACTATTGTTGATGGCCCCATAAACTCATATTTCGAGGTCATGCGCAACTCGACAAGCCATGTTGTTAAGTCGTAGCGGTGAAACAATTGATGATCGAAACCATTCCGTTTTTCGTCAACAAGCCATAAATTAAAACGCTCTGTGGAAAGCTCTGCGAGACCACGTTGAGTTTTACTTGCGTAATCTTCAAAAACAGATTCTTCGTAAAAGCTCGCCATGCGCCAACTATGTAAGTTCCCCAACGCAAAGGGATCATCTTCATTTTTCACTTCAATGTAGTCAATTCCTGCGTTTTCCAAAGCTGGAATCCATAGGCTGAGCCTGTGCGCAAACAATGTTTTCGCATAGCAAAGTTCCATTCGGGCTACTACTGGACTAGTTTTTTCCAACTTATCGCTCGCCGGGTCGAGGCCAATAATTAATGCCGCTGCCTCAAGACCGGTAAAAACCACAGAAAAATCCCAATGCGATAAGTCTGTCATGCGCCCCCAAGCGCCCCTTTGAATAATTGCCAGCTCAGCCCGCTAGGGGAAGCGGATTTTCGGAGATCAGCCTAGGGCTGGCGAATAGTTATGCCGCTTTGAATGGAATCACTTCCGCACCGCGTGCGAGCTTGTCTAAATAATCGGCCCATTGTTGCATCATGACTGTCCGGTGTTTCAGATATTGCGTGCGGTTGTAGGCCCGCCCGTTGGCATCTTTCACCGCGTGGGCTAGTTGCGCCTCAATAACTAGCGGATCAACGCCTAATTCTTCTGCCAGCAGCGTACGTGCCGTAGCCCTGAAGCCATGCACGCTTTGCACGTCAGGCCCATAACCCAGCGTAGCAATGCGGCCCGCAGGGTGTTGTCGCTGATAGGCCGGTCATGGCTGCGCTCACCATGAAACAGAAGTTCACCCTGTCCCGTAATGGGTTTTAGCTTGCGCAATATTTCAACGGCTTGAGTGGGCAATGGCACTAGGTGGGCATCGCCGTTCTTCTTGCCTTCCACGCTGCGCTTCATGCGTGCCGCTGGAATAGTCCAAAGCGCCGCGTCTAAATCAAATTCAGACCAAGCTGCCGCGCGCAGTTCGCCAGGCCGTTGAAAGAGCATCGGTGCGAGTTGTAACGCCGCCCGCACAATTGGCCCGCCCAGATAGCCCCGAATCACGCGGATCATCGCGCCTAGCTTCACGGGGTCAGTTATGGCCGCAAAGTGTTTGCCGTGGTGCGGTTTCAATGCGCCCTTAATGTCTGCACTCACGTCCCGCGTGGCTCGCCCCGTCGCCACCGCATAGCGCCAAACCTGCCCCGCAGTGGTTAAAACCCGGTGGGCCACGTCCAATGCGCCACGTTCTTCGACCTGTCGCACTGCCGCCAATAGCTCTATAGGTTCAATTTCGCCGATGTGCCGATCTGCGAAATAAGGGAAAAGGTCTTTCTCAAGGTTGCGCTTTTCCCGGATCGCGTAGTGACTACTCCAGCTATCGAGCTTCATTTCGTACCACTCCAGCGCCGTGGCCTTGAAAGTGTTGCCCGCCGGTGTCAGTGCTTTCAGCTTTTCGACCTTACGCGCTTGCAAAGGATCGTTGCCTTCTGACTTTTGGAGCTTGGCTGCTTCACGGGCTTTGCGCGCCGCCGTCAGTGAAACGTCTGGGTAACTTCCCAACGCCATTTGCTTTTCTACACCAGCAATGCGGTATTTCAGAAACCATCGCTTTGACCCCGCTGGGCTGACTTGGAGGTACATCCCGCCGGAATCGGCAAACCGGGCTTGTTTCTTGTCCGGTGGGCAAATTGCGTTTCTGCATTGGGCATCGGTGAGCATGGGGGTACAGAGTCCGGAAAAGAGTGGGGGTACAGGTCAGCTTGTCAGTAGCCCTTTCATTGGGGGATGGGGGTACAAAACCCAAAAAACCACGAAAAAGGCTACTTGCACCCCCGTTTGTACCCCCGCTTGGGCTTGGCAGTCAATAGAGGCCTACATATGCCGTTGCAACGTAAGTCATTGATTTGCCAATGAAAAAGGCCTCTGAGTATCGCTACTTAGAGGCCTTTATATTGACTTTTGGTCGGTGTGAAAGGATTCGAACCTTCGACCCCTTGCACCCCATGCAAGTGCGCTACCAGGCTGCGCCACACACCGATCGAGCTTCCAATTATACAACGGCCTAGCAGTGAAAATTAGTCCGCTACGGCGAGCAGTTCACGAATTTCAAATAATTCCCGTCGGAACTGCATCAGCTGGTCCGACATGTCTTCCATGCCGTCTTGGGGTTCGCTGTCTTCGAAGTCTTCCATATCTGCATCGTCAACTTCCAGCACCTCAACACCATCAAGCAAGACTTCGCCATTGCGTTTTTTGTCACGCTCGCTTTGCACCAACTCCTGCATTTTGTTACGCGCACCGCTGATGGTGAAACCCTGGTCGTACAACAGATCGCGGATGC
>CANBYM010000244.1 GCA_947373605.1 Comamonadaceae bacterium
AAATTTGCTAATCTCCTGCATGGTCGGTCTCCTTTGGTTGCTGACGACGAAAGTCACAGCATGTAGCTCTACGCCCTCGGGCGCAACCTACGATGTCGGAGACCGGCCGCCTATTACTGATTTACTCCAGTGGCGACCATGATGTCTAGATCATCCCTTAAAAAGAATTTTCCGCTTGTACGGTGTGAATGTTACGAAAAAGAAGAGGCGATCAATGGCCTTCAGGAATCAGGAACGCCGGCGAGTGGTATTGGCCGTCAACTGATAAGCGTCCACTGTCCCTGGGCGGCAGCTTCGGGCACGCTCCCGAATTCCATGAACAGCCTGTGTGGCTTTGAATTGAACAATCCGAAAGTCATTCCGAATATCAAAGGCCTGCCCATCAGAGTAATTTTCGGTCGAAATCCCAATCTGGGCTACATGGCCCCGGTAACACGCATAAACCATCAATTCGGCGATCGGCGACCATTTTGAGAAACTATAGATCAAACTCTGACAGCGAATACAAATTAGTAGAAAATGATTTTGAAGTCATGCCTTAACTGAAAAATAACTGAAAGTTGATCATGTCACGTCAAGTCATCTTCACAACTAAAGCGGCAAAACCACCTCCGATGTACAGCCAAGCTGTTAAGGCAGCAGGTTTGATATTTGTGTCCGGTACTGCGCCGACGGATCCGGCAACCGGCGTCTTCAAAGGCACGACCATTCAAGAGCAGACTAGGCAATGCCTCACCAATATTCAGGCCATCCTAGAAGAGGCGGGCAGTTCCATGGAGAAAATTGTCAGTGTCACTGTAGTCATGGCAGATGAAGAGGAATTCGGCGGTATGAATGAAGAGTGGATGAAATGGTTTCCATCCAATCCACCTGCTCGCCAAGGTGCGAAATTGCCTGCCCGGATTCTTGGCCTTAAAGTCTCAATCGCAGCGATTGCAGAAGCTTAGATTTACTCCCCCGCATTTCAGAAAAATCTATGATCGCGTGGATTTTTAGCGATTGCGTTTGCATATGAACGCCGGCGGCTGTCGCTTCGCCGTATAAGCGGGCCTATAGATACTCAAATTTCCCGACCGATACCCGACTCAGTTTTTGCGACCGCTCGCACCTGCTCGATGAAGAGTTGCACCACTGGGCTGACTGTCCGATTTTTCAGCGTGATGATCGCAACCGACATTGGCTTCATGCCCAAGTCAACCGGAAGGGCCTTGAGTGACCATTGCTTTGCGTTGCGACGGAGCACCGATTCAGGAAGCACTGTCAGGTAACGCCCAGTTGCCAGTAATTGGTTGCGCAGCAACATGGAACTGGCGCTAACCCGCTCTTGGGGTGAATTCAATCCATGCGATTGAAACGCCTCAGTAATCAAATTACGGATGACTTGATCGGATGTGAAGGTCCATATTTCATCCGCCAATTCAGCTAGAGAAACCTTGCGACGGCGTGCCCAGGGGCTCAGCATACCTACTACCACGCGAGATGGATCGTCAAAAAGGATTTCAACATCAAGGTCGCTCTGTACAAAAGACTTGGATAATCTTGCCAGCGCTACATCGACCTTTCGCTCGCGGAGTTCGGGATACTCTAGGTTCTCTGCGCTTGCCTGGACCACCCGGACCACAATTTCAGGATAGCGGCGCGACAACTGGTCAATGACTGGTGCCAACAACCCCGCGGCCATCGTGTCGCCTGAAGCAACCCGAATTTCTCCCACCTGTGGGTTGGCCAGAAACTCAATGTCCCTGACCCCTTGCATCAACTCATCAAAAACAACATCGCCGCGCTTGAGCAGCGCATGGGCGTAGAAGGTTGGCTCAACTCCGCGTGCATTTCGATCCAGAAGACGCACGCCGAGAGTGGCCTCCAGATTCGCTATCGACTCGGACACGGCGGGTTGGGACATCGCAAGCCGCGAAGCTGCCTTGGCCATGCTCCCCCATTGGACGACGATGGACAGAATATGGAGGTCGCGTAACTTGAGTCGCCGCCCGATTCGGTTGTCCCAGGTTTGCAGTGTTTTATCCATAGGTATTTACTTTTATAGATATAGCTTAATTCATGGTTCCATTTATACCTGCAGACGTTTATCGTTGCATTTGTCCATCAACTTAGGCCTAGTCAAAAGCCGACAAGTTGCCAAACTCCAAGAAAGAAGTGCATGAAAACGCGTCGGGAATTTCTTTATCTAGCGGCAGGTTCTGCCGCGCTGGAAACCCGGTCCAACTTGGCGTGGGCCCAATCCTATCCAACGCGGCCTGTGCATATCCTCGTCGGATTTTCAGCTGGGGGAAACTTTGACATCGTTGCACGCCTGATTGGCCAGTGGTTGTCGGACCAACTCCACCAACCAGTCATTGTTGAAAATAAACCCGGGGCGAGCGGCAATATTGCAACCGAAGCGGTAATCCGCGCACCCGCCGACGGTTACACATTGCTCCTGGGTGGCGCCGTCAATGCTGTCAACGCAACGCTATATGACAAACTTAACTTCAATTTCGTGAGCGATATTGCACCGGTTGCAGGTGTCGTGCGGTTTCCCAATGTCATGACGGTCAATGAATCATTTCCCGCGAAAACGGTTCCCGAGTTCATCGCCTACGCGAAAGCCAACCCGGGAAAGATTAACCACGGCTCGTCCGGCAATGGGACCACACAGCATCTCGCCGGCGAACTCTTCAAGATGATGGCCGGTATCGACTTTAATCACATCCCCTATCGCGGTGCGTCACAAGCAATTGCGGATTTGCTCGGCGGACAGGTTCAAGTGTTGTTCGAGCCCTTACCGGCTTCGATCCAACACATCAAATCAGGACGATTGCGTGCATTGGCAGTGACAACCGCATCACGTTCGGAGGCACTGCCCGACATACCCTCCGTGGGCGAATTTTTGCCCGACTACGAAGCCAGTGGTTGGACCGGAATGTGCGTTCCGAGAAACACTCGCATCGAATTGATAGAGACGCTCAATAAGGCCATCAACGCCGGCCTTGCCGATCCGACGTTGAGGGCGCGCTTCTCCGAATTGGGCGCTACGTCGCTTGCCGGCTCGTCTGCCGACTTCGGAAGGCTCATCGCAGCAGAGACCGAAAAGTGGAGCAAAGTCATCAGAGTGGGCAATATTAAACCCACCTAACCAATGGTGAAACTAGCCACTGTCAACCAGATTTTTCAGAAATTGAACTATACAACCGGTAATCTGGCGGCTGTGAACGGAGCCTGACAGCTCAAAACGGAGTTCGGCTTTTCTGCCAAGGCCGTCCACCACAATCTGCAGGTTACGAGTACTTCAGCAGACCAACTTGCTTAATGCGACGATACCCTTACCATGGGCACATGTCAGCCAAGAAATGTAATTCGACTGGCTGAGGCGAGCTTTGCACCACCCTGCCAATTTGAGGTTAACTACTATGCGACGTCTTTTTTTCGTGATGCTTCTTCTACTAGTTCTTAGTGCTTGCACATCGTTGCCGACAGACGGACAGGCGACAAGAGACCAAATCATGTTAGCTACAAAGGAATGGCAGGCAGCGTACGATAGTCGGGATCCTAAGCGCATCATAAGCATGTATGACGAGGAAGCGGTGCTCTGGGGAACCACTGCCAAGACTATCGCTCCGACCCCAACTGCCATATGGGAGTACTTCAAAGACGCAGCGTCTCGTCCGAACGCTCGTGTAGTGATCGGGGAGCAACACATCCGAGTCTTTGGGGAGACGGCTTTTAACTCCGGTTACTACACCTTCATGGACGTTCGGGATGGCCAAGCGGTACCTAGGCCAGCCAGATTTACCTTTGTATTTCATAAAAAGGCAAGTAAGTGGCTTGTCGTAGCCCACCATTCATCGGCGTCACCCTAAACAAGCGCCATTGATAAATGTTCAGCGATATCTATGGGTAAAGTCTAGTGTCGTAATCACAAGGACTTTTGCGAAATGTGTGATGAATTCGGGTGCCTCACTGGTGCCAACAAATCTCGCAGCAACGGACTATCTATTGGTATCAAAACTTGATGGCTATCGAAAGGTCATTTAATTGACTTTCATATACCGTGCTGTTCAAAGTCCAGTGGCAGATGATTAGCCCACAGCAGGCATATCGAAAATTGCTGTGACAACGATCAGCCCACTGCTGTTAGTTAGGCTGAAAACTTGTAATACCGTTCTTGGTAGTCAGCGGAGAAATCGGCCCAGTACTGGACCAGAGCCTCGTACCCTTGTCCATGGGCGTTACTTGGAGTATTCTGGTGATGACTACTTCAATCAGGCCGCAAGTGAATAGGCCAAGTAAGCGGCTGCCATTTTTCTTGCCGGGGGAAGTTGAAATGACTTACGACTACATCATCGTGGGGGCCGGTTCCGCTGGTTGCGTGCTCGCGGCACGGCTTTCGCAAGACCCGGCATGCCAGGTGGCGCTGCTCGAAGCGGGAGGCAAAGATGACGCCCCTGCATTGCGTCAGCCCAACCAATGGCCTTTGTTGTGGGACCGGCCAGAAGGCTGGGGCTACAGCACTACCCTCCAGTCAGGCTATAACTTGCGCCATATCCCATGTCCGCGAGGGAAGGTACTGGGTGGAAGCAGTGCCATCAACGTCATGATCTACATCCGGGGAAACGCCCAAGATTTCGACAATTGGCGAGATGTGGGGAACCCGGGTTGGGGTTGGCAGGATGTCTTACCGTATTTCCTGAAGTCTGAAGATCAGCAGCGTGGCGCTTCGGCCTTGCATGGTATTGGTGGCCCCTTGACGGTGGCAGACCAAACTTCTCCCAACCGCTTGTCGCAGGCATTTGTTGATGCTGCGGTGGCAGCTGGACACAAACGCAACCCGGATTTCAACGGTGAATCTTGCGAGGGTGCGGGCCTGTACCAAGTCACCATGCGCAATGGCGAACGGTGTAGTACCGCCACCGCTTTTCTTAAACCCGCGCGCAACCGTAGCAACCTGCACATCATCACGCTTGCCAGAGTGCTGCGTGTAGTGATGGAAGGCGATCGAGCCACTGGCGTGGATTACTTTGATGGAACACAGGTAGTGCGCATCCATGCGGCTCGGGAGG
>CANBYM010000245.1 GCA_947373605.1 Comamonadaceae bacterium
CAGGACGGATCAGGCCCGCTCATACCAACCCTTAGAGTGATTCACCACGTAGACCACCAGCAGCATGACCGGCACCTCGATCAATACGCCAACCACCGTTGCCAACGCGGCACCGGAGTGAAAGCCGAACAAACTAATCGCTGCGGCCACGGCCAACTCAAAGAAATTAGACGCGCCAATGAGCGCCGATGGACAGGCCACGTTGTGCTTTTCCCCCACCGCGCGGTTGAGCCAATAGGCCAACGCGCTGTTGAAAAAAACCTGAATCAGAATCGGCACCGCCAGCAAGGCGATCACCAGTGGCTGATTCAAAATGGCCTCGCCCTGAAACGCAAACAGCAGTACCAGTGTGAGCAGCAGTGCAGCAATCGACCAGGGGCCGATGTGCGCCATGGCCGAATCAAACGCAGCAGCGCCGCGCGCCAATAAAACTCGACGCAGCCACTGCGCCAGTGCCACAGGGATAACGATGTACAGCACCACCGACGTCACCAGCGTGGCCCAAGGCACGGTAATGGCCGAGATGCCCAACAGCAATCCGACCAGCGGCGCAAATGCCACCACCATGATGCTGTCATTCAACGCGACCTGTGACAGCGTAAACAGCGGGTCACCGCCGGTGAGCCTGCTCCACACAAACACCATCGCGGTACATGGCGCTGCGGCCAGCAAAATCAGACCGGCAACATAGCTGTCAATCTGGTCGGGTGGCAGCATGGGCGCAAACCAATGCCGGATAAACAGCCAACCCAATAGCGCCATGGAAAACGGCTTGACCAGCCAGTTGACGAACAGCGTGACGCCAATGCCTTTAATATGCTTGCGCACCTCGCCCAAGGCACCAAAGTCCACCTTGACCAGCATGGGAATCACCATTACCCAGATCAGCAAGCCCACGGGCAAGTTGACCTGCGCCACTTCCAAGTGCCCGATAGCCTGAAACACGCCTGGAAACACCTGCCCCAGCGCAATGCCAACGACAATGCACAGAAACACCCATACCGTAAGGTATCGCTCAAATACGTTCATGCCGTGACCTCAAGTGCGGGCCAACTGGCGCGCACTGGTTTGCAACACCGCTTGTTCAAGTTTGGCATCGGGCAGGCTGCACAACAATTCCAAACGGCGCTTCATCGAAATCAGCGTCTGGCGGAAAGCTTCCAGCTTGGCCGCATCGGACGCCTCGCCTGCGCTGGGGTCGGGGTAGCCCCAGTGTGCGGTGGCCGGATGACCCGGCCAGATGGGGCATACCTCGCCCGCCGCGTCATCACACACGGTAATGATCAGGTCCATGTGCGGCGTATCAGCACCGGCAAATACGTCCCAGCTTTTGCTATGCAGACCTTCCGTGGAGATTCCGGCGTTTTGTAACACCTGCAAACCCAATGGGTTGGGCTGCTGGTTTTCGCGCGGGCTGCTGCCGGCGGAAAACGCTTTGAAACGGCCTTTGGCCATGGCATTGAGCTGTGCCTCAGCCAGTATGCTACGGGCCGAGTTGTGGGTGCACAAAAACAAAACGTTCAGGGGTTTCATGACTTCTCCAAAAATGAAATTAGCAATCGCACTGTTTGGTCGCGGGCGCGAGACAGGCCTCGCCCTGACAACAGTTTTGGGTGAGGTACGCCAGCAATGCATTCATGCGGTCAAACTGGGCGCGATAAATTAGGTTTCGCCCGGCCCGCTCCTGGGTAATCAGGTCGGCATGCACCAGCTCTTTGAGGTGGAATGACAAGGTGTTGGGCGCAACGCCCAGACTCTCGGACAACGCGCCGGGGGTTAGCCCCCCCTGACCGGCAACCACGAGGGCCCGAAAAACTTCCAGCCGGGAGGGCTGGGCAAGTGCTGCGAGGGCTTTAACAACGGTGTTGACTTCCATATTTCAATAATACTTGAACTATTGTAGTGAACATGAATTTTTCATTACAGTAGTTCCATTGGTGCGGAGTCGCACAGCCCATAGTCCGCTGCGCGCGCATGCTCGGCGCTTTAAAGCTGGAGACATTCATGGCAAGCGACAACGTGGCAAACAACAACTTGCAACTGGCAGACCCCCAAAAGAACCACCTGCTGGCCGCCCTGCCCCATGCCATCTATTTACGCTGGCTGCCGCAGTTGGAGGCGGTTGACCTGCCCTTGGGTCACGTTTTGTACGAAGCGGACAGAGTACTCAGCCATGTCTACTTTCCCACGACGGCCATCGTCTCACTGCTGTACGTGATGAAAGACGGTGCGTCGGCTGAAATCGCAGTGGTGGGCAATGAAGGACTGATTGGCATTGCCTTGTTCATGGGCGGCAGTTCCACCCCCAGCCGTGCGCTGGTTCAAAACGGCGGAGCGGGCTTTCGGGTTAATGCGGAGTTTGTAAAAAAGGAATTTGAGACCTCACTGCCGGTAATGCATTTGCTGCTGGGTTTTACCCAGGCGCTGATTGCACAGATGACGCAAACCGCTGCGTGCAACAAACACCATACGCTGGACCAGCAACTGTGCCGCTGGCTGTTGATGACGCGTGACCGCTATGAGAGCAATACACTGATGATGACCAAGCAACTCGTGGCCAATATGCTGGGCGTGAGTGGCGACGTCATGCGCGAGGGCGCCCTGCGCCTGCAGGAGGCCGGTCTGATTGCCTACTCGGACGGCAAGATCACGGTACTGGACGGCCATGCACTGCTGCAACACGCCTGCGAGTGCTACGGCGTGGTCAAAAAAGAATACGACCGGCTGCTGCCGCAAAAGCAAGCCGTCTAAAACGCGATCCGGAGCGCGATTTAAAGCGCAAAGTTTGGCGACAATAGTCGTCATGCCCACCGATTCCACCCTGACACTCAAACTGCCCGAGGGCTACGCCTTTGCCGACATGAAGCTGCGCCGTTGTGACGACGATGCCATCGACCTGGACATGGACATCGTCAAACTAATCTGCAACATCAATGGCCTGGACTTTGAGAAGGTGCTGCAAAACCCCGGCCCGGTGGTCACCAGCATTCTGACCGTCTGGTACAAAAACCACATCGCCGAGGGCGGCACGCCTGATGCGCTGATGGAAGAACTTAAAAAAAACACCCCGCCTCAATTGATGAACCTCGGCGACACCTGCGTTTGATAAAGCGGCCCGAACAAACTAGAGTGTCGTCTTTTGCTTTCTACGAGGAACATGGGATGAACGTCACTACAAAAATGCGGATGCTGCGGGGCTTGGGCGCTGTGAGCGGTATGGGTACGCTGCTGTCTTTGGTGCTGGCCTGCGCGCCTGCTTCGGTGAGTGCCGAGGCCTATCCGAGCCGGCCAGTCACGCTGATTGTTCCCAATCCACCGGGGGGATTTGTAGACTCGTCGGCGCGGATTTTGTCGGACTCGTTGGCCAAAATAGTCGGCCAAGGTGTCGTCGTCGAAAACAAAGGCGGCGGCAGTGGCAATGTGGCTTACCAGTTTGTCGCACGCGCCAAGCCCGACGGCTACACCCTGCTGAATTCTTATTCGGCGTATCACGTTGGCAATCCCAACCTGACGCCCAACCTGCCCTGGTCACAAAAAGACTTCGTGCCTGTTGCCCTGATCACGGTCGCAACCAACGTCATCACAGTGCACCCCTCAGTACCGGTCAACACGCTCCCCGAATTCATTGCCTACCTAAAGGCGCACCCGGGCAAGCTGAGCTATGCCAGTCAAGGCAACGGTTCCTTGTCACACATCGGCACCGAGATGTTCAAGATGAAGACGCAGACCAGTATGGTCCACATCCCCTACCGGGGCTCCGGTCCAGCGGTCAATGACGTGATGGCCGGTGAGGTTCAGGTGTTCATCACCACACCTCCATCAGTCATGGCACAGGTCAACACTGGCAAGCTCAAGGCGCTGGCAATCGCCGGCAAAACCCGTCACCCCGGCATGCCTACTGTGCCCACAACCGCAGAAGCGGGACTCAAGGGCTTTGAGCTTGAGGCCTGGATCGGCATATTTGCCCCCGCCGGTACGCCCCCCGACATTGTGAATACTTTGAGCGGCCAGATCAAGCAGGCCCTCGAATTGCCGGAGACCAAAACCCGTGCTGACGTCGCTGGTGTAGACCTGCGTTACCTGCCACCTGCGGCTCTAGGTGAGCTGGTGCGCACCGACACCGAGTTCTGGGCGAAAACAATCAAAACCGCAGGTATCACCAACGAACCCAAATAATGCTTACGCCCGGTCGGGCCGAATGAACCGGCCGGGCATGTAAACCAGCGGTTTCATTTGGAAACAAATAAAGCACGCCGTAGCAACCGCATTTGGATAGGATGGTAAGTTAGAGCTTAAAAACACAAATCAACATGAAAATTTTCGTCGCACTGGTCCTTGGCGTTTGCCTTCAGTCGAGCGTCTTCGCACAAACCAATGTGGGTGTCTCCATTGGAATCAATCAACCAGGTGTGTATGGACAGATCAACATTGGCAACTACCCGCAGCCCCGGGTAATTAACCAACAACCCATCGTGATCATGCAGTCCCCGGTCCGAGAGCCCATGTATTTGTATGTACCCCCCGGCCACCAGAAGCATTGGGAAAAGCATTGCCGCGAATACAACGCGTGCGGACGCCCTGTCTACTTCGTCCGCGAAGATTGGGTGCGGGAGCGTTACGAGCAAGAACGTCGCGGCCATGACGGCAGGAGAGAGGATCATGGTCGTGACCATGAACATGACAATCGAAACAGGCACAGGCACGAGGACAATTGAACACCAATTGTTTTCAACATAATTGCTGAGCCCCGGCACAGCCCCGTCTTTGCAGCGTGTCACATCGCACAGATAAAAACAATTGAAACCAATAACCTTGAGTTAAGCAAAGAAACAAGTCCGTTTCATTGCTTTTTCCACCTGCAAACTCAAGGAGATTTTCATGAATGTAGTCCTCAAGCGTACCGCTTTGACCGTCGCTCTACTCGGGGCGTTCGGCGGCGCGCAAGCAACCAATTTGATTATCAACACCCCAACGTTGGGCATTGATACCGTTGCCGGTTCATTTGGCGGCACATTGCTGGATTCAGCGACTACCGCAATCAGCAACATTAG
>CANBYM010000246.1 GCA_947373605.1 Comamonadaceae bacterium
TTGCCCGCCTTGCACCGCTGGAAAGAAGATGGCGAGCTGCTGGATCAGCCCCAGCGCCGTCGTATCGGCCTGCCGGTGGTCAACAAGGAGGATAAAACCATGACCTTCCATGCCTGGTACCCGGGCTGCCCCATGGAAGAAGATGCCTATGGCATCCCCAAACCCAAAGATACCGAAATCATTACCCCCACGCTGCTGTTCTCTCCCTGCGTGGGTTACGGTCCTGGTGGCTATCGGTTGGGCTATGGCGGCGGCTTTTACGACCGTATGTTGGCCACACTGCAGCCGCGGCCATTCACCGTGGGCCTGGGCTATGGGGTGGGCTTTGTGCCCGATTTTGAGGCCGAGCCGCATGACATTCCCCTTGACGCCATCCTGAACGACTACGGGGTCGTCTGGCCGGTCTGACGCATTCGGGAGCCGGTTTTTACTTGGTGGTCATTAAAGCGCGGGCGTCTGCCTCGTAGCCCATCAGGGTTTTTAGCATCTTTTCCCGCTGCTCTGTGCTTGCGGTGTTATGCAGTTGTGCGACCGTGTTGCAGCTGAGCTGTCGGGCACGCTCGGCATAGTGGTGGTATTCGGGGTCGGGCGACGCAAAGCTTCGGGCGAACAGGTTTTGAATCTCTGTCGTGGCCTGTGCCGGTGGCAAACCGGAGGTGCGAATCAGGTTGAGAACACTGATGCTGTCTTGCTGGCGGCGCAAAGTCTCGGTGTATTGGCGTTGCGGGTCATACCCTGCAGTTTCGAGCAGCGATTTGATTTGCGCCGTCTGCGCATCGCTTAAGCGGCCGTAAAACATTTCGGCCTGCTCTTTGATTTGCTTCTGGCGACGTTCCAGCTGTTTGGACGGCTTTACGTCCAGCCATTCCTCGCGCCACTGCTTATTGCGCTTATCAAACTCGGCTTGGATATGGGTAATCTGCGCTTGGGACAAGGTGCTAGCCAAGCTGGCGATGGCCGGGGAAAGATAATTCAGCGGTGCCTGCGCACGTTCCAGCACAAAGCCATAGAGTCGACACACCTGCTCAGGCGTCACGCCTTGGCTGGCAAAGGGCTGCATGTTCTTGAGCAGATCGGCGATTTGCGGCAGCTCTTCTTTGCGGTGCCAGTCCTGCAGGGCCTGCAACTTCTCACGTATCGCCAGCGTTTGGGCGCCGTCAAAGTCGAAATAGGTGTCCAGCCAGTAATAGAGCAGGCCGGGTGCGTTGTTGTATCCAAGGCGCGCCACACTGCAGCCGCCCAGTGTCAGGGAGAGCACAGTCACACCGATAATGTTGAACCAACGCATTGAAAAGGTGAGCCTGTGAGTAATATCGACATAGTCATTATGGCGGCGGGTAAGGGAACCCGTATGCGCAGCAGGATACCGAAGGTGCTGCAGGCTTTGGCCGGACGCGCTTTGTTGCAGCATGTGCTGGATACTGCTGCTCAGTTGTCCGCCCGTAAAGCGGTCGTAATTACCGGCCATGGTGCGGATGAAGTAGAGGCTGCGTGCGTGCGTAATCGCGGCCCCGCCGCCGACTTTGCGCTGCAGTTTGTGCGTCAGGAACCGCAGCTGGGTACCGGCCACGCGGTTCAGCAGGCGGTGCCCGCGCTGGAGGACGATGGCATCGTGGTGGTGCTGTCCGGCGACGTGCCGCTTACGCAGGCCGATACGCTGTTTCACCTCATTGCGGCCAGCAGCGGCAACAAACTTGCGCTATTGACGCTGGAGCAATCCAACCCCGCAGGCTACGGACGTATCGTGCGTCAGGGAGGGAACGCCAATGGCGCGGTGCAGGCCATTGTGGAGCACAAAGATGCGACCGAAGCGCAGCGCCTCATCACAGAAATTTACAGCGGCATCATGGCTGTGCCCGCTTTGCAACTCAAACGCTGGCTCGCGCGCCTGGACAACAAAAACGCACAAGGTGAGTACTACCTGACCGACATCGTGAAGTTCGCGGTGGCCGACGGCGTGCCGGTGGTGGCCTACAAAATTACCGACGCGGTGCAGGTGGCGGGCGTCAATAGTCCGGTGCAACTGGCCGAGCTGGAGCGCGCATTTCAGTTGCGACAGGCGCATCGCCTGATGGAAGAGGGCGTGCGGCTGGCGGACCCTGCACGCATTGATGTGCGTGGTGATTTGTCGTGCGCACACGATGTGAGCATTGATGTGAACTGTGTGTTCAGCGGACAGGTTACGCTGGGCGAGGGCGTCTCGATCGGTGCGAACTGTGTGATTTCAAATGCTGTCATTGACGCGGGCGCTGTGATTCACCCGTTTACCCATATTGATGGCGAAGCGCTTGGCGTGACCGTAGGTGCGGGCGCATTAATAGGTCCATTTGCCCGCTTGCGCCCCGGCGCACGGTTGGGCGAAGAAGTGCACATCGGTAACTTTGTGGAGGTCAAAAACTCCACGCTGGCCAAGGGTGCCAAAGCCAACCACCTGGCCTATCTGGGTGATGCCACGGTCGGCGAGCGCGTGAACTACGGTGCAGGCAGCATCACCGCCAATTACGACGGCGCCAACAAACATCGCACCGTGATTGAAGCGGACGTGCATGTAGGCAGCAACTGCGTACTGGTGGCGCCGGTAACGCTGGGCGCGGGTGGCACAGTGGGTGGCGGCTCCACCATTACCAAGGATACACCGGCGGGTGCCTTGAGTGTGGCGCGTGGAAAGCAGCTGAGCATTGCGAATTGGGCCAGGCCTAAAAAGGCGGCTAAATAAAAGAGGCGAAATATTTCCATGTCGCAAACCCCTGAACTACGCATCGCCGAACTCGAAGCCGAACTGGCTGCCCAGCGCAGCGAAATGCAGGACTTCACGTACACCGTGTCTCACGACCTGCGCGCCAGCCTTCGCCACATCATCAGCTACGCACATCTGGTGCAGGAAGACGCGGGTCCACAGCTCAGCGATGAGGTGCAGGGCTTTTTGAACACCATTACCGATTCGGCAAAACACATGGGGGTTTTGATGGACGGGTTGATGGAGCTGTCACGTCTGGGTACGGTGGCTGTCAATTTCGGGGTGGTGTCCTTGCACGACGTGGTTCACGCGGCGCGTGCTGCGCTGTCCGAGCGGCATCCCGGGCGCGTGGTGCATTGGCAAATAGCCGCAAATCTGCCTGCGGTGCGCGGCGATGCAGCGTTGGTTGCGCTATCCGTGCGGCATGTGCTGGACAACGCAGTGAAGTTCACCGCGCACGCAGGTGCAGCGGTGATTGTCGTAACAGCGCAAGTGGATGCCGCGCATGGCTTGGCGCGGGTGACCATCGCTGACAACGGCGCAGGCTATAACCCTGCGATGCAGGATAAGTTGTTCCATCAATTTCAGCGTTTGCACACGGTCAAGCAGTTTCCCGGTATCGGCATGGGGCTGGCGCTGACACGCAAAGCCATGCAGCGCATGGGCGGGTCAGTGAGTGCCCATGGTCAGGTTGACCAGGGGTGCACAGTGCAACTGGTTTTTGGAGTCGCCTGAGCCGGCCTGAATCGGTCAGGGTAGCGGCAACTCCGCCCCGAACTTGCTGCGCTTTACATTGAAGTAGGCTTTGACGTTGCGCACATTGGCGTCCGCGTTGAACAGACGCTGGGCCAGTGCCAGATAGTCCGGCATGTGGGCGGTGTGCACTACCAAAACAAAGTCCGGGCCGGGTGATACGCGGTAGCACTGCTGAACAGCAGAGTCGCTTCCGATACGAACTTCAAACGCGTCGAGCGCCTGTGCGTCTTGCCGGTCCAGCGTAATTTCCACAATGGCGGTGAGTCCGTGGCCGATCGCCGCCGCCATTTTCTCGGTGTTCAGAATTGCAATCTCGCGCTCAATGAGCCCCGCATCGCGCAGGCGCTTGACGCGGCGCAAACAGGTGGGTGGCGAGGTGTGGACCCGCTCGGCCAGATCCTGATTGTTCAAACTTGCGTCGCGCTGCAGTTGATTCAGCAGCGCAATGTCAGTGCTATCAAGCGTTATTGATTCCATTTATCGTAAATTTATGAAATTAAATTTTTACATTTGCATTTAATGAAATTTTCGTTCAAATTTTGTGAAATTACAACGAGATATTTTTCTCAATGACTTCTACGATTGCCAACATCACGAATATTGAGGAGTTGGCGTATGTGCGGAATCGTCGGTGCGGTCTCTACCCGAAACATTGTTCCCGTTCTGGTGCAAGGCCTCGAGCGGCTGGAATACCGGGGGTATGACTCCTGCGGCGTAGCCGTATACGCACAAGATGCGCATCCGGGTTTGCGCCGCGCCCGCAGCACCTCGCGGGTGGCCGAACTGGTCGAGCAAATTGCCCATGCCAAAGGTGCAGACGCCATTGAGGGCACGCTCGGCATCGCCCACACCCGCTGGGCCACACATGGCGCGCCGGCGGTGCACAACGCGCACCCGCACTTCAGCCACGGCACCGGGGCCGATGCGTCCGCCAAGGCGGGCCGCGTGGCGCTGGTACACAATGGCATCATTGAAAACCACGATGAGTTGCGTGCTGCGCTCAAGGCAAAAGGCTACCTGTTCAACAGCCAGACCGATACCGAAGTCATTGCCCACCTGGTGGACAGTGTGTACGACGGCGATTTGTTTGAAGCAGTGAAGGCCGCCACTGCACAACTACATGGTGCCTACGCCATTGCGGTGTTTTGCAAAGACGAGCCTCACCGCCTCATCGGTGCACGTGCCGGTTCGCCATTGATTCTTGGCGTGGGTAAAGAGGGCAGCGAACACTTTCTGGCCAGCGACGCGATGGCATTAGCCGGGGTAACCGACCAGATCGTGTATCTGGAAGAG
This sequence comes from Comamonadaceae bacterium, assembly GCA_947373605.1. Lineage (GTDB taxonomy): Bacteria > Pseudomonadota > Gammaproteobacteria > Burkholderiales > Burkholderiaceae_C > Allorhodoferax. The sequence continues at coordinate 4,787 of CANBYM010000246.1, forward strand.
GGCGACCTGGTTGACATTCAACTGGGCAAGTACTGGCTGTTTGACAAAGCCTACAAGGCACTCACTCCTGCCCAGCGTCCCGTCAAGACGGTGCACGCTCACAGCGGTGCAGCCGAACTGGGCCCGTACCGCCACTATATGCAAAAAGAAATTTTTGAACAGCCCCGCGCCATTGCCGACACCCTGGAAGGTGTCACCAGCATTCATCCTGAGTTGTTTGACGGGGCCAATGCCAGCGCGGCGCAGGCCTTTA
>CANBYM010000247.1 GCA_947373605.1 Comamonadaceae bacterium
TCGAAGGCGTTGATCGCCACCCGCCAGGCTACGGTCTGAAAATCATCGACCATCTGACCCACAATGTGTACCGGGGTCGTATGGCGTACTGGGCTGACTTTTATGCGCGCATGTTCAACTTCCGTGAAATCCGGTACTTCGATATCAAAGGCGAGTACACCGGCCTGACCAGCAAGGCGATGACAGCGCCCGACGGCCAGATTCGAATCCCGCTGAATGAAGAGGCTGCCGGTAGTGGAGGGCAGATTGAAGAGTTTTTAATGCAGTTTAACGGCGAAGGCATACAGCACATTGCCCTGCTGAGCGACAACCTGACCACAACGCTGGACCGCCTGCGCGCCGCAGGAATTCCGCTGATGACTGCGCCTGTGTCCGCTTACTACGAGATGCTTGCCGAACGACTGCCCGACCACGGGCTCGACGTGGACGCACTGCAATCGCGCGGCATATTGCTTGACGGGGTCGCGCAGGGTGGCCAGAGGCGTTTGTTATTGCAAATATTTTCACAAACGGTGTTGGGGCCGGTCTTTTTTGAATTCATCGAGCGTAAGGGCGATGACGGATTCGGCGAGGGCAATTTCAAGGCGCTATTTGAATCCATGGAGCGCGATCAGTTGCGCCGTGGTGTTTTGCAAGCTGATCCGAAAAATAGCGCTGCTTAAGCGCTGCTATTGGGACTTTAGCTTTTGCATGTTCCATATACGCTTGTGCCGGATGAGAAATATCAACCTTCTCAAGGGCACATTTCATGAACATAAGTTCACTTCTCAATGGATCGGCTTCCAGCCTTACTGGCGGTAGTCACGCGTCCTCGCAGGCCACTGCAACCAGCAATAGTGCGTCCCCTTTTTTGCAACAGGCGGACTCACGTGTGCAGGCACAAGTAGATGTCACTACGGCGCAAATCTCCAAGTTCGGCTTGGTCAAGTCGGCCCTTGCCGACGGTCAGGTTGCGGCCAACGCGATGACAACGCTTTCCAGCGCCACGACACCTGCCGATGCAACCACTGCACTTGCGAACTTCTTCAACACATTTAACGCATCGGTCAGCGCCGCCAATGCTGCCGCTGTCGCTGTAGGGCCGGACTCAGCGTCTCAAAACGCTAAGCGTCTGGTACGCGATCTCAAATCAGCGCTAAGTTCTGATCCGGCAATTGCAGACGCCATGAAAAAGTTAGGTTTGACTCTCAGGAGCGACGGAACTCTGGCGCAGGATCCCAAAAAATTTGCGGATGCACTCGCTGCTAATCCTCAGGGAACGCTTGCTGCGATGGCAAAGATCGGCAGCAAAGTCAATTCCGTCAACAGTTCTGAGCTGGACACTACGGGAGCAGTGGGGTCTGCGCTAGCGGCGCTCAACGCTAAAAGCACTACCCTCACTTCGGAGCAAAAGGCGCTCAAAGCACTGGAACAGTCGATGGCCGCATTGAGCACGTCGGACCCGTTCACAAACACGGATACATCGACGCAATCGTCTGCGCCGACGAGTTTCAATAACGCGGGCCTTGCCGCTTATCAGTCCAATATGAGCAGCTATTAGCCGCTACGAGCCGATCTTCACCGCAAATATCTTCTACTGGGGCGTAACACGGACGGCTGGGAGTTCGGCAAAGCCGAAATAATAGGGGCTAAGACGGTAATCGAGCTGCAAACCGCCTTGTTCCGGTGTGTGCGCCAGCGCTTCAATTTCTGAAGCACTTCGTGGGTGAATTCGGGCCACATCGCGTGAACGACTAAATACCTTGTGACGCCACTGGTATACCTCTGACAGTTTTTCTTTGTATGTGTAAAAGTGATTGTTGTCGTTGTAATAGTCATCAAACTTTCCGCGCCCCAAATAGATGGCGTTTGAGCCTTCGTAACCGGTCTTTTCATACGTCACCGGATCCGTATTGAGAAAGTAAGACCAGTCACCCGGTACAAAATTGTCTGAAGCAACGCCCCGGGTCATGGCCATTAACTTGCCGGCGCGATTCAAATCCTGCGGGGTCGATTCTTTTTCAAAATACCAGGTCGCTCCAGGCTCTATATAGGACAGCGGATCACCATCCTGCATCAGTCGCGCTTCGACGGCAGTTGCTGTGTCAATATCTTTTTTAATTCTGCGGTAGTAGTCCAGGACTCCCTGAATCATGACGAGTTTGGTCGCTGTGTAGCAGCCAATGGCATAGCGCTGCGGGTGCAGGAACACGTCGTTGATGGCTACATGCAGGCTTTGACGGGGCTTTAAATTTCCGCGGTCCCAGTAGCGCGTGTTCCACCGCGCAGAGTGGCCATTGGGCCATTTGAATTCAATGGACTCCGACCAAACGACAATGTTTTGACGGATACCTACCTGGTCTTGCAATGCCTGACGATTGCATGCCGCACCGCTGAATTGAGTGGTCCTTCCTGCCTGAAGAAGCGCCAGGAGGATTTCCTTTTTGGATACAGACACCACCGTTCGTGGGCGATTGCCTTCACCTGGAATCTGGACCAGTTCTTCCCTGAGGTCAATGTCAGGCTCGTAGATTAAATCCAGCGTGCTTGTACCGTGAATGGCGCCCATGTTTACCAGCTGAAATCCGGTGTGGTCCGCGCCCTGTTGCAAGGCATAAGTGTTTCTTTCAATACCTTCGCTAGCGAGATATTGAATCAACGACGCTGTCAATTCAGTGACATCTTTACCCGGGCAATTGAAAACTATCGTTGCGTTGCAAGAAATCACTTTCAATCCAAGCGCGAGCATGAATGCCAAGCGACGTATGTTTTTTTTCATATTCTCTCCCTACGATCAGGGCCTTATTTTATCGCACGCAGGTAAAACTCATTTCTTGAAGCTCGCGGTCGGCACAAGGTGTCTTAGAGCAGACCCAAATCAATCGGTTTGGATTCAGGAAACACCTTGCCCAGCTGATTGGGTGTAAGCCCGAACTGGCGCGTAAGCAATCCACCCAATACCGACCGGTATTCATTCAACACGGGATAGTCTCGGTTCTCAAAAAGTGTCGATTTTTGCAGGGTGACTTGTTCTCCGGCCACGCGTCCGCCGTGCACGCTACCGCCCATGATCCACATGACGCTTCCATGTCCGTGATCGGTGCCACGGTTGCCGTTTTGCCTGAAAGTCCGCCCGAACTCGCTCATCACGACTACGGTAGTGTCCTTCCACGACTTCCCCATTTCCAGCGGCAGGGCCGCAAGTCCGCGTCCCAGTTCATCAAACCGGTTGGCCAGGTAACCCGTGGCCGCACCCTGGCCCGCATGGGTGTCCCAGCCGCCCACATCGATGAAGCAGATGTTGTAGCTGTCTTTCATCAACTTGCCGATGCGCCTGGCCTCGAGTTCGAACCCTTTTGCGGTAATCGAATTGCGGCTCGCGGCATCCATCTCTGCCGATAGTTCACGCATCACTTCATTGCGAACCGTGAATCCCTCTTGTACGGGCGCGGCAAGCGCGGTGCCTCGGTACATGGCAGCAATGATGTCGCTCTGGCGCGCATCCACCGAGGGTTTGGCCAATGACTTGAGCGCCGAATTCGCCACCTTGGCATTGCCTTGGAAGATTGTTGGCAATTGGTCCGTGAAGGCCATCGGCGCGCTGCCCGCAACGACCGTCGCCAATCGGTTCAGGAAACCGGAGTCATAGTCTTTGTGGCCATCCAGCGCTTGTCCTAGTTCAATGCTGTCTTGCGTTTCAAAGTGGCTGCGGGAAAGGTCATGGGTACCGGAAAAAGGCACGAAGGCCAACTCGCCACTTTGGTACAACGGATAAAGGCTTTCCCGCAGTGCCGGGTGCAAACCCCAATCCGCATTCAGCGGCAGTGCCGAGGACAAGTCGGAAGAAGGTTTTGCCAGTGCGATATCGGGGCGCGACTCGTAATAAAAACTGCTGGAAATGGGTACCAGCAGACTGGCCGCGTCATATCCGCCGCGCAGGAAGACAAAAAGCAAACGACTGGTGCTGTTGCCGGCAGCAAGGAGCCTAGTGCTCCCACCTATCCACGGCAGGATAAGGCCGGAGGCAATAATTTGGCGACGTTGCATGAGCTTGTCTCCGAATGGTGGAATAGGGTTAGCGATACATCATCTCCGGCGATGACAGCAAGAATGCGTTCCACTCCTGCGGCGAGCCCGCCTGATCCAGCGCCTTCACCGTAGCGGGTGCCAGAGTGCCCGCTATGTGCTGGAAATAGAGCGCGTTGGAGAGTTGCGGGAATGCCGAACGCTCCTGCGCTTGCGGGCCGTCGGCTTTGAACAGGCCGGCGCTGCCTGAACCTATGGCTTTAGCGATTTCAAAGCGCGTGGCCATTTGTCCGGGACTATCCCAGGCGCTCCGGATTGAGGCATAGCCATCGGGCGTCATACGGCCATAAAGGGGTTCGCCCATGCGGTTGAGCCAGTTGAGTATTGGAGCGACGTTGAGTATGGCCTTCTGGTCATAGGCCAGGCGCACCGCCGAGACCACATAGCGCATCGGGTCCTTGAATTTTTTGCCACCCGCTACGGCGAAATCGGGCGAATCAATGAGCACCTGCAAGGTTGCCGCAATATCACCCTTGCTGCGTTCAAAAGTTTGCGCCATGGCGCTGACCAGCGCGGAAGAGGGCGCATCGTCGAGCCAAAACACAGCGAGCTTGCGGCTGATAAATTGCGCTGTAGACGGATGCGCAGCAATGCGGTCCAGCGCCTCGGCCAATTCCGCAGGACCTCGCGCCTGTATGGGCTTGCCCAACAAAACCTTGTCGCCAAAGTCGTGTCTTGCCGGGTTGAACTCGAACATACCGCGACGCAAATAGTAGGTCTGCAATTCTTTTTTTAGGCCGGGGGACGAGGTACTGCCGTTGATGCCGTTGCCCGTCAGCACTCGTGCCAGTTCCTGCACGTCTTTCTGGCTGTAGCCGCCGCCCACACCCAGTGTGTGCAGCTCCATCAGTTCGCGCGCGTAGTTTTCGTTAATGTGACCCGCTGCATTCTGGTCATTGTCCAGATACCGCAGCATTGCCGGATGGCCC
>CANBYM010000248.1 GCA_947373605.1 Comamonadaceae bacterium
CCCAATCGCTCCACGCAAAGTCCAAAAAGCCAGGGTGCCAAGGCTTGGGCCAGGCGCGCGGGAACCATCAAGAGCCCCTGCCTCTCTCCATACCCCTGTGGCCCGAAAAGCGCCAAGGGCAATGTTCCTTTCGCGATAGTCAAGATGCCGTTGCCAGCGCCATGCATCAGCGCGAACGCAAAAGCTAAGGGTGCGCCAAAGACCACCAATGCCACAGCACCCAGCGGATGCATCACAGATGCTATGCGCGCACTGAGCAGCGGATGGGCCCGCCGCAGCACACCAAACTCCAGCAAGCGACCAGCCACCTGGGCCGGACCAATGAGTGCCCCAGCAACCAGTGCGGCGGAAATCCCCACACCGCTGGCGCCGAGCAGGCTTGGCAGGTGCGCGGCCATGGCGGTGCTGATGAACCAGGTCAGGGCAAAGACCAAAGCGAGCAGTACGGCGCTTCGCAGCGGTACCGTTTTCGAACCTTCAGTGGCTGGTTGCGCAGGCCCAGTCATGCCTGTCTGGTGGCGTGTCGCAATGTGGGGAAGGGACAGGTTCAGCGGCAAACCCACCAGAAGATGCAAGCCAGCCCATGCAAAACAGGTGGTTCGCCAACCTTGCCAGCTTTCAATTGCCGTGGACAAGGGCCAGCCCACGGTACTGGCGAATCCGGCAATCAGGGTGATGCCGGTAATGACATTGCGCGAATCGCTGCCATAGAGCTTGACCAGCGCTGCAAACGCCGCCTCGTAAAGCCCCCCGGACATGGCTATGCCAATCACAATCCAGGCGGCGAACAGTCCCCAAGGACCTGTGCAGGTTCCAAGCCCGGCCAACCCGATAGCAAAGACCAGGTTGCTCAAGCCCAGCACGGGGCGTCCGCCCAAGGCATCAATTGCGCGGCCTGCGCGTGGCCCCAAGAAGGCAGAGATCACCAGGCCAACCGAGAACGCTGCGAAAACGGTTGCCGTGCTGACACCGAGGTCTCGGGATATTGGTGCGGCCAGGATCGCTGGCAAGTAATAGCTCGACGCCCAAGCCAATGTCTGGGCTGTTCCCAGTGTCAGTACAGTACTGATCCGGCGGTTACTTGGCATGGAGCGATTGTCCGACGCCCAGTGCGCTACAGACTGCGCTGGTTGACCCGCTTGCTCAGTTCCTCGGCCGTTTCCTTACGCTCGCTGTAGCGGTCCACCAGGTACGGGGCCACATCGCGCGTTAGCAGGGTGAATTTCATCAGCTCTTCCATCACGTCCACCACGCGGTCGTAGTAAGCGGAGGGCTTCATACGCCCAGCTTCGTCGAACTCCAGAAAGGCCTTGGCAACAGAGCTTTGGTTGGGGATGGTGAGCATGCGCATCCAACGGCCCAGCACACGCATCTGATTCACGGCATTAAACGACTGCGAACCACCGCTCACCTCCATCACCGCCAGCGTCTTACCCTGGGTTGGGCGAACGGCCCCCAGTGCAAGGGGAATCCAATCGATCTGGCTCTTCATGATGCCGGTCATGGCGCCGTGGCGCTCTGGCGAGCACCACACCATGCCCTCGGACCAGGCCGCCAACGTGCGCAACTCCTGCACTTTGGGATGGCTATCGGGTGCGCCATCGGGCTGGGGCAAGTCCTGGGGGTCAAAGACTTTCACTTCTGCGCCCATGGCAGTCAGCAGGCGGGCCGCTTCCAGCGTCAAGAGCTTGCTATATGAACGCTCACGCAGCGAGCCATACAACATCAAGAATCTGGGTGCATGTGTGGATGCAGCTTCGACTTTGAGGAGGCTTTGCGACGGAATTTTGAAACAAGCAGCATCAATGTTGCTTGAAGGAATTGAAACTTCAGACACGTTTTCCTTCTGCATTGATAACAATCTCTCCGTCTTCCTTCGCAAAAGGTGCCTTCTGCGCGCCGGGCAGAATATCCAGCACCAACTCCGAGGGTCGACACAACTTTGTACCTAGAGGTGTGACTACGATGGGACGGTTCATTAGAATGGGCTTCATCCACATAAAGTCAATCAGCTCTTCATCTGTCCAGGCTGGGTTGTCGAGTCCCAGTTCGTCGTAGGGAGTGCCTTTTTTTCGGAGCAAATCCCGCACTGACATGCCCATGGCCTTGATCAAATCAACCAGCTGATCGCGCGTGGGCGGGGTTTCCAGATAGAGGATGACATTGGGTTCAACTCCGCTGTTGCGAATCATGGCCAACGTGTTGCGCGAAGTCCCACAGGCAGGGTTGTGATAGATCGTAATGTCTGTCATTTTGATGTCCTTAAGTCCCTGCACCTTGTTCGTACCAAACCTTGGAATGGTTAACGACATAAACCACCAGCAGCATTACAGGCACCTCGATCAACACGCCCACCACCGTGGCAAGCGCTGCACCGGAGTTAAAGCCAAACAGGCTGATAGCTGCGGCAACTGCCAACTCGAAAAAGTTTGATGCGCCGATTAGCGCAGAGGGGCAAGCGATGTTGTGCTTCTCGCCCACTGCGCGGTTGAGCCAATAGGCCAGCGCCGAGTTGAAGAACACCTGAATCAAAATCGGCACAGCCAGCAAACCAATGACCAGTGGCTGCTTGAGGATGGCCTCGCCCTGGAAGGCAAACAGCAACACCAGCGTGAGTAGCAGTGCGGAAATAGACCAGGGGCCGATTTTGGCCATGGTGGCTTCAAACGCGACGGTTCCCTTGGCGAGAAGTGCCCGACGCAACCACTGCGCAAGAATGACCGGGATCACGATGTACAGCACCACCGATGTCAACAGTGTGTCCCACGGCACGGTGATGGCCGACAAGCCCAACAAGAAGGCAACCAGTGGCGCGAACGCGATGACCATGATGCTGTCGTTCAACGCTACCTGCGACAAGGTAAATAGCGGGTCCCCGCCGGTCAGGCGACTCCAAACAAAAACCATCGCGGTGCAGGGCGCTGCAGCCAACAAGATCAGGCCGGCAATATAGCTGTCAATCTGGTCAGGTGGCAGCATCGGTGCGAACCAATGGCGAATGAAAATCCAGCCCAGAAATGCCATGGAGAATGGCTTAACAAGCCAGTTGACGAACAGCGTGACACCGATGCCTTTGACATGCTTGCGCACTTCCCCCAGCGCGCCAAAGTCCACCTTCACCAGCATGGGGATGACCATGACCCAGATCAGCAAGCCGACTGGCAAATTGACCTTGGCAATTTCCATCCCGCCAATTGCTTGGAACACACCAGGAAAAAACTGCCCCAGCGCAATACCAGCAACGATGCACAGCAGCACCCACACCGTGAGGTAGCGCTCGAACACGCTCATCGTGCTACCTGTGGCCCGCTTGGCCGTAGCTTCACATTGAACACTCATGGCTTCAATCTTTCAGGAGTTGGCTAGTTGGCGAGCGCTTGTCTGCAACAAAGCTTGCTCCAGTTTGGCATCAGGCAGACTGCAAAACAGTTCTAGCCTGCGTTTGATGGCGTGCAAGGTCTTGCGAAAGGCCTCCAGCTTTTCAGCATCGCTACCATCGCCTTCCGACGGATCCGGATAGCTCCAATGCGCAGTGGCGGGGTGGCCAGGCCAGACCGGGCAGACCTCACCCGCGGCGTTGTCGCACACAGTGATGATCAGGTTCATCTGTGGCGCATCGGGGCCGGCAAACACGTCCCAACTTTTGCTGTGTAGCCCATCGGTTGCAATGCCGACCTTTTGCAGTACCTGCATTCCCAGCGGGTTGGGCTTCTGGTTTTCACGCGGACTGCTGCCTGCGGAAAAGGCTTTGAAGCGACCCTTGCCGATCGTGTTCATCAAGGCTTCGGCCAGAATGCTGCGAGCGGAGTTGTGGGTGCAGAGAAAAAGGACATTGATGGGTTTGATTTCGTTGCTCATGGGAAGTGGGTTAGCAAGTGGAGGATGGGTTGCACTGGGTTGACTGCTCGGCAATGCAAGGTTGGCCCTGGCAGCAGTTTTGGGTGAGGTAGGCGAGCACCGCGTTCATGCGGTCGAACTGCGCGCGGTAGATTAGGTTGCGCCCGACGCGCTCCTGCGATACCAGGTCGGCATGCAGCAGTTCCTTGAGGTGAAAGGACAGCGTGTTGGCCGCAACACCCAGGCTCTCGGACAGCGCACTTGGGGTGAGGCCCGGTTCGCCGGCAACAACCAAGGATCGAAAAACTTCCAGCCTAGATGACTGGGCTAGGGCCGCAAGGGCCTTGACGACTGCAATTGATTCCATACTTCAATGATACTTGAATAATATGACAATTCAATGACCTTCCGATGATTTGAATTGTGATGTTTGTCACCAAGTCCAATGACGGCAATGCTGCAGGAACCAGTCACTCACTGCAATTTATTCAGCGGTCTCTTTGGGCACGAAGCACTTGTTTACCAATGACAGTAGCCCCGTGCAGTTCACACCACTGTGGGCCTTCAGGACTGGACGACCGCGCTCCGTCTGGCTCACTCCCTCAAGGGCATTTGCACCACGTTGGGCGCCAATGAACTTGCAAGACAGGCACTGACCGAACCTACGCAGGCGGCTCAGGGTAGGCAAAGTTGTCCAAAGCACCAGGTGAATTCTTGAGCTACTGCCATACCGTCAAAGGCCTTAGCCTGCGCACCAGTTCAACGTGCCCTCATGCACGGCGCAGAGAAAGTGGAGCGACGCGTCGTTGCGGAACAGGATCTTGGGGATCTTGGGTAGATCGATCATGCTCAGGTCGTCATCATCATGCGTTTCCAGCAATTTGCGCACGATGGTCTCTCCTTCCAACCGTTTGATCTTGCAAGAGCACGCGGCAAGGCGAGCCGCCTGCTCCTCACGTAGGGTCTGAACGCGGGCTATGCATGAGTTCAGACCCTTGACAATGGGGTTGCGCTCTGCGACCGCTGTTTCCAAGGCCGTAGTAGCATCGCCCAGCCGCTCACCCATTTTTAAAAAGACTTGATTCTGTTCATCGCTGAGTGTGAGCATGCCCGCCCTCAGTTTGGTGCGGATCGAGAGGTAA
>CANBYM010000249.1 GCA_947373605.1 Comamonadaceae bacterium
ACGATTACGCCTGCGCCCAACGCCATGACCTGCCGCTAATCACCATCTTCACCCTCGATGCCAAGGTAAACGACAACGGCCCCGCTGCCTATCGCGGCATGGACCGGTTTGTCGCCCGCAAGGCAGTCATCCGCGACCTTGAAGCACAAGGCCTTCTGCTGGAAATCAAACCGCACAAGCTGATGCTGCCGATTTGCGCACGCACCGGTCAGGTGGTAGAGCCCATGCTCACCGACCAGTGGTTCGTCGCCATGAACAAAGTCAGTGATAAAGATGCCACTGGTAAATCGATTGCCCAAAAAGCCATAGACGCAGTTCAAAATGGCGAAGTGCAATTCGTGCCCGAGAACTGGATCAACACCTACAACCAGTGGATGAACAACATCCAGGACTGGTGCATCAGCCGCCAGCTCTGGTGGGGCCACCAGATCCCGGCCTGGTATGACGAAGACGGCAATGTGATTGTTGCGCGCAACGAAGCTGAGGCACAAGCCCAGGCACCGGGCAAAACGCTTCGCCGTGACCCTGATGTGCTCGACACCTGGTACTCCAGCGCGCTGGTTCCTTTCAGCACCATGGGATGGCCGAAAAAGACAGAGGACTACCACCTGTACCTGCCCAGCTCAGTATTGGTCACCGGCTACGACATCATCTTTTTCTGGGTTGCCCGCATGATCATGATGACCACACACTTCACGGGGCGTGTGCCGTTCAAGCATGTGTACATCCACGGTCTGGTGCGCGATGCACAGGGCAAAAAAATGAGCAAATCTGAAGGCAACGTGCTCGACCCGGTGGACCTGATCGACGGCATTGCCTTGAAACCCTTGCTGGAAAAACGCACTACCGGCCTGCGCAAACCCGAGACTGCGCCTGCGGTTCGCAAGAACACTGAGAAAGAATTCCCGGATGGCATTCCCCCTTACGGTGCCGACGCACTTCGCTTTACCTTTGCGGCGCTGGCCTCACTGGGCCGCAGCATCAACTTTGACAGCAAACGCTGTGAGGGCTACCGGAATTTCTGCAACAAGCTGTGGAATGCCACGCGCTTTGTACTGATGAATTGCGAAGGCCAAGACTGCGGCCTTCTGGACCACACCAAGGAACAATGCCAGCCGGGTGGCACTGCCCATAGTTACCTGAGCTTCAGCGCGGCGGACCGCTGGATCACCTCCATCCTGCAAAAGGCCGAAGCCGACGTGGCCAAAGGCTTTGAGGAATACCGCTTGGATAATGTGGCCAACACGATTTACCAGTTTGTTTGGGACGAGTTTTGTGACTGGTATCTGGAAATTGCGAAGGTGCAAATTCAGACCGGTACCGACGCACAGAAACGTGCCACACGCCGCACACTGATCCGCGTGCTGGAAACCATTTTGCGACTGGCACACCCCATCACACCATTCATTACCGAAGAACTCTGGCAAAAAGTGGCGCCGGTGGCAGGCCGCTACCCCGCTACCGGTGGCACCCCGGACGGCAGCGATCCGTCGGTGAGCATTTCGCCCTACCCTGTGGCGCAACCGGAGCGAATTGATGAAGCAGCCATTGCGCAGATTGCCAAGCTCAAGCTGCTGGTGGATGCCTGCCGCAATTTGCGCGGTGAGATGAACGTGTCACCCGCAACCCGCCTGCCGCTTTATGTGGTGGCCCAAACCGCTGCTGAATCGGAGTTCCTGAAAGTGTCAGCACCCGTGTTGCAGGCGCTGGCCAAGCTCAATGAAGTCAAATTGTTCGACAGCGAAGCAGCATGGCAAGCCGCTGCACAAGCCGCACCCGTGGCCGTAGTGGGCGATGCGCGTATCTGCTTGCACATGGAAATTGACGTTGCGGCAGAAAAATTGCGCTTGGGCAAAGAGGTGGCGCGGCTCGAAGAGCAAATCGCCAAAGCCAGTACCAAGCTGAGCAACGAAGCGTTTGTGGCCAAGGCCCCTGCAGCGGTGCTAGAGCAGGAGCGCAAGCGGGTGGCAGACTTTGCCGATACCTTGAACAAGGTGCGTGATCAGCTCAAACGCCTGGGCTAGATCTTCGGATCAGCGGCGGCGCATGACGTGGATGTATTCGGACTCCACGGTCTCCTGATTGAGCAGTTCGTTGCCGGTTTGTCGGGCAAAAGCCTGAAAGTCGCGCAGCGAGCCTTCGTCAGTTGACACCACCTTGAGCACCTGACCGCTAACGAGTTCGGCCAGCGCCTTTTTGGCTTTGAGAATGGGCAGCGGGCAATTCAATCCGCGCGTGTCAATTTCTTTGTCGATGTGCATACTGGCTCCTTAAGTCCGCGATTTTAGGCACTAATCCTTTTTGAGGAACGCCATCCTTCATGCGGGGAACACACCGGTCGACAAATAGCGGTCGCCGCGATCACACACGATAAAGGCGATAACCGCGTTGCGCTCGCGTTCGGAAATCTGCTGTGCCACCCAGCATGCGCCTGCCGCGGAGATGCCGGCAAATATGCCTTCTTCGCGGGCCAGGCGGCGGCACATGTCTTCCGCGTCGGCCTGGCTCACATAAATCAATTCATCGACGTTGGTGGGGTCGTAAATTTTGGGCAGGTAAGCCTCAGGCCATTTGCGGATACCGGGAATGCGCGAGCCCTCGGAAGGTTGCGCACCGATGATTTGAATGACAGGATTCTTCTCTTTGAGATAGCGCGACACACCGGTGATGGTGCCGGTGGTTCCCATGGCACTCACAAAGTGGGTGATCTTGCCTTCCGTGTCTTTCCACAGTTCAGGGCCAGTGGTTTCATAATGAATGCGCGGGTTGTCGGGATTGGCAAACTGGTCGAGCATGACGCCCTTGCCCTCGCGCACCATTGTGTCGGCCAGATCACGTGCGTACTCCATGCCGCCGCTTTTGGGTGTGAGTATGAGTTCGGCGCCAAACGCCTTCATCGTCTGCACGCGCTCGATCGACAGGTCTTCGGGCATAAGCAGAATCATGCGATAGCCCTTGATCGCAGCGGCCATGGCCAGCGCAATGCCAGTGTTGCCGGAGGTGGCTTCGATCAGGGTGTCGCCCGGCTTGATCTCGCCGCGCTCCTGGGCACGTTTGATCATCGACAAAGCCGGGCGATCTTTCACCGAACCCGCCGGGTTATTGCCTTCGAGTTTGCCAAGCACGACGTTGTTGCGCTCTGCGCTGAGTTGTGCGCCTATGCGCTGCAAAGCAACCAACGGCGTGTTTCCGATTACGTCTTCAATGGTTAGATATTTCATGGCCTTAAATGTGCCATAATTTAGGACTTCGCTAATACCCGCCCGGGTGGTGAAATTGGTAGACTCAGGGGACTCAAAATCCCCCGCCGCAAGGCGTGCCGGTTCGAGTCCGGCCCCGGGCACCATCAACATAAGCCTGATTGCTCAGACCTGACGCAATCAGGCTTTTTGTTTAGCCTTTCAATACCGCCGGTCCCGGATGGCCGGAAAAAGCTTATGGTGATAGCTTCGTTAGAACCAACTGCCCCAGTGCGAACCCCCACAATATTTGTCGGTGTGTTTGCCCTTTTCGTGGTCCTGGCAATGATTCCTACGCTTTGGACGCCATTGGACTTCACTGCTGCCTCATTGTTTGCCGGTGCAAATCCTGCTATTGCCTCGGGCCAATGGTGGTGGGTGGTGCTCATCAATGAATATGTCCCAGCAGGATTTCGCGGTTTGCTTGTACTGGGCTTTATCGCGTGGCTCATGGCAACTTTTTTACCAAAGCTGGGCGCGTGGCGCCTGCCGCTGGCATTTTTTGTAGTTGCTGGGATTCTGGGGCCGGGTGCAGTCGTCAATCTGGTGTTTAAAGACCACTGGCAGCGCGCACGGCCTTACCAGGTGCAGGACTTCGGTGGCGCTCAGCAATTCACCCGTGCCGGTGTCATCACCGACCAATGCGATAACAACTGCTCTTTTGTGAGTGGCCATGTGGCCTGTGGTGCTTTTTTAATTTCGCTGGGACTGGTACACCGCAGACGGCGCAATGCCTGGTGTGCTGCAGGTGTTATTGCGGGTTTAACCATCGGCTTTGCCCGCATGTCGGCAGTGGACCACTGGCTCAGTGATGTGCTGTGGGCCTTCCCCATCACGCTGGCGACCAGTTGGCTGGTCTGGCGGGCATTGGCGTGGCTTTATGCCAGCCCCTCGAGCACCGTGGGATAACGCAGCTTCAGGCCCAGTTCGTCTTTCATGCGGGCGTTGATCAATCTCCGTGACTCGCTCATAAAGCTCAGCAGCATCAAAGACAGTTGCTCCTGTGCGCCGTCTCGGGCAACGCGGGGTGGACGCGGCAACTGGTACAGATCTGCGGCCAGATCGAAGTAATCACCCATCTTGAGTTCGGTATCGTCACTCACGTTATAGGTGCGCAGTGGCCGCCCCTTCCACAACGCGGCTACGCAGGCGCGCGCCAGGTCGTCAGCCTGAATGTGATTGGTGTACACATCGTCGACGGCTTGCAGCACCGGTGTGCCCTTTAGCAAACGCTCACGCGGCGTACCGCCCTCGCGATCATTGGCATAGATGCCGGGAATTCGCAAGGTGTTGGTACGCGTACCAGTGGAGCGTGCCCAGAAGCGCAATTGGCGTTCAGCATCCACCCGGCGCACCGCGCGTGGGGTTGCCGCATTGCAGCGGCGTACTTCGTCGATCCACTCTCCAGCGCAATCCCCGTACACGCCACTGGTGGAACCGTAGACCAAAGCCGCAGGCAAGGTCCTTCTGCGCAGGGCGTGGAGCAACGCCAACGTGCGCGGGTCCGTCCAACCCTGTTGCGGTGGCGGCGCCAGATGCACTACATGGGTCGCGATCCCGGCAAGACGCGCAAGTGTGGATTTCCGATCGAGGTTGCCTTGCAGTGGCATGAAGCCATGCGCGCGCAGCGCAGGCACTTTGGTGGCGCTGGAGGTCAGGGCCAGCACCGCCACGCGCGGGCGTATCAATGCGGCAACGCGCGCACCGACATC
>CANBYM010000250.1 GCA_947373605.1 Comamonadaceae bacterium
TGCCTTTGTCATTGGGCGGCGCCTTTGTCGGACTACTGCTGGCCGACAAAAGCTTCTCTATGCCCTCGCTGATCGGCTTGATCATGCTGATGGGCGTTGCCACCAAAAATTCGATCCTTCTGGTGGAGTACGCCATCCTTGCGCGGCGTGGTCACGATGGCAGTGACGGCCGCCCGGTCGTTGCGCCCCTGACGCGCTGGGACGCACTAATGGACGCCTGCCACAAACGCGCACGGCCCATCATCATGACCACGCTGGCCATGGGCGCGGGCATGTTGCCCATTGCCATCGGGCTGGGGGCCGCTGATACGAGCTTTCGCTCGCCGATGGCGATTGCCGTCATTGGCGGTTTGATCACTTCTACTTTTTTGAGTCTTTTGGTGATTCCGGCGGTTTTCACCTATGTGGACGATATGGCGCAGTGGTTTGGCCGACTGTTGCGCATTAGAGCGCCAAAAGCTTAAATTCCAAGTACGATGCGCACGCGGGGCTAGTCGCATGCGGACTGCCTTTGCGTTGCGCGGTAGATTGCACTTTTAACAAAATTCTGGAATCTGGAGGGACACCTGTTTCATGGCGGCGAATCCAAGTTCACTTCCGGCACTTGCGGTGCCAGCTGAACAACCCGATCAGGGCTTGTGGCAGCTTGCGCTGGAGGGCTCCGGAGCCGGCATTTGGGACTGGAATATGGTCACCGGCGACCAAACCCACTCGGCCAACTGGGAGACGATGCTGGGATACAGCGGCGCTGAGCTCGTCATCACCTACGACACATTTATCGCGATGATGCATCCCGATGATGTGGCGGTGCGTCAGTCTGCCATGGAAGACTATGTGCGCGGTACCACCGATATTTTTGCAGTTGACATTCGCCTGCGCCATAAAAGCGGGCACTGGACTTGGGTACATTCGCGTGGCACCGTTGTCAGCCACGACCGCGACGGTCATCCGCAGCGCATGATCGGCACCCACACCGACGTCAACCAACGCAAAAGCGCCGAAGCTGCGCTGCTTCGTCAATCGCAACTGTTGCGTGACACGCTTGGCAATATGAGTCAGGGCATCTTTGTGTTTGATGCCCAGCTAAAGCTGATTTCTTTTAACGCGCGAAGCTGCGAGATGCTGGATTTGCCGCCGGAGTTTCTGGTTTCCGGCCCGACGGAATACGAGATCAGCCACAGGCAGAATTTGCGTGGTGACTTCGGGCCCGCTGCATCGCTGGTGCAGGAAATCGCGCGGGAGTTCGTATTGAGCGTTGCGGGCGTGAGCGCGCCCGACCACTATTTGCGCAGCACGCCATCCGGCAAGACACTGGAAATCAAATCACAGCGCCTGCCCGAAGGCGGCCTGGTGCGCACTTTTACAGATGTCTCTGACTATGTAAGGGCCAAGGCAGCACACGACCGTCTGGACACCCTGCTGGTGGCCACCCAGGCACTGGCACAGGTGGGCGGCTGGGAAGTGGATTTGATTGCTGACCAGGTGTTCTGGACAGAAGGTGTTTACCGCATTTTTGAGACTAGCCCAGACCAATACACGCCCACCACCGCCATGGCAACTGCGGAGCGGTTCTTCACGCCGCAATCCATGGCGACCATTCGTGCGTCGTATGCCGACACCGTGCACCAGCCGGAATCGCACAGTTTCGAGCTAGAAGCCATAACCGATACAGGGCGACGCATCTGGTTGCGCTCGGTAGGTCACTCCAAATGGGTGGACGGAAAGCTGGTCTCGCGCACATCCGTCATTCAAAACATTACCGAGCGCAAACAGGCGCGTGCGGCATTGCTGGAAACTGAAAGTCGCTGGAAACTGGCGATGGAAAGCACCGGAGACGGCGTATGGGACTGGCATATTCCCAGCGGCGTTGAGTTTTATTCCAAGCGCCTCATTGAAATGTTCGGCTACGACGAGGGTGAGATTCGCAATAACCCCGCAGAGTTGGATGGCCGTACCCACCCGGATGACGTGCCACAGCTGGAGGCTGACCGCAACGCGCACTTCTCGGGCTCAACGCCCACCTATCTGAACGAGCACCGCGTTCGCTGCAAAGATGGCAGCTGGAAATGGGTGCTATCACGCGGCATGGTCATCAGTCGGGACAGCAAGGGACGGCCGTTGCGCATGATCGGCACACACACCGACATCACGGAGCGCAAACAGTCTGAAGCTTTGATTCGCCAGCAGGCATTTTTTGACACGCTCACAGGGCTACCCAACCGGCGCATGTTTCGCGACCGACTGGAGCAGGAAATCAAGAAGTGCAAACGTGATGCGCAGCAAATTGCCATTTTGTTTATCGACCTGGACCACTTCAAAGAGGTCAACGACACGCTAGGCCACAACAGTGGCGACGAACTTCTGGTTGAAGCGGCACGGCGCTTGCAAAAGTGCGTGCGCGAATCGGATACCGTAGCCCGCATGGGCGGCGACGAGTTCACCATCATCCTGACCGAAATCACTGACTCGGACCGGCTGCAACCCATACTGCAAAAGCTGTTGCACTCTATGGAGGATGTGTTCCAACTCGGCGATGAACAGGTGTTCGTATCGGCCAGTATCGGTATCACCATGTATCCGCTGGACGGCACGGAAATCGACGATCTTTTCAAAAATGCCGACCAGGCGCTGTATGTAGCCAAAGGCGAAGGTCGCAACCGTTTCAGCTTTTTCACGCCTGCCCTGCAACAGGCCGCGCAAACCCGGGTGCGCTTGGCCAACGACCTGCGTACCGCGCTCAGTGAGGCACAGTTCCGTGTGGTCTACCAGCCCATTTTGGATTTGACGGACGACAGTATTTTCAAAGCCGAAGCACTGATCCGCTGGGAACATCCCAAGCGCGGCTTGGTGAGCCCGGCCATGTTTATCCCTATTGCCGAATCCAGCGGCCTGATTGTGGACATTGGCGAATGGGTTTTCCAGCAGGCAGCCCAACAGGTGCGCATATGGCGCAACACGCTGCATCCGGACTTTCAAATCAGCGTCAACCGCTCGCCGGTCCAGTTCCACCATGACGACAGCGGGCAAGCCTCCTGGGGCCTGCAACTGCAGGCGATGGGCTTGCCCGGTGATAGCCTGGTGGTGGAAATCACGGAGGGGCTGCTGCTCGACACCAGCGACGTGGTGGCCGACCAATTGCTGGGCATGAGTGATGCCGGTATTCAGGTGTCGCTCGACGATTTCGGTACCGGCTACTCGTCGCTCGCATACTTGCAGAAATTTGACATCGACTACATCAAGATCGACCAGTCATTTGTGCGCCACCTGATTGCCGACTCCACCGACCATGCGCTATGCAAAGCAATTATCGTGATGGCACACGAATTGGGCATCAAGGTCATTGCTGAAGGAGTAGAGACCGAGTTGCAGCGCGACTTGCTAAGAGCCGCCGGCTGCGACTACGCGCAAGGCTATTTCTTTGCCCGCCCGGTGGCCGCGTCGGAATTTGAAGCCATGCACCAGCGTTTTTGCGGCGCGACCCGCCGGGAAGAGGCGAACGCATAATCACCGTAACCAAAAGTCGGAGATTTACGTGCGCTTTCCTTTGCCGGACCTCAATTCCTTGCCCGCTGACATTCAGGCCAAGATTCTGGAAGTTCAGGAGAAATCGGGATTTATTCCCAATGTTTTCCTGAGCCTGGCCCGCCGTCCGGCTGAATGGCGCGCCTTCTTTGCCTACCACAACGCGCTGATGCTGCCCGAAGAATCGGGCTTGACCAAAGGCGATCGCGAGATGATCGTGACCGCCACCAGCGCGGCCAACAACTGCCTGTATTGCGTGGTCGCCCACGGTGCGATTTTGCGCATTTATGAAAAAAACCCCTTGGTTGCTGACCAAGTGGCCGTGAACTACCGCAAGGCCGACATCACACCGCGCCAGCGCGCCATGCTGGACTTTGCTTTGAAGGTCTGCCTGGACAGCAAGGCCGTGGAGGAGTCGGACTTCGTCGCGTTGCAGGCGCACGGATTTAATGACGAAGACATCTGGGACATCACCGCTATCACGGCGTTTTTCGGCCTGTCCAACCGCATGGCCAATGTCGTCAGCATGATGCCTAACCCGGAGTTCTACACCCTGGGTCGCACGCCGCGGTTAAAGGCATGACGCACGCTTGGCGCTGGCGCGCTTTGCTGCCCATTGCCGGTTTGCTGACCCTTGCCGCCTGCACGAGCACAGCGCCCTCATTTCCCAGGTCAGTTAGTGCACCAGCGGGCGCCCCATTGCAGCCTGAAGGTAGCAGCGGCTACACGCCCAAACCGGGCTGGTCCACCCGGCAATTTGCCGTGGCAGCTGCGAACCCGCTGGCCACGCGGGCGGGTTACGACGTACTTAAAGCCGGTGGCAGCGCCGTTGATGCAGCCATTGCGTTGCAAATGGTGCTCACCTTGGTGGAGCCGCAATCCAGCGGCATTGGCGGTGGCGCATTTCTCGTGCACTTTGACGGACACCAAACGCAGGCCTTTGATGGTCGTGAAACTGCACCTGCGGCGGCGGACGGCAGTTTATTTTTAGGCGCAGACGGCAAGCCCATGCCATTTATGGATGCTGTAGTGGGCGGCCGCTCGGTAGGCACACCCGGTGCGCTGCGCATGCTGGCCCTGGCACACCGGCAGCATGGCAAGTTGCCGTGGGCCACCTTGTTTGAACCTGCGATCCGGATGGCTACCGACGGCTTCGAAGTCAGCCCCCGACTGGCAATTTCATTGGCTTCCGAAACCGAATTACAAAAAGACCCGGTAGCGGCCGCGTACTTTTACGATGCGCAGGGCAAACCTTGGACCGCGGGTCATGTGCTGCGCAACCCGGAACTGGCGGCAGTGCTGAAAAGCATTGCAGCCCAGGGGCCCGATGCCCTAATGAGCGGTGACATTGCGCAGGCGATCTTCCAAAAAGTACACAGCCAC
>CANBYM010000251.1 GCA_947373605.1 Comamonadaceae bacterium
GCGCGGCATTCACGGCCACCGAGGCGTTGCCGGGCTTTAAAGAAATTCAACCGCAGGTATTCGCCGGTTTGTATCCGACAGAGGCCAGTGAATACGATTCACTGCGCGACGCTCTGGAAAAGCTCAAACTCAATGACGCCTCCTTGCACTATGAGCCAGAGGTTTCTCAAGCCTTGGGGTTCGGGTTCCGTTGTGGCTTTCTTGGCCTGTTGCACATGGAAATTGTGCAAGAGCGGTTAGAGCGCGAGTTCGATCAGGACCTGATCACCACGGCACCCAGTGTGGTGTACCAGGTCATGAAAAACGATGGTGAGGTCATCATGGTGGAAAACCCCTCCAAAATGCCCGAGGTCGGCAAAACGGCTGAAATCCGCGAGCCCATCGTTACAGTGCATTTGTATATGCCGCAGGAGTATGTAGGCGTTGTGATGACGCTGGCCAATCAGAAGCGCGGTGTACAAATGAACATGGCCTACAAGGGCCGTCAGGTGGTGCTGACCTACGAAATGCCTCTGGGTGAAATCGTGCTGGACTTTTTTGACAAGCTCAAAAGCGTCAGCCGTGGTTATGCCTCTATGGACTATGAGTTCAAGGAGTTCCGTGCCTCGGATGTTGTCAAGGTAGACATCCTGCTCAATGCGGAAAAGGTGGATGCACTTTCCATCATCGTTCACCGCTCACAGTCGCAGTATCGCGGGCGCGCCGTGGTTGGCAAGATGCGTGAGATCATTTCCCGCCAGATGTACGACGTTGCGATTCAAGCAGCGATCGGAGCCAACATCATTGCGCGTGAGACAATCAAAGCTCTGCGTAAAAATGTTTTGGCCAAGTGCTACGGCGGAGACATTTCCCGTAAGCGCAAACTTCTTGAAAAGCAAAAGGCCGGCAAAAAACGCATGAAACAAATTGGCTCCGTAGAAGTCCCCCAAGAGGCGTTCCTGGCTATTTTGCAGGTGGAAGATTGATGCAAGCTATTACTTCGGCGGTTCTTGCCGCATTTGTCCTGTATATCGGGGCTTGGTACACCGGTCTGGTAGAGGGCAACTTCGCATTGCTCCTGTTCCTGGCATCCCTTGTGACGGGCCTTTACTGGCTGGCAGAGCGGTTTTACTTCTTGCCCCAACGTAAAGCTGCAGCTGCCGCGCTGGAAGCCAATGACGCAAAGCGGCGCAGCGAGTTGCAGACCCTGGGGATTTCTCAAGTCGACGGAGATATTGCCGAGGCGAAAGTACGCTTATTGATGCAGCCATGGTGGTTGGATTGGACCGCTGGGCTGTTTCCGGTCATCATTGTGGTGTTCGTGATGCGCTCATTTTTGTTTGAGCCCTTCAAAATTCCGTCCGGCTCCATGATTCCGACACTGTTGGTAGGTGACCTCATTCTGGTGAACAAGTTCACCTATGGTCTGCGCTTGCCCGTGTTGAATATCAAAGTTACCGACGGCACACCACCCAAGCGTGGCGACGTTATGGTGTTTCGCTATCCGCCCAAGCCCAGCCTAGACTATATAAAGCGTGTGGTCGGCGTGCCAGGCGACACGGTGGCCTATTTGAATAAGCGCTTGACGATCAACGGAAAAGCCATTGAGACCAAAGCGATACCGGAATTTTTTGACGAAGACGCGATGCGCTACTTCAAACAATTTGAGGAGACACTTGGCGATACGCCACACCGCTTGCTCAATGACGACGAGCGTCCCGCGTTTGTGCCCGGTGCGGACCCGTTTGAAGGAAAGTCCGGTTGTACTTACACAATTGAAGGTGTGACCTGTAAGATTCCAGAAGGAAACTATTTCATGATGGGCGACAATCGCGATAATTCCCTAGATTCACGGTACTGGGGGTTTGTCCCAGACAAGAATATTGTGGGGAAAGCGTTTTTTGTCTGGATGAATTTCGGCAATCTCAAACGTATTGGTTCATTTCATTGATATTGGTAAGGGGAGCGCAATGACGGTTCAACTTCGGACAAGGCAAAAAGGTATTTCGTTCATCGGCCTGATTTTTGTCGCGGCCGTTTTGGCGATGACTGGTGTTGTAGCAGCGCAGGTGTTCCCCACTGCATTGGAGTACATGGCCGTACAAAAGGCTGTGCAAAAAGCAGCAGCCGGGCAATCTGTTGCAGAAATCCGATCCATGTTTGACAAATCTGCATCGATTGATGACATCAAGTCCATCGGCAGCAAGGACCTCGATATCACCAAAGAGGGTGACAAGGTCGTAGTCAGTTTTAGTTACCAACGTGAAATTCACCTGACTGGACCTGCATTCCTCACACTGAAATACGAAGGTCGCTCTAAATAAGGTGGCTGATAGTCTTTTGGAGTTGCAGGCGCGCTTGCAACACACTTTCAGCGATAGCAGGCTATTGACGCAGGCGCTGACACATCGAAGTTTCTCCAGCGATCATTACGAACGGCTTGAGTTTTTGGGCGACTCCGTTTTGGGGTTGGCCATTTCTGATCTTTTGTATGCGCAATTGGGCCAGTTGCCTGAGGGGGATCTTTCCCGGGTTCGCGCAAATCTGGTGAAGCAGGAAACGCTGCATCAGCTCGCTGTAGGGATCAGACTTCCCGACGTTATCAAACTCGGCGAAGGCGAAATCCGTTCCGGCGGCAGCAAGCGTCCCAGCATATTGGCGGATGCTTTGGAGGCTGTCATCGGTGCGGTCTACCTGGACGCCGGCTATGCCGAAGCGAGAGCACTAGTGCACCGTTTGTATGAAGCGGTTGCCATCAATCCGCAAATGGATGCCATCGGGAAAGATCCCAAGACAGAATTACAGGAGTGGCTGCAGGGGCGAAGAATGAAATTGCCGCTCTATAAAGTGGTTGGCACGACCGGTGCGGCCCACAAACAAAGCTTTGATATCGAATGCGAAATTGCCGAACTTCGCCTGAGTGAGCGTGGTATCGGCGGTTCACGGCGTGCCGGCGAACAAGCGGCCGCTGCGGCCATGTTGCAGACAATTAAATCCAAGGTAAAACAATGAGTACCCCTAAAGCAAAATCTGCCAAGGCAGTGCCGTCGGGTGCCAAGGCCGAGGCGCAATCCGACGTCCAAAGCCAACCGGATCTGGACACCATGTTGGAGGGCCTTCTCAAAGGCACTCCGAAATTGGCGGCACCGGGCACACCCTCTGTAGACCAGCGCTGCGGCTTGGTTGCGATCGTCGGGAAGCCCAATGTGGGCAAGTCCACTCTGCTCAATGCATTGGTAGGACAAAAAATCAGCATCACTTCGCGCAAGGCACAGACGACCCGCCACCGCATTACCGGAATGCGCACAGAGGGCGCAAACCAGTTTGTGTTTGTAGACACCCCGGGCTTCCAGACGCTCCACGGTAACGCGTTAAATAAATCGTTGAACAAGACGGTAGTCGGCGCCGTCGCTGATGTGGACCTCATTTTGTTTGTGGTGGAGGCCGGGAGCTTTACGCCGGCCGATGCCCGCGTGCTGGCATTGCTGGACAAAGATATTCCGGTGCTGCTGATCGCCAACAAACTCGACAACGTGCACCGCCGTGGCGACATTGCTCCCTGGTTGCAGGAAATGCAGGCCAAACATGCGTTTACCGAATTTGTTCCTATGTCCGCTAAAAGTGCAAAAGACATAGTGCGCGTGCTGGCGCTATGCGCGGGTTTTCTGCCACAGCAGGCGTGGTGGTATTCCGAAGACGAATTGACCGACCGCAGCGAGAAATTTCTCGCCAGCGAACTGGTTCGCGAAAAGCTGTTTCGCCTGACTGGCGACGAGCTACCGTATACCTCTACGGTAGTCATTGACAAGTTTGAAGAAGAACCGCCGCAGCGCAAGGGCCAGAAGCGCCTGCTACGCATTGCAGCCACCATCGTGGTGGAGCGCGACGGCCACAAAGCCATGGTCATTGGTGACAAAGGCGAACGCATCAAGCGCATCGGCATGGAAACCCGGGTGGAACTGGAAAAGTTGGCCGATGCCAAAGTGTTCCTTGAACTCTGGGTAAAGGTGCGCTCGGGCTGGGCGGATGACGAAGCCCGTGTCCGCTCTTTCGGTTATGAGTGAACGGCAGACTGCCAAACGAATTACTGACGAGCCGGCCTATGTGCTGCACCGCTATGACTGGAGCGAATCCAGCCTTATTCTTGAAGTATTTACCCGCCATTACGGGCGCATTGCACTGGTAGCCAAGGGCGCCAAACGGCCGAGTTCGAGTTTTCGGCCCATTCTTTTACCCCTGCAACCTCTGCACCTTGCGTTTGGTGGCGATGCGGAAATCCGGACACTCAAAAGTGCCGAATGGCAGGGGGGCCATGTCATGCCGACGGGCGATGCCTTGCTCTCGGGGTACTACCTTAATGAACTGCTGCTGACGCTGCTGGCGCGTGACGACCCGCACCCCAAATTGTTTGATATTTATGCGGCGGTCGTGCGCGTCATCGCCAGCGAGCATGGAGAAGTTTTGCAGGCAGCATTGCGCACCTATGAGCTGCTTTTGCTACGCGAGATCGGTTTGTTACCTCAGCTCCATGTGCAAACCATGACGCTGCGCCCGCTCGAAGATACTTTGCGATACGTACTCGTCCCCGAAGGGGGATTGCGTTTGTGCGGTTCCGAGGATCGCGGCGGCTTGGCTGGCGCGCAGTGGGTTGAGTTGCAAGCTGCGTTGCAGGACAGTGCGCCATTCACCACAACGCTTCGTGCCTGTGCACTGATGATGTCCGAACTCAAGCCCCAACTGCGCAACTTGCTGCACTACCATTGCGGTGTCAAAACCTTGCGTTCCCGGCAAATGATGATCGACATTCAAAACCTATGAAAACCTCGCTGTCCGTCAATTTGAATAAAGTTGCGTTAGTGCGCAACACCCGTCACCTGGGTATACCCAGTGTCACGCGCGCGGCTACCTTGTGCCTTCAGGC
>CANBYM010000252.1 GCA_947373605.1 Comamonadaceae bacterium
ACGAACGTGGAAGTCATGTTCGCCCAATGCTGCAAGTTTGAACCTGTTTTTGCGGTGATGACCAGTGGTTCGCACGGCGATGCATTGGCGGCGCTCTGCAAAGCGCAGGGCCTGCATACTCGTGTGCTGAGTGGCGCACATGCACTCACCGAACTCGCTGGTGACGAGCGTGCGGAAGTCGTCATGGCCGCCATCGTGGGTGCCGCCGGATTGGCGCCTTGCATGGCCGCTGCAAGAGCGGGTAAGCGGTTGCTCCTTGCCAACAAGGAAGCGCTGGTCGTGGGCGGGCAATTGTTCATGGACACGGTGCAGAGTGGGGGTGCTACCTTGTTGCCGATTGACAGTGAGCACTCCGCTATTTTTCAGTCATTGCCGGATAACCCGGTGGACTGGGCTGCTTCAATTGACAAAATTATTCTCACTGCGTCGGGCGGACCATTTCGCACGCGTGACTGTAAAACTTTGCGCGATGTAATGCCCGCAGAGGCCTGCGCCCATCCCAATTGGGTGATGGGTCGCAAGATATCAGTGGATTCAGCCACCATGATGAACAAGGCGCTGGAGGTCATTGAGGCCAAATTTCTCTTTGGCGTGGAGCCCACGAAAATTGAAGTTGTAATTCACCCTCAAAGTGTGATTCATTCCATGGTGCAGTACGTCGACCATTCTGTCATTGCACAGCTTGGAACACCCGATATGCGAGGTCCGATTGCCTATGGTTTAAGTTGGCCATCGCGTGTTCGTTCGGGTGCTGCTGCACTCGATTTCGAAAAAATGTCGGCCTTAACGTTTGAGAGCTTTGACTCTGGCGATCATCGCTTGCGCTATCCCGGGCTAAGTTTGTCTTGGCAGGTTCTACAGGCAAAGCCGGGCACGCCGGCAGTGTTGAATGCAGCCAATGAAGTAGGCGTGGAATCCTTTTTGAACGGCAAAATTCGCTTTGACCAGATTCATACGGTGAATGTCGAAACCCTTCAACGCTTGGATTTCTCATCACCGCAGTCATTAGAGTCGCTGATTGACATCGACCAACATGCTCGCATGCTCGCTAATGCGGTGGTCCAAGGGCTTGCGTAACGGCTCTCTACACCATGCTCACTCTTGTCGCTTTTCTTACCGCGATTGCCATATTGGTGACGGTCCACGAGTGGGGTCACTATCGGATGGCCGTGGCCTGCGGCGTCAGAGTATTGCAGTTTTCTGTCGGCTTCGGACCCGAAGCGTTTAGCTGGATTTCAAAGCAATCAGGTACCCGTTACACCATCGCAATGTTGCCTTTGGGCGGTTTTGTAAAAATGCTGGACGAGCGCGAAGGGCCGGTCGACAGCGCGGATTTGGCCTATGCGTTCAATCGCAAGCCTCTGAAGGCGAGGGCGGCGGTTGTGGCCGCGGGTCCCATCGCCAATCTCGTGTTGGCCGTTCTGCTGTATGCCTTGGTCAACTGGACCGGAGTGGTTGAGGCAAAAGCCCATTTATCGGCGCCGGTTGCTGGGTCCCTGGGGGGGCGTGCCGGATTCAATGGCGGAGAAATCGTTGAACGCGCCGGGTATGAAGAAGATTCCCTGCATGACGTTGCGTCTTACGAAGACTTCCGTTGGTGGTTGACGCGCGCTGCGTTGGATTCAAAAGATCTGTACGTTCAATACCAAAGCGACCTTGATCGTGCCGAGAATTTAGCGGTTCTGAAGTTTTCGGGTTTTCACGCGGAACAGGCCGACGAAAGCATGTTTCGCAAGATTGGCTTTACCGGACCGTACTCCAAACCAATCCTGGGTGATTTGTTGTCCGACGGTGCAGCAATGGCCGCGAAACTCGCGTCGGGTGACTTGGTAATGCGTGTGGACGGCAAACCGGTAGGTGATGCCGCGCAATTGCGGGACTGGATACGCAGCTCAGGTTCGCTCAGCGAACCCCAAGTCCAGGACTGGTTGGTTGACCGCAAAGGGGTCGCAATGCATATTGCGGTGACGCCAAGGCGGGTTGTTGATGGTAAGGTGACCATTGGCCGCGTTGGTGCCGTTATCGGTGCGCAGCCTGAAATGGTCACAGTTCGCTATGGACCGATTGAAGGATTTACCAAAGCGGCATACAGGACTTGGGACGCGGCAGCATTAACTGTTCGCATGATGGGGCAAATCGTTACCGGCAAAGCATCACTGAAAAACTTGAGTGGCCCCATCACGATTGCGGACTATGCAGGCCGTTCGGCGGCAATCGGTTTAACGCAGTACCTGGTTTTTCTGGCATTGGTGAGCATAAGCTTGGGTGTCTTAAACTTGCTGCCACT
This sequence comes from Comamonadaceae bacterium, assembly GCA_947373605.1. Lineage (GTDB taxonomy): Bacteria > Pseudomonadota > Gammaproteobacteria > Burkholderiales > Burkholderiaceae_C > Allorhodoferax. The sequence continues at coordinate 2,288 of CANBYM010000252.1, forward strand.
GCCCATGCTGGATGGCGGGCACCTGATGTATTATCTTTGGGAAGGTGTAACTGGTCGTGCCATATCCGATGCCTGGATGGAACGTTTGCAGCGCACCGGTCTTGCTATCCTTTTGTTGATGATGTCGGTGGCGGTATTTAATGACTTGCACCGGTTGTTGTCTTGACGGCAGCTGCCACGTCCGCATTGCGAATCACACATTTTCTAACATGCTATTGACCTCTACTTTTTTGCATCGCACCACGATTGCAGTCGCTGCGGCATCGCTTTCATTCTCTGCGTTAGCGCTTGACCCTTTTACGGTTAAAGATATTCGCGTTGAGGGTTTGCAGCGCGTAGAAGCCGGAACCGTGTTTGCTTCCATCCCGGTGCGTGTTGGCGATACCTACAGCGATGACAAAGCATCTTCCTCGATTCGCTCACTTTTTGCATTAGGCCTATTCAAAGACGTGCGGATCGACGTGAAAGACGGCGTTTTGATTGTGGTTGTTGAAGAGCGGCCTACCGTCGCAGAAGTTGACTTTTCGGGCACCAAAGAGTTCGACAAAGATGTTTTGAAGAAGGCGCTGCGCGATATTGGTTTGGCAGATGGGCGTCCGTATGACAAGGCCTTGGTTGACCGCGCCGAGCAAGAGCTCAAACGCCAGTACATCAACCGCAGCATGTATGCGACTGAAGTCGTGACTACGGTAACGCCGCTTGAGCGAAACCGTGTCAATTTAAGTTTTGCAGTAACGGAAGGTGATGCCGCCAAAATCAACGAAATTCACATTGTTGGTAACTCCACATTTAGCGAGTCCACATTGCTGGGCCTTTTTGATCAGGACACCGGCGGCTGGCTGAGCTGGTACACCAAGTCCAATCGATATTCCCGTCCCAAGCTGAATGCGGACATTGAGACTTTGCGCTCCTACTACTTGACCCGTGGATTCCTGGAGTTCAAAGTGGACTCCACGCAGGTAGCCATTTCTCCCGATAAGCAAGGCATCAGTATCACTATTAATGTGACGGAAGGTGAGCGCTTTGTCGTGTCCAAGATCAAGCTCTCTGGAAACTATCTGGACAAAGACGCAGAGTTTCAGTCCCTGATTGCCATCAAAGCTGGCGAGGCCTATAACGCAGACCAGGTTGCGCAAACCACCAAGGCATTTACAGATTACTACGGTAATTTCGGATTTGCATTCGCACATGCAGAAGCCCGCACTGACATTGACCGCGCCACAAACCGGGTGGAAATTACCTTGGTGGGAGAACCATCGCGCCGTGTTTATGTGCGTCGCATCAATGTGGCCGGCAATGACCGTACCCGTGATGAAGTGATACGCCGTGAGTTCCGCCAATTGGAGGCCGCTTGGTACGACGGTGAGAAAATTCGCCAGTCCCGCAACCGAGTGGACCGTTTGGGATACTTCAAAGAAGTAACGATGGACACACAAGAGGTGCCAGGGGCACCGGATCAGGTTGATTTAACCGTTTCGGTTGCGGAAAAGCCGACAGGTAGTCTGTCTCTGGGGGCCGGTTTTTCCAGTGGCGATGGCCTTGGCATCACTTTTGGATTCCGTCAAGATAATGCATTCGGCTCCGGTAGTTCCCTGGGCGTTGAGGTCAACACGAGCGCGTACAACCGCACGCTGGTATTTAGCACTACGAACCCTTATGTGACCGAAGACGGAGTTTCACGCAGCATAGACTTGTACCAGCGGACTAGCAGGCCGTATTCGGACGTAAACAGCTATTCTGTTCAGACCACTGGTGGATCAATCCGGTACGGTGTGCCGTTCACTGATACCGACACCGTGTTTATTGGTGCCGGTATCGATCGAACGGAAATTGTTAATGGCACCTATATGCCGGACGTATATTTGGATTTCATCAACCAGTTTGGTTCAGTCACCAACGCCCTTCCACTCACGGTAGGTTGGGCCAGAGACACACGTGACAGCGCGTTGGTCCCGAGCACCGGGCGGGTCATGCGTTTAAACGGTGAATGGAGTGTGGGCGGTGAATTGCGTTACATGCGTGGCACCGCACAGCTTCAGCAGTTTTATCCGATCTCTAAAAAGACAACAGCAGCGTTTAACACTGAAGTGTCAATGGGCGCTGGTACCGATGGATTGGCCTATCCAGTGTTCAAAAATTACTACTCAGGCGGTTTGGGATCGGTACGCGGGTTTGAGCAGGGGAGCTTGACCACAGAATCGCAGCGTAATTTCGGGCTGACAGCAACCGGAGGCGCAAAAAAGATTACCTTTAACGCCGAAGTGCTCTCCCCATTGCCCGGCGGTGGCAATGACCGCACCTTGCGTTGGTATGGTTTTTTTGACGCTGGCAGTATTTACGACGCGAATGAATCTATTGATTTTTCATCCATGCGAACCTCAGCGGGTGTCGGCATTAGCTGGGTTTCACCGGTGGGTCCGCTTCGCCTAGCCTTTGCGAAACCCATCAGTAAGTTCGATGGCGATAAAATACAACAATTGCAATTTCAGATTGGAACTTCCTTCTAATGAAGACATCATATTTCAACGCTGTTGCGGGCATCGTTTTGGCACTTGCTGCGTCGGTTTCATTCGCACAGGAATCCCGGGTTGCTTATATCA
>CANBYM010000253.1 GCA_947373605.1 Comamonadaceae bacterium
GACGGCATCGACTTTGAGAACAAAGTCACCATGGGCATCCGCAACAACCGCTACGAAGCCCAGGTGCCCCAGGTCATTGCACCACTGCGCCTCAAAGGCCGTGTGCACGCGTTTGAAGCGCAACTGGCCCGCGCCCACACCCAGAAAAAGCTCAAATTCACCTTGCCCGGCCCGCTGACGATTGTGGACACCGTGGCCGACCGCTTCTATGGTGACCGTAAGACCATGGCGTTTGCCTTTGCCGAGCTGCTCAACCAGGAAGCCCTGGCGCTGCAGGCCGACGGCGTGGACATCATCCAGTTTGACGAACCCGCTTTCAACGTCTACATGCAAGACGCTGCAGACTGGGGCGTGAAGGCCCTGGAGGTCGCCGCGCGGGACCTGACCTGCACCACCGCTGTGCACATTTGCTACGGCTACGGCATCCAGGCCAATAACGACTGGAAAGAAACCCTGGGCGGTGAATGGCGGCAATACGCGCAGGTGTTCCCCGCACTCGCTGCCAGCAGCATCCAGCAAGTGAGTCTGGAGTGCTACCACTCGCATGTGCCGCCCGATTTAATGGCCTTGCTCCAAGGCAAAGACGTGATGGTCGGCGTCATCGATGTGGCCAGCGCCGAGATCGAAACGCCCGAGCAAATTGCCGACACCATTGGCGAGGCTCTGAAATACGTGCCGCGCAACCGCATCTTCCCCTGCACCAACTGTGGCTTGGCCCCCATGAGCCGCGAGGTCGCGGTCAAGAAACTCGAAGCGCTGGCGAAGGGGGCAGCACTGGCACGGCAGCGTTATGGCAGCTAACGAAACGAGCGGTTTTTGCCCCGAGCGCACCGAGCATCTGGTGCGCGTGTTCCAGCGCGAGGTGGACAAACAGCGCCTGCCTGGTGCAGTGGCGCTCGTTTCGCAGCACGGCCAGGTGGTGCTGAATATGTGCGTGGGCCATCAAGACCCGCAGATGGGCACGCCCATGGCGATGGACAGCATCTTTCGCATCTATTCCATGACCAAGCCCATCGTCTCGGTGGCCGTTATGCAACTGTTGGAGCGCGGCCAATTGTTGCTGAGCGACCCGGTCGACAAATACCTGCCCGCTTTCGCCCACACGATGGTGGCACTGGCAGATGACGGCACGCCACTGCAGCCGGTGCAAGCGCAACCCACGGTGCAAGACCTGCTGCGTCACACCGCGGGCTTCACCTACGAAATACTCGGCGACGACGCTATTCAGGCGCAGTACGCGCAGGCGGGCTTGGCCTCGCGTGACCAGAGCAACGCCCAGTCTGCCCATGCGCTGGCGCAGATACCGTACCGCACGCAGCCCGGCTCCATTTGGCAGTACAGCCGCGCCACCGATGTGCTGGGTGCGCTGCTCGAGGTGGTCAGCGGCCAGCCGCTGGGCGACTACTTGCAACAGCACATTCTTGGCCCCTTGGGCATGGTGGACACAGCGTTTGTCGTGCCGCCCCACAAGCACCACCGCATCGCCGAGCCATTTGCGCACGACCCCGACGGCGGCACGCAGATGCCGATGATCGATCTGCGCCAAAACGTGCCGCTGCAATCCGGTGGCGGGGGACTGGGCTCTACAGTGCTGGACTACGCGCGCTTTTTGCAGTGCTTGCAGAGTGGCGGCACGCTCGACGGCGTGCGCATTCTGGGCCCCGCCACCGTGCGGATGATGACGGCTGACCACCTGGGCGACATTCCCGTCAACCGCACCGGCCGCTCCCGCGACCTGCTGCCCCCCGGCCACGGTTTTGGCCTGGGCTTTGCCGTGCGCCTGCAAGAAGGCCTGGGCAACCAGCTCGGCAGCGCAGGCATGTACTACTGGAGTGGCGTCTCGGGCACGGTGTTTTTTGTCGATCCGGCCAAAGACTTCTTTGCCATCTTGCTCACCCAGGCCCCCAACCAGCGCACCGTCTACCGGCCGCTGTTTCGCAATCTGGTGTACGCGGCGTTGTTGGACTAGATTTTAGAAGCAAAATAGGCCTCTAGTCCCCGTGGAATATGCGCAAGCAGCTATTAAATTGGTAGCGTCCAGAGTAATTTTCAGTGAAAAAAATCACATAAAGCTGGCGATTGACGGCTATCCTGCGCCGTTGACATCCCCCCCATAAAATCGACTTAGTCGAATTTTTCGACGTATAAAAATCAGGGGATGGAATGGAAATAGATCAGTCATCGGCGCAGCCGCAGGAGCATTTTTACGCTTCAAAAAGGAGCGCAATCAACTTAACTCGGCTTGGCTTATGGGGTGGCGTCGCCATCGCCGTTGCTGTGCCAGCAGCGACGTCTAAAGGCGGTTTTAGTTGGTTCGTAGCTCTATTTATGTTGGTCTTTACAGGCCTGATGGATTGGTTTCTAAGAAAGCAAATGCACAGCGGCAAGGTATTTGCCACCGTCGATGCGAGCGGGATAGCGTCTCCAGCGTTTGGTGGGAAATCGAAGCGCTACGAGTGGAAGGATGTTTCGGAGGTTGCGCTAACCAAGGTGCAAAACGCGCCAATGTTGCAACTTGTTCTCAAGTCCTCGGCAGGGCGCCTCGATAAACGCAATTTTTGGACTGGCAATAACACTGCGCGCCCTATGCTTAATCTCTCTGCTTTGGACCAGACTGCGCAAGAAAACCTGTTCAGGGCCATTCAGGAGCATGTGCATAGCGGTGGCTTTGGGGATACTCCGCCGAAGCTAGAAAACCAGCTGACGCAAGAGAAGGAATTTCAAAACCGTCTGAAATCTTTTGCCCCGATACCTTGGCTGACCTACGGATTAATTGCCATCAACGCTGGCGTGTGGCTAGCATCGCTGATGTATGGCGCAGGTATTGCTGCTAGTCCATCTGACCTGCTGTTGCGCTGGGGAGGCAATGCGGCATCTGAAGTGCAACGCGGGGAGTGGTGGCGCATGGTCAGCGCCATGTTTTTGCACAGCGGTCTGATGCACGTTGCTTTAAATATGCTTGGACTCTACAGCGTGGGTATCACGGTGGAGCGTATTTATGGCCATCGGCTATTTGCGCTGATTTACCTGGGTTCAGGACTTTTCGGCAGCGCACTCAGTCTGCATTTTTCGGCGCAAAAGGCGGTCTCTGTAGGAGCTTCGGGTGCGGTCTTTGGTGTCGCCGGCGCTCTCCTTGTAGCAATGTTGCAGCACCGCAATCAATTGCCAAAGACGCTGGGTAAGCAGACGCTTGGGAGCGCTGCGTTCTTCATTTTTTACTCACTTGGACAGGGTTTTTCCAAACCGGGCATTGATAATGCAGCCCATGTTGGGGGCTTGTTGGCGGGCTGCCTTTTGGCCTACATCCTGCCAGAGCGTTTCGACCTTGAGAAGTATGTTCGGAACTACACAAGTCGCGCGCTGACGGGGCTGCTCATAGCTGTTAGTGCGACGGCTGGCCTGGTAAGCATTGCACCCGCCGCACAGGTTGATCAACGAGGGGGACTATTTTTTGCAGACGGGATGCGGACGATGAACGATGCGCTCCAAGCCATGAAGCGCGAGGCCGAGCAGGTCAAAGCAGGGAAAATATCAGAGCGTGAGTCCGACGAAAGAAGTCGCACGGTTTTTGCTCCCATGATGCGGGATGTAGTTACTGCTTTAAGCAAAGCGCAACTGCCAAGTTCTGACCCTCTACAACCGGTGCTGTCTGATGCCAAACGCATGTCAGAACTCCTGGTCGAATCCTTTGCGATGGAGTCTGTGGTCCAAGAAGGCAGTAACAAGCCGGTACCGGTTGATCCGCAGCGCTCAGCAGAAATTGAAAAAGAGATTCTCGAGGTTTTCAAACATTTCGAAATGGTTTCGACCGATTTGAAGATCAGTAAGAAGCACTAGACCGTGTGGTCCGGCGATCATCTGCCGGGCACTTGTGATACAAAGAATCACCTTGAATAAGGAAATCACCCCCATGCGCCCTTCAACAGCACTGCACACGCACCGCGAAGCCATTCGCGCGATCGCCCTGCGCCATCGTGTGACAAACGTGCGCGTCTTTGGTTCGGTGGTGCATGGTGACGACACCGAGGGCAGTGATCTGGACATTCTCGTCGAGCCCATGCCAGATACCACCATGATGGACATTGCAAAAATTCAGCTGGAATTGGGGCAACTGCTCAGCGTGGCGGTCGACGTACTGACACCCAAAGGTTTACCAGAAAATTTTCGCTCTCAAGTTATTGCCGAGGCACAGCCACTGTGAGCAAGTCGGATGCGTTGCGCGTCATAGATTACCTGACACACATTTTGGAGGCGGTAGATCGCATTAGTCGGTATGTGGATGCCATGTCGGAGCAATCTTTCCTGGGCGACGAAAAGACGCAAGACGCGGTAGTTCGCAACTTTGAAATTTTGGGAGAAGCGGCGCACAACGTCGAAAAGTTTCATTCGGCCTTTGCTCAGACACATGCCGATGTTCCTTGGGCTGTGATGTACACCATGCGCAATCGAGTAGCTCACGGCTACTTCGAAGTGGACTACGAATTGGTGTGGAAGACCATTTCCGCCGATTTGCCGGAAATCCGGCAGCGAGTAGCGAGAATAGTGGCTGCGTTCAAGGTTTGACCCGGCGGGCTAGCACCGTTGCGGTGCAGTTGGCGATGCGCCAAGCAGGGGAATTTACAGCCAAATAGCCCTCTAGCCCCCGTGGAATATGCGCAAGAAGCTATCTATTCTGTAGCAATCTGCAGCACCAACTTGCCAAAGTTCTCACCGTTGAAGAGTTTGAGCAGCGTCTCGGGGAAGGTCTGCAGACCGACCACGATGTCTTCTTTGCTCTTCATGCGGCCATCTTTGATGTAGCCAGCCATTTCGGCGATGGCCAGGTGGTAGCGGTCGGCGTAGTCGAACACCACAATGCCTTCCATGCGGGCGCGGTT